>NZ_CP089391.1:340000-680000 GCF_027594865.1 Bradyrhizobium xenonodulans
TCGCGCCGCGCGGCGGCCTCGGCCTGCAGGTGCTGGGTGCGCCGGAACGCGAACGCCAGCAGCACGAACAGCAGTGCGGTGGCGGGCACACCGAACACCAGATGCTGGCCCATGGTGGCGAACCAGCGCCCCCGGATCGCCGAGGTCTCGAGCCCCGCGCTGACATAGATCGGATATTCGGCGACGCGCCGGTAGCCGATGCGGCGCTCGATCCCGTCCGACGGCCAGGCGATGGTCATCAGGCCGCGCTGGGGGTGAGCGGCGATCTCCCGGCCAACCGGCCCGGTCGGATCGAGCCGGAGATCACTGTCTGCCTGCGGAAAATGGGCCAGCAGCACGCCGTCGGTGCGCCCCATCGCGAAGAAGCTGCCGGGATCGGAGCCGATCCTGGCATAAAAACTCTCGAAATATTCCGGCAGGACGGAAGCCTGGATCACGCCGACGAAACTGCCGTCGTCGGTTTCGCGCCGCCGGCTCACGCCGAAGAAGCGCGCGCCCTGATAGGGCGGCCGCGGCGTCAGCGAGGCGCCGATGAACGTGCCGATGCTCTGGTCGACATGGGCGTAGAAATAATCGCGGTCGGCAAAGCTCAGATCCTGTGGCGGCGAGGCGAGGCTGTTGACCAGCGCCTTTCCGTTCGCGTCGAAGATCCAGGCCGATTTGAGCTGCGGCAGCGAATCAGCCAGCCGTTTCAGGCGACGGTGCAGCGCCGGTTCGCGCGAGCGGATGACGTCGTCGGGAAGGCCGCGCACGACCTCGTTGATCTCGGCAAGGCTGCGGTCGATGGTCTCGAACACCTTGAGCGCATGCTCATGCGCGACGTCGAGCGTGCGCTCGATCTCGCGGTCGGCAATGTTCCTCGTCGAGGTGTAGGAGATCGTGGAAGTGAAGACGAACAGTGCAATCGGCAGCGCCAGGGATGCCGCCATCATCCACTGCAACAGTTTCAGCGAGTTGCGTTGCGCGCCCTGCACAGTCGCTCCGGTCCCTGACCGGAAGCTTACTTGAATTTCCCGCCGGGAAGGAAGCGGCTTATCGCCGGAACCGGAGGTTGCAATCCGGGCATTCGCGCGTGGCGCGGGCCGGAAGAAGAATCTTCTCGAATTGGCGCCGGCCGTAGAAATCCTGGCTGTCGCGGCGTCGGGCGGACCTGGACCGCATGAAATTGCTTTACGCTCCCTACCACCTCTTGAAGCGCCCGAACGATCTCACATAGACTGTCTTGACGGGGACAAGCAGACTCCCCGCGAGACTTCGGTCCAAGATCTGCGCAGCACGCAACACGTGGAGCTTGCGCATGGACACGGAACGACAACCCAATTCTCAACGGTCAATCGCCATTCTCTCGCGAGGCGACGCCGCCGCGCGCCGGGACGCCTCCCCACGAAACAGCCGCTTCGTCCAGGTGTTTGAAGCATTGGCCGCCGTCGGCGTCGACGCACGCCCGGTGACCTACGACGAGAGCTTTGCCGAAGAGGTCCGCGAGCAGTTGCTCGCGGTGGACGGCGTACTCGTCTGGGTCAACCCGATCCAGGATGGTCGAAGTCGTGCCGGCCTTGACGCCCTGCTGCGCGATGTCGCCCTCCGGGGTGTCTGGGTCAGTGCTCATCCGGACGTCATCCTCAAGATGGGTACCAAGGAGGTACTCTACCACACCCGCTCGATGGCGTGGGGAAGCGACACAGCACTCTATCAAACCGCCGAAGCGATGCGCGCCGAGTTGTCGACGCGGCTTGCCGCCGGTCCGCGCGTGATCAAGCGCAACCGGGGTAACGGTGGTCAGGGTGTCTGGAAGGTCGAGAGGCTGCCGACCTTCCCCATGATCAGGGTGCTCGACGCGACCAAGGACGCGCCCGAGGAACTGACGTTGGATGATTTTCTCCGTCGCTGCGCGGAGTATTTCGAGAACGGCAGCGTGATCGATCAACCGTTCCAGCCTCGCCTGAGCGAAGGCGTCGTGCGCTGCTACATGGCTGGCGATCGGTGCGCGGGTTTCGGCCATCACAAGGTCAAGGCCCTGGTCGACTCGCCGGCCGCACGTGCGGGGGCCGGGCCGCGGCTCTACACGTCCAACGCCGACCCGCGCTTCCAGCGGCTGCGCCGGCTGATGGAAGACGAGTGGACGCCGCAGCTAACCTCGTTGCTGGATATTGCCCGGGATGACTTCCCAGCCATCTGGGATGCGGACTTCATGCTCGGCCCCGTCCAGGCGGACGGGAGCGACAGCTACGTGCTCGGCGAGATCAATGTCAGCTCGGTGCACCCCTACACGGACGAGGCACCGGCGGAGATCGCCCGACGGGTTGCCGATCGGCTGCAGCTTAAGCTTTGACGCATGCTGACGGTCAGCGGGCTCAAGCGCTTGCACATCTCCGCGTCATTCGACTTGCAGGACGGCGAATGCGTCGCCCTGCAAGGACCGTCCGGGGTCGGGAAGACTTTGCTGCTTCGCTCCATAGCGGACCTCGATCCGAACGAAGGAACGGTCAAGCTCGACGGAACGCTGAGAGAGGCGATGCCCGCCCCCGCCTGGCGAAAGCGAGTGACCTACCTCGCCGTCGAGCCTGGATGGTGGTCCGACATCGTGCAAGAGCACTTCTCGGGCTGGGATGATGCCCTACCGCTGGTCACGCGCCTGGGGTTGCCGGACGATTGCGGACCTTGGCCGATCCAAAGACTTTCGACCGGCGAGAGACAACGTTTGGGGCTTGTGCGGGCGCTCATGCTGCGGTCACGGGTGCTTCTGCTGGACGAGCCAACGTCGGCGCTCGACCCGGCATCCGCCGCGGCGGTGGAATCCTTGATCGCCGAACGCATTTCGAATGGAACGAGCGTCATCTGGAGCACCCACGACAACGCTCAAGCCCGCCGCGTCGGGTCACGGATACTCACGATGGGGCCCGATGGTGGCATTAGGGAAAACCGGTCGTGAGCTACATTCAGCTTTCGTATGGCGATCTGGCCCTACCCGCGCTCCTTGTCGTCATGGACGGCGTTCTCTCGCTTGCTCTCCGCCTCAAGCTTGAAAAACAACTAGCCGTCGCGACCGTGCGGATGGTGGTTCAGCTCGTCCTCGTTGGATACGTGCTGACGTTCCTGTTTGCCGCGGTGTCGCCCCTTTGGACAGCGCTTGCAGCCGTCATCATGGTTCTCTTCGCATCTCGAGAAATCGTCGCGCGCCAGAAGCGGCGCCTTCCGGGCGTTTGGAAGTACGGGCTGGGCGCGGCATGCACGCTGCTCGCAGCCGGCACCGTTACGATGTTCGCGCTCCTGACAGAGCTACGTCCCGATCCTTGGTATCATCCGCGCTATGCGCTGCCTTTGCTGGGCATGATCCTGGGCAACACCATGACCGGAATAAGCCTCGGCTTGGACGTGCTGACAAGCAGTCTGGTGCGGGAACGTGCCGCCGTGGAAGCTTGTCTTGCGCTCGGCGGCACCCGACACCAAGCCCTGCTGCCGATCATACGAGACGCCTTGCGAAGCGGCTTCATGCCGATCATGAACAGCATGGCGGCAATCGGCCTCGTTTCCCTGCCGGGGATGATGACTGGCCAGATTCTCGCGGGCGTCGAGCCGGTCGATGCAGTCAAATATCAATTGCTGATCATGTTCCTGATTGCCGGAGGGACCGGGCTGGGAACGCTGGCCGCCGTCCTGGGCGGCGCACGCCTCCTGACCGATCATCGACACCGACTACGTCTCGACCGGTTTCCCGGTGAGAAGTCGATTTGACAGCTTGGAAGCGGACCCGTCTCGATGCGCCTCGAAATCAATCGAGATTCGCGGATGTGGTCGCAAATCGAGACCGGTCCTTTTAAGGAATGCTTGTTTCCGGCTCTTCTCGCGTATCCGCGGCATGGCGGAGAGAAGTCCCACTCCCTCCGCCGCTCAAAAGAGTCGATAGACGCAGCAGCCGAACAGCGAGGCGTGGCGGGCTAGATCTGCCGCTCGACCATCTTGAGCTTGAGCTCGGCGATGGCTTCGGCCGGGTTGAGGCCCTTCGGGCAGGCCTTGGCGCAGTTCATGATGGTGTGGCAGCGGTAGAGCCGGAACGGGTCTTCGAGATTGTCCAGCCGCTCGCCGGTCGCTTCATCCCGCGAATCAGAGACCCAGCGATTGGCCTGGAGCAGCGCGGCGGGACCGAGATAGCGCTCGCTGTTCCACCAATAGCTCGGGCACGAGGTCGAGCAGCAGGCGCAGAGGATGCACTCGTAGAGACCGTCGAGCTTCTCGCGGTCCTCGTGGCTCTGCTTCCATTCCTTCTGCGGCGTCGGCGAGGTCGTCTTCAGCCACGGCTCGACGGAGGCATACTGCGCGTAGAAATTGGTGAGGTCGGGGACGAGGTCCTTCACCACCGGCTGGTGCGGCAGCGGGTTGATCTTGACCGCGCCGTCCTTCACGTCGTGCATCGAGCGGGTGCAGGCCAGCGTGTTCTGGCCGTCGATGTTCATGGCGCAGGAGCCGCAGACGCCTTCGCGGCAGGAGCGGCGGAAGGTCAGCGACGGGTCGATGTGGTTCTTGATCCAGATCAGGCCGTCCAGCACCATCGGGCCGCAATCATTGGTGTCGACGTAATAGGTGTCGACGCTCGGATTCTTGCCGTCGTCCGGATTCCAGCGATAGACGCGGAATTCGCGCGTTTCGGTCGCGCCCGCGGGCTTCGGCCAGGTCTTGCCGCCGGTGATCTTCGAGTTCTTCGGAAGTGCGAATTCAACCATTTCGATTAGGGCCTTCGCTGTTCGATCAGTACACGCGCGCTTTGGGCGGGATGTACTGCACGTCGTTGGTCATGGTGTAGTCGTGAACCGGGCGGTACTCGATCTTGACCTTGCCGGCATCGTCCAGCCAGGCCAGCGTGTGCTTCATCCAGTTCTTGTCGTCGCGCTCGGAGAAGTCCTCGCGGGCATGCGCGCCGCGGCTCTCGGTGCGGTTGGCGGCCGAGTTCATCGTCACCACCGCCTGCGAGATCAGATTGTCGAATTCGAGCGTCTCGACGAGATCCGAATTCCACACCAGCGAGCGGTCGGACACGGCGATGTCGGTGATGCCGCTGTGGACTTTCTCGATCAAATTCTGGCCTTCGCTCAGCACTTCGCCGGTGCGGAACACCGCGCAATTGCTCTGCATCACGTGCTGCATGCCCTCGCGCAATTTCGCGGTCGGCGTGCCGCCGGAGGCGTAGCGGTAATGGTCGAGGCGGCCGAGCGCGAGGTCGGACGAGTTCGCCGGCAGTTCCGGCTGGCTGGCGTTGGGCGTCAGCTTCTCGGCGAGACGGAGCGCCGCGGCGCGGCCGAACACGACGAGGTCGATCAGCGAATTCGAGCCGAGCCGGTTGGCGCCGTGCACGGAGACGCAGGCCGCTTCGCCGATCGCCATCAGGCCCGGAATGACGGCGTTGTCGTCGCCGTCCTTCTTGGTCAGCACTTCGCCGTGATAATTCGTCGGGATGCCGCCCATGTTGTAATGCACGGTCGGCACGATCGGGATCGGCTCGCGCGTCACGTCGACGTTGGCGAAGATCTTCGCGGATTCGGAGATGCCCGGCAGCCGCTCGGCCAGCACCGCGGGATCGAGATGGTCGAGATGAAGGAAGATATGGTCCTTCTTCTTGCCGACGCCGCGGCCTTCGCGGATCTCGATGGTCATCGCGCGCGAGACGACGTCGCGCGACGCCAGATCCTTTGCGGACGGCGCATAGCGCTCCATGAAGCGCTCGCCCTCGGAGTTGACGAGATAGCCGCCTTCGCCGCGTGCGCCTTCGGTGACGAGACAGCCCGAGCCGTAGATGCCGGTCGGGTGGAACTGGACGAACTCCATGTCCTGCATCGGCAGGCCGGCCCGCAGCACCATGCCGCCGCCGTCGCCGGTGCAGGTATGCGCCGAGGTGCAGGAGGCGTAGGCGCGGCCGTAGCCGCCGGTCGCCAGAATCACGGTCTGGGCGCGGAAGCGGTGCAGCGTGCCGTCATCGAGCTTGAGCGCGATGACGCCGCGGCAGGTGCCCTGGTCGTCCATGATCAAATCGATGGCGAAGAACTCGATGAAGAACTCGGCCGCGTGGCGCAGCGACTGGCCGTACATCGTGTGCAGCATGGCGTGGCCGGTACGGTCGGCGGCGGCGCAGGTGCGCTGCGCCTGGCCCTTGCCGTAGTCCATGGTCATGCCGCCGAACGGGCGCTGGTAGATCTTGCCGTCCTCGGTGCGCGAGAACGGCACGCCCCAGTGCTCGAGCTCGTAGACCGCCTCGGGCGCGTTGCGCACCATGTATTCGATCGCGTCCTGGTCGCCGAGCCAGTCCGACCCCTTCACGGTGTCGTACATGTGCCAGCGCCAGTCGTCCTTGTGCATGTTGCCGAGGGAGGCCGAAATGCCGCCCTGCGCCGCCACCGTGTGCGAGCGGGTCGGAAACACCTTGGTGATGCAGGCGGTGCGGAGTCTCGCCTCGCTGCAGCCGACCACGGCGCGCAAACCGGCGCCGCCGGCACCGACCACGACGACGTCATAGGTGTGGTCTTCGATCGGATAGGCTTTGCCGTTGGTGGCGGGAGCGCCGTTGCCCTTGCCATTCGTCTCTGTGGCCATGGCTTACACTCCGGATGAAAGCTTCAGAATCGCGTAGGTCGAGGCAAGCGCCACGGCGATCGAAAAGAAATTGTTGAGCATGATCGAGATGAGCTTCAGCTTCTCGTTATGGACGTAGTCCTCGATCACCACCTGCATGCCGATCTTCATGTGCCAGACGCTGGCGGCGATGAAGAGCAGCAGGATCACCGCGACCGGCAGCGAGCTGAGGATCTGCGCTGCGCCAACCTGGTTGCGGCCGAGCAGCATCATGACGATCACCAGCGCGGGAATCATCAGCAGCGTCATGGCGACACCGGTGATGCGCTGGCGCCAGAAGTCGGACGTGCCCGAATGCGCCGCGCCGAGATTGCGGACGCGGCCGAGCGGGGTGCGCATGCTGCGCTTGGGCGTATCGGCTGTGCTCATCGTCCACCTCCGATCGCGTAGGCGATGATCCAGATCAGCACCGTCAGCACGATGCCGCCGATCAGCGCGCCCCAGGTCAGGGCCTCGCGCTCGTTGGCCTTGAAGCCGTAGCCGAGGTCCCACACGAAGTGCCGGATGCCGCTCAGCATATGGTGCATCAGGGCCCAGGTGTAGCCGAACACGATCAGCCGGCCGATGATGCTGCCGGTAAAGGCCTGGACATGGCCATAGGCGGCAGGGCCGGAGGCCGCCGCGATCAGCCACCAGGCCAGCAGCAGGGTTCCGAAATAGAGGGCGATACCGGTGGCGCGATGGACGATGGACAGGGCCATCGTCAGCGTCCAGCGGTAAACTTGCATGTGGGGTGAAAGCGGTCGTTCGATCCGTGCGGTCATGGGCTTTGATGTTGTATTGCGGCCCAGCATGGGGCGCGCGGGGATCGCGAAAGGTCGGCTCTATTTACGGAGTCGATTTCGCGTGCGCAATCACCAATTCGCCATAAATCGAACGGGGGTTCAGCCCTACAGCGTTGATGAAACAAGGCCAATCAGGGGCTTGGTATACCAGAGCAGTGGTGCACCGTCTAAGAAAAGAATACAAATTCACTCTTTGTCCCGACCGGCGAGGCGCATTGAAATCGCTATTGGAACGGCTCTAACCCGCGGCTAGCAGCTCACAGTTCGAACCAGTCAGTTCATGAGACCCGGAGCCGCCTGGACGGCCGAGCTGACATCTCCCATTTCCGCGCGGCGCACCGATTTTTCGTCCGGCGGGTGGATATGCGCAGCCTGCATCCCACCCCAGACCCGCGGCGCCGCGTGTCGACCGGACAAATCAGATCGCCTACAGCTTGGCGCGTAGCCATCTCCAAGCAGTTCTTGGAGAAGTTGCGGCCATTTGCCGGGGCAGGTCAGGGGTGATTGCAGGTCTCGATATCAAGGAGATCATCGAGCTCGCGCTGCTGCTGATCGCAACCGGCGCGCTCTCGGGATTTCTGGCCGGCGTGTTCGGCATCGGCGGCGGTGCGATTCTGGTGCCGGTGTTCTACGAGTGCTTCCGCATCGCCGGCGTGCCGCTCGAGGTGCGCATGCCGCTCTGCATCGGCACCTCGCTCGCTGTGATCATCCCGACGTCGATCCGCTCGTTCCAGGCGCATTACAAGCGCGGCGCCGTCGACATGGCGATTCTGCGGGTGTGGTGGCTGCCGATCGTGATTGGTGTCGTTGCAGGCAGCGTCGTCGCGCGCTACGCGCCGGAGCGGCTGTTCAAGATCGTCTTCGTTGCGGTCGCGTGGTCTGCGGCGTTGCGCCTGATCTTCGCGCGCGAGACCTGGAAGCTCGGCGACGATTTGCCAAAGGGCCCGCTCATGCGCGTCTACGGCTTCTGCGTCGGCATCCTGTCGACGCTGATGGGCATCGGCGGCGGCCTGTTCTCGAACCTGCTGATGACCTTCTACGGACGGCCGATCCATCAGGCGGTGGCGACGTCGTCGGCGCTTGCTGTGCTGATCTCGATCCCCGGCGCGCTCGGCTACATCTATGCGGGCTGGCCGGCGGCCACGAACTATCCCGGCGTTGCGGCCCTGCAAATCCCGTTCGCGCTGGGTTACGTCTCGCTGATCGGTGCCGTGCTGGTGATGCCGATGAGCCTCGTCACCGCACCGCTCGGCGTGAGGGCCGCGCATGCGATGTCGAAACGGACGCTGGAGGTCGCGTTCGGCTGCTATCTGTTTATCGTGGGCAGCCGGTTTGTGATGAGTCTCGTGGGCGGGCTGTGACAGGTTTGGGGAAAGCGCGTCCTACACTCTCGGTGTCATTCCCCGCGAAGGCGGGGAATCCAGTACGCCGCAGCCTTTCGGTTCTATCATGGCCGTCTCTGGAATACTGGATGCCCCGCCTTCGCGGGGCATGACAGCGCGTCTTGTGGTGGCCCCTCGACGGGTCCACCTCACTTCTTCGCGTAAATATCCTTGTACGTGTCGCGCAAAATGTTCTTCTGCACCTTGCCCATGGTGTTGCGCGGCAGCTCGTCCACGACGAAGACGCGCTTGGGCATCTTGAATTTGGCCAGCCGCCCGTCGAGCGCCTTCAGCACCGCAGATTCAGTGATATCGGCACCCTTGTTGCAGACCAGCACCGCCGTGACGCCTTCGCCGAAATCGGCATGCGGCACGCCGATCACCGCAGACTCGATCACGCCAGGCATGGCGTCGATCTCGCTCTCGATCTCCTTGGGGTAGACGTTGAAGCCGCCGGAGATCACGAGATCCTTGCCGCGGCCGAGGATGTGGACGTAGCCCTTGTCGTCGATCTTGCCGAGGTCGCCGGTGATGAAGAAGCCGTCGGGCCGGAATTCGGACTTGGTCTTCTCCGGCATGCGCCAGTAGCCCTTGAAGACGTTCGGCCCCTTCACCTCGATCATGCCGATTTCTTCGCGCGGCAGCTCCTTGCCCGTGTCGGGCTCGGTCACGCGCACGGTGACGCCGGGAAGGGGGAAGCCGACCGCGCCGGGCACACGCTCGCCGTCGTAAGGATTCGACGTGTTCATGTTGGTCTCGGTCATGCCGTAGCGTTCGAGCACCGCATGGCCTGTGCGCGCCGACCATTCGCGATGGGTTTCGGCCAGCAGCGGCGCCGAGCCCGAGATGAACAACCGCATATGCTTCGTTGTCTCGCGCGACAGCGCAGCATTTTGCAGAAGCCGTGTGTAGAACGTCGGCACGCCCATCAGCACGGTCGCGCGCGCCATCAGCTTGATGATCAACTCCGGATCGAGCTTCGGCAGGAAGATCATCGACGCCCGCGAAAACAGCGTCACGTTGGTCGCCACGAACAGGCCGTGGGTGTGGTAGATCGGCAGCGCGTGGATCAGCACGTCCTTGTCGGTGAAGCGCCAGTAGCCGACCAGCGAGAGCGAGTTCGACGCGAGATTGTCATGCGTCAGCATCGCGCCCTTGGAGCGGCCGGTGGTGCCGGAGGTGTAGAGGATCGCGGCGAGGTCGTCATTCGCCCGCGAGACGGTCGTGAATTCGTGGCTGGCCTTGTCAGCGGCGTCCGTCAGCGAGCCTCTACCGTCCGGCCCGAGCGTCTCGACCTTGGCCTTCACCTTGGCGGCAATCGGGGCGAGCCCTTCCGCCTTGGCGGGATCGCAGACCACCAGCGACGGCTCGGCATCGCCGATGAAGTAATCGAGCTCGTTCAGCGTATAGGCGGTGTTGAGCGGCAGATAGACCGCGCCGGCCCGCACCGTGCCGAGATACAGCACGATGTTGGCGACCGACTTTTCCACCTGCACCGCGACGCGGTCGCCGGGCTTCACGCCGCGCGCGACCAGCACGTTGGCCATCTGCCCGGCCCGCGCGATCAGATCGCCATAGCTGATATGGGCGCCGTCCTGCGTCTCGATCGCGAGGCGTTTGGGATCGTCCAGGCCGTCGAACAGGCGGGAAAACAAATTGGCGTTGGCAGCTTGGTTCATGCAACATTCCTCGCCGGCGAAGGCCGGTCAAAACCGAGGGCTGGATTAGCAAAAACCGCCCCGATGAAGCAACGGAGACAGTTTGCATGACAAAAAACGGGAAACGCGTGGCCTGGGTGACGGGCGGCGGCAGTGGGATCGGGGAGGCCGGCGCCGCGGCGCTCGCGGCCGACGGCTGGATCGTCGTGGTCTCGGGCCGGCGCAAGGACGCCCTGGAGACCGTGGTGGCCAGGATCGCCAAGGCCGGCGGGACGGCCGAGGCCATCGCGCTGGACGTGTCCAACGCGGCTGAAGCCCAGAAGGCGGCGGATCAGATCGTCGCCAGGCATGGCCGGATCAACCTGCTTGTGAACAATGCCGGCATCAATGTCCCCAAGCGGAGCTGGAAGGACATGGAACTGGACGGCTGGGACAAGCTGGTCCAGGTCAATCTCAACGGCGTGCTCTATTGCATGCGCGCGGTGTTGCCGACGATGCGCAAGCAGCAGGACGGCTCGATCATCAACGTCTCGTCCTGGGCCGGCCGCCACGTCTCGAAGATGCCGGGCCCGGCCTACACCACCACCAAGCATGCGGTGCTGGCGCTGACCCATTCCTTCAACATGGACGAATGCGTCAACGGCCTGCGCGCCTGCTGCCTGATGCCGGGCGAGGTGGCGACGCCGATCCTGAAGCTGCGCCCGGTGGTGCCGAGCGAAGAGGAGCAGGCGAAGATGCTGCAATCCGAAGATCTCGGCCGCACCATCGCGTTCATCGCATCGATGCCGCCGCGCGTCTGCATCAACGAGCTCCTGATCAGCCCGACGCATAACCGCGGATTTATCCAGACGCCGCACAACAGGGATTGAGGCGCGCACCACTGCCGCAACGCGCACACTGCCGCAGGGTGGGTAAAGCGACTTGTCCGCCATAGCTCGCAGAGCGACGGCGGAAGCGTGCCCACACGAACTCGCCGCCGCATAGTTTCACGCATCACAAAGAATTTTAATCCGAAACCGCAGCGCAAACCCTCCCGTAGTTCGGCCAACGACGGCACTGCTGCATCACCCCAACTGTCGCAGGCGCCGTTGTTGCCCCAACTCAACGCCGGCCATTGCCGGTCACAATCCAATCGGGAGACTTTCCATGTCGAAGCGTATTGCCTATCTCGCTGCCGCCGCTTTCAGCGCCCTCGCCATCTCCGCGACCGTCGTCGCGCCCGTTCGTGCCGAGGAGAAGACCGTCATGGTCGGCGGCGCCGCGATGTTCCCGTCCAAGAACATCGTCCAGAACGCCGTCAACTCGAAGGACCACACCACGCTGGTGGCGGCGGTGAAGGCGGCCGGCCTGGTGCCGACGCTGGAAAGCAAGGGCCCGTTCACGGTGTTCGCGCCGACCAACGCCGCCTTCGGCAAGCTGCCGGCGGGCACCGTCGATAACCTGGTCAAGCCCGAGAACAAGGCGACCTTGACCAAGATCCTCACCTACCATGTCGTGCCCGGCAAGCTCGAGGCCTCCGACCTCACCGACGGCAAGAAGATGAAGACCGCCGAAGGCGAGGAGCTGACGGTGAAGAAGATGGATGGCAAGGTCTGGATCGTCGACGCCAAGGGCGGCACCTCGATGGTGACGATCTCCAACGTCAACCAGTCGAACGGCGTGATCCATGTGGTCGACACCGTGCTGATGCCGGCGACCTAACACCACGCGGTCCTGTTTCATCCCCGAACAGGATGGCTTGAGACGGCGAGCCGGGGGTGCCCCGGCTCGCTTTTTTGTGACCATGATAGCCCGGCGGTATCGATTCGATGTCGGAGAGGGCGTAACGAAAGCCGAAGCATCGGCGTATAATTGCTGTCAGACGACGTTCAGGACGGAACCATCATGTCGAGCCTCACAGTCACCGACGAGCAGGTCAGCGCCACCCCCGCCAAAGTGATCCAGCCGGCCTGGGTCCGCGTCATGCACTGGATCAACGCCCTCGCCATGATCCTGATGATCTTGTCGGGCTGGCAGATCTACAACGCCTCGCCGCTGTTCGGCTTCAGTTTTCCGCGCGACTACACGCTGGGCGGATGGCTCGGCGGCGGCCTGCTCTGGCATTTTGCGGCGATGTGGCTGCTCATGATCAACGGCCTCGCCTACCTCGTCACCGGTTTCGCCACCGGGCGCTTCCGCAAGAAGCTGCTGCCGATCACGCCGTCGGGTGTGCTGCACGACGTCAGGGCGGCCCTGACCTTCAAGCTCGGCCATGACGATCTCACCGTCTACAATTACGTGCAGCGCGTGCTCTATGCCGGCATCATATTGGTTGGCGTGCTGATCGTGCTGTCGGGCCTGGGGATGTGGAAGCCGGTGCAACTGCATTGGCTCGTCACGCTGTTCGGCGATTATCCGACCGCGCGCTACGTGCACTTCTTCTGCATGGCCGCGATCTGCGCGTTCCTCGTCATTCATGTCCTGCTCGCGCTGCTGGTGCCGAAGAGCCTGCGCGCGATGATCATCGGTCGTTGAGAGGAGAAGGGACCATGGCCAAGCGTTCATTCCTGATCCCCGGCGTCGACAAGCGGCTGCTGATCAAGGACTCCATCAAGACGATGCCCGATGTCACCCGCCGCCGCTTCATCGCGGGCGGCGCCAGCCTGGGCGCGCTGACACTGCTCACCGGCTGCGATGTGATCGACTCGTCCTCGGCCGAGGAGATGCTGAAGACGGTCTCGAAATTCAATGACGCGGTGCAGGATTTCATCTTCAATCCCGATGCGCTGGCGCCGACCTTTCCCGAGAGCGCGATCACGAAGCCGTTTCCGTTCAACGCCTATTACGATCTCGACGATGCGCCTGATGTCGACGGCAACGACTGGAAGCTCGAGGTCCGCGGCCTCGTCGACAACAAGAAGTCGTGGACGCTTCCCGAGCTCTACAAGCTGCCGCAGGTCACCCAGATCACCCGGCACATCTGCGTCGAGGGCTGGAGCGCGATCGGTAGCTGGACCGGCACGCCGCTGCGCGATTTCCTCAAGCTGGTCGGCGCCGATACGCGTGCCAAGTATGTCTGGTTCCAGTGCGCCGACAAGGACGGCTACAACTCGCCGCTCGACATGCGCAGCGCGCTGCATCCGCAGACGCAGATGACGTTCAAATACGCGAATGAAATTCTGCCACGCGCCTACGGCTTCCCGATGAAGATCCGCGTACCCACAAAACTCGGCTTCAAGAATCCGAAATACGTGGTGTCGATGGAAGTCACCAACGACTACAAGGGCGGCTATTGGGAAGACCAGGGGTACAATTCGTTCAGCGGGAGCTGACGTCCGGCACGCTGCCGTAGGGTGGGCAAAGCGAAGCGTGCCCACCATTCCATCCATCATGAAGAAACGTGGGCACGGCGCTGCGCGCCTTTGCCCACCCTACGGCACCGATTGTTTGGCTGGTCCCACCTTCCGCTGGCACAACGCCGCCACCGCCCCGAGCGCCAGCAGCGCCGCCGAGACGTTTAGCGCGTAACTCAGGCTCCCCAGCGCATCCGTGATGGCGCCGACCACGATCGGTCCCAGCGTCTGGCCGACGCCGAACGAGATCGTCATCGCCGCGATCGCGGTCGGCCACGCCTGCGGCGGATAGTTGAAGCGCACGAAGGCGGTGGTCGAGCCGACCACGGCGAAGAAGGCGACGCCGAACACCAGCGCGGAGACCGCGAGCCATGCCGGCGAATGCCCCAGCATCGGCAGGGCCGCCCCTAACGCGTTGGTGCCGAGGATGATGGCGGTGGCAAGGCCGCCGCGGTCGAGCGCCAGCACACCGCGCCAGGCCCAGGGTGTCGCAAAGGCGCTAAGGCCGATCAGGCTCCAGAACGCCGCCTGCGCCGCGGCCCCGCCGCCGCCGTCGCGCACATAGGCGATCATGAAAGTCATGTAGGCGATGTAGCCGGCGCCGAACAGGAAGTAGCCGGCGAGATAGATCAGCACGGGCCGGATCGCGAAGGCGCCGTGGCCGCCGTCCGAGAACCGCGCGCCGCTTTCGATGCGGATCAGGAACAGCGGCACGGTCATGGCGACGGACAGCAGCGTCAGCGCCCACCACACCATCCACCACGAGCCCGGCCCGAAATATTGCAGTGTGAACGGGGCGATCAGCCCCGAGGCGAGAATGCCGATGCCGGGCCCGGCATAGAACAGGCTCAGCAGGAAATTGGCCCGCTCCGGCCGCGATTGCGCGATCGTCGCGGCCAGCGCGCCGCCGGCGACGAAGCCGGCCGCGGCACCGAAGCCCAGCACGAGGCGCGCCAGGCTCAGCGCGACGAAATTCCCGGTCAGCGCGCAGGTCGCGAGTGCGGCGACGCAGGCCAGGGTTCCGCCGCGGATCGCCGCCGCCCAGCCGATCCGCTGGATCAGCCGGGACGCCACCAGCGCGCCCACGAGGTAGCCGACGGCGTTGATGGTGTTCATGAAACCGGCCGCCGAGTAGGACCAGCCGAGGTCCTCCCGCATGTCGGGCAGCACCAGCGCATAGGCAAAGCGACCGATGCCGAGCCCGACCGTCGCGGCCAGCGACAGGGTCAGGATCAGCCGCGCGGGATGGGCGTCGGGCGGGGGGCGATCAGGCGCGTGCAAGGGATACTCCGGCAGCCGCAGTGTGGCAGGCCCCGCCGGCCTTGCACAGCCGCAGCGCGGCAATGGTGTCTTGCCAAGCGCGCAACGCCGCTCTAGCACTCCGGCCGAATTCGATCTCAGAGGAAACGACCATGGCGACCCACAAATTGCTGCTGCTCCCCGGCGACGGTATCGGCCCCGAGGTGATGGGCGAGGTGAAGCGGCTGATCGACTGGCTCAATTCGGCCGGGATCGCCAAATTCGAGACCGACACCGGCCTCGTCGGCGGCTCCGCCTATGACGCGCACAAGGTGTCGATCTCCGAAGGCGACATGGCCAAGGCCAAGGACGCCGACGCGATCATCTTCGGCGCCGTCGGCGGTCCGAAATGGGATGCCGTTCCTTACGAAGTGCGCCCCGAAGCCGGCCTGCTGCGCCTGCGCAAGGATCTCGGCCTGTTCGCCAACCTCCGTCCCGCCGTGTGCTATCCGGCGCTGGCGGATGCCTCGAGCCTGAAGCGCGAGGCGGTCGAGGGCCTCGACATCGTCATCGTGCGCGAGCTCACCGGCGGCGTCTATTTCGGCGAGCCCAAGACCATCACCGATCTCGGCAATGGCCAGAAGCGCGCCATCGATACCCAGGTCTACGACACCTACGAGATCGAGCGCATCGCCCGCGTCGCCTTCGAGCTTGCCAAGAAGCGCAAGAACAAGGTGACCTCGATGGAGAAGCGCAACGTCATGAAGTCGGGCGTGCTCTGGAACGAGGTCGTCACGCAGGTTCACAAGCGCGAATATGCCGACGTGACGCTCGAGCACCAGCTCGCCGATTCCGGCGGCATGATGCTGGTGAAATGGCCGAAGCAGTTCGACGTCATCGTCACCGACAATCTGTTCGGCGACATGCTCTCCGACATCGCGGCGATGCTGACGGGATCGCTCGGCATGCTGCCCTCGGCCTCGCTCGGCGAAGTCGACGTCAAGAGCAAGAAGCGCAAGGCGCTGTACGAGCCGGTGCACGGCTCGGCGCCTGATATCGCCGGCCAGGGTCTCGCCAATCCGATCGCGATGATCTCGTCCTTCGGCATGGCGCTGCGCTATTCCTTCGACATGGGCGATCTCGCCGACAAGGTCGACGCCGCGATCGCCGCGGTGCTGGCCAGCGGTCTTCGCACCGCCGACATCAAGTCGGAAGGCACCAAGGCCGCCTCGACCACGCAGATGGGCGAAGCGATTCTGAAGGAATTGCAGAAGCTGCACGCGTAAGCGGCGAACACAGCTCTCGTAGGGTGGGCAAAGCGACTTGTCCGGCGTAGCTCGAAGAGCGAAGACGGAAGCGTGCCCACCATTCGGTTGTGATCAGAGAGAGAGGGTGGGCACGGCGCAAGCGCGCCTTTGCCCACCCTGCGGCACTGCCCGGAATCTCAGGAGCCCTCATGGATACGCCCCGCCCCAAGATCGCGGAAACCATCATCCATGAGACGGTGCGCCAGCGCGAGGCGCAGATCGGGCGCCGCTGCGAGATACTCAGCCATACGCGCATCGAATATGCCTCGCTCGGCGACTATTCCTATCTCGGCGAGAACTGCGATGTCGCCGACGCGGTGATCGGAAAATTCACGGCCATCGCCAATTCGGTGCGGATCGGTGCGCCCAATCATCCGATGGGCCGTCCGTCGCAGCATCGCTTCACCTATGTCCCGGAATATTACGAGGCGAGTGCGACGCGTGACCGCGACTTCTTCGCGGATCGTCGCGGCGACCGTGTCATCGTCGGCAATGATGTCTGGATCGGCCATGCCGCGATCCTGCTGCCGGGCGTCACGGTCGGCGACGGCGCGGTGATCGCCGCAGGCGCCGTCGTCAGCCGCGACGTGCCACCCTACACGATCGTCGGCGGTGTTCCCGCGCGCGCCATCCGCAAGCGCTTCGACGATGCTGTTGCGGCGAGCCTGCGCCGGATCGCCTGGTGGGATTGGCCGGACGAGCTCATCTTCGAGCGCCTCGGTGATTTCCGCTCCGAGGCGATCGAGGAGTTTTGCCGGCGCTACGATCCCGCAGCGAATGCGTAAGGCGGACGCATCTTGCGCACACAACAGAAATCGTAGGGTGGGCAAAGCGAAGCGTGCCCACGCATCTTTACGGATCGAGAGAGATCGTGGGCACGGCGCAAGGGCGCCTTTGCCCACCCTACGGGATCTCGTCAAAACAAAAAGGCCGGGCGTGAGCCCGGCCTTTTGATTCGTCAGATACGTTCGCCTCAGTACAGCGGGAAATTCTGCGGATAGCCGCCGACATCGGCCGGCGTGGCCAGCGGCTGGCGATCGATCGGACGGTTGAGGTTTTCGCGGGCGAAGGACGGATAGCCGACGGCCGGCGGATAGGCGTAGTCGGTGAACTTGCGGTCGCCCGGATTGACCTCGGTGCCGCCGTCGAGCCAGGAGCGCTTGCTCACATAGATACGGGTGCGACCCTGCTGATAGACCGCGTTGGGGCCGGCCGGACCATAATAGTGGCGGCCGCGCTCGTCATAGCGCTTGGTCTTGGTGTCGGCCGAGGCCGGCGTCGCGAGCGACACGGCGATCACGGCGCCCGCCGCAAGCCAGGTCGCCAGTTTGGAGAATTTCGAGCTCATCACGTCCCCTTCAGGCGGCAAGCCGCCAGTCGATGTCATCCCATACTAGCCCGGCGGGGGCGGCCGCAACTAGGTCTATTGGGTCACACCAGCTCGGAATAATCGCGCGCGCCGGCAAAAGTTGCATCAATACCAGCCACTTGAGCTTGATGCGGTCAAAGCGCTCCGCGCAATTGCGCGTTCGCGGCGCCCAGCAGCCAGTCCGCCGAGCCCTGAGATTCGCAACCCCTGCGCTTCAGCTCCGCACGGGCGAACAATTCCGCCAGCTTCGGCTCGTTGCCCGAGGTCAGCAGCGTCAGCCGGTTCAGCGTGCAGGCGACCGCCGCGCGCCGGGCGGGCATTGTGTCGCCCTGGCAGGAGAAGCCGGAGATCTGGAGCGCGGGCTCCTCGCTGCGCTTGAGGTAGCCCAGGCACCCCCGGGCGCCCTCAGTCGTGCCGGTCGGCCGGAACAGGGCGACGGGGCCGAATTTCGTGTCGATCAGGCCGGCCTGCTCGAGCGTCGTGGCCGCACCGAGTCCCATCTGGATGGCCAGATCCGCGGTGGCCGGACGAGCCACGTCGAATTCGCCGCCTTCCCGGTAAATCTCGAGCTCGGCCAGCGGCTTGGCGGCCTCGCCGGACCAGCGCATCACGTCCCTGCGGCCGCCTTCGGGATGTCGAAGAATGACGTAAGAAGCTGTTTTGTCGGACGAATCCGGCTTGCCGAGGGCAAAGGCCGGGTGCGAGCGGGAGGCCTCGCTCCAGCCCGGCCGTGCAGCGACCTCATCGTCGGGCAGGGCAGGGAGCTGACCAAGCGCCGCAAGGGCGAGGATGGCAAACAGGGCGAGCGCCCCCACATAGGCAAACAGGCGCGCCAGCGTGCCGACGACCTCGTCGGCGAAGGCTGCAAGCGCCAGATGGATCTGGGTGGGGCTAACGGCCGTGCTGGCCTCAGGCGACTGCATCCACGGCCTTCAGGCATGGTCCAACGTTGTCTTGAGGCCGGTTCTCGCATAGAAGCGCTGCTCTTCCTGTTTAAGCGTCAGCTTCAGGAACGGGCTTTTTCATCGGAGAGTGAACGATGGGTTACAAAGTCGCAGTCGTCGGCGCGACCGGCAATGTCGGACGGGAAATGCTCAACATCCTCGATGAGCGCAAATTCCCCGCGGACGAGGTCGTGGCCCTGGCGTCGCGCCGCAGCGTCGGCGTCGAGGTCTCCTACGGCGACCGCACCCTGAAGTGCAAGGCGCTCGAGCATTACGACTTCTCCGACGTCGACATCTGCCTGATGTCGGCCGGCGGCGAGGTGTCGAAGGAATGGTCGCCGAAGATCGGCGCCGCCGGCGCCGTCGTGATCGACAATTCCTCGGCCTGGCGCATGGATCCGGACGTGCCGCTGATCGTGCCGGAGGTGAACGCCGACGCCGCCAAGGACTTTGCGAAGAGGAACATCATCGCCAACCCGAACTGCTCGACCGCGCAGCTCGTGGTGGCGCTCAAGCCGCTGCACGACAAGGCGACCATCAAGCGCGTCGTGGTCTCGACCTATCAGTCGGTGTCGGGCGCCGGCAAGGACGCGATGGACGAGTTGTTCTCGCAGACCAAGGCCGTCTACACCAACAGCGAGATCGTCAATAAGAAGTTTCCCGCGCGCATCGCCTTCAACGTCATCCCCCACATCGACGTCTTCATGGAGGACGGCTACACCAAGGAAGAGTGGAAGATGATGGCGGAGACCAAGAAGATTCTTGATCCCAAGATCAAGCTCACCGCGACATGCGTGCGCGTGCCTGTCTTCGTCGGCCACTCCGAAGCCGTCAACATCGAGTTCGAGAATCCGATCACCGCGGACGAAGCCCGCGACATCCTGCGCAAGTCGCCCGGCTGCCTCGTCATCGACAAGCAGGAGCCCGGCGGCTACGCCACGCCCTATGAAGCGGCCGGCGAGGACGCGACCTATATCAGCCGTATCCGCGAGGACGCCACGGTCGAGAACGGTCTCGTTCTCTGGTGCGTGTCCGACAATCTGCGCAAGGGCGCAGCCCTGAATGCGATCCAGATCGCGGAAGTGCTGATCAACCGCAAGCTGATCAGCGCGAAGAAGAAGGCGGCGTAAGACGCTGCCACCGGTCTCGTAGGGTGGGTAAAGGCGCGCAGCGCCGTGCCCACCATCTTTCTCGATTGAAACAGGTGGTGGGCACGCTTCGCTTTGCCCACCCTACGAAGTCAAACCGCGCCGAAGCAGGCTTACGCCATGCTTCGCGCGTTCTTGAATTCCTTGCTCGCCTTGTCCAGCACGAACAGCGATCCCTCGGCGACGCCGAAATAGGCGCCGTGGGTCTGCATCAGGCCAGCGTCCACGGCCTTGCGGACGAATGGGAAGGTCATCAGGTTTTCCAGGCTGCGGAACACCGCGGCCTTCTCGATCCGCTCGACGAATTGCGCCATGCTCTCGTGGTCGCGCTGCTCGACCACTTCGCCGGGCTTGATGAACATCTGCATCCATTTGCCGATGAAGTCGCCGGGGGTGAGCGGCTCGATCTTGTCGACGAAGGCGCGGATGCCGCCGCATTGCGCGTGGCCGAGCACCACGATGTGCTTCACCTTCAGCACCGTCACCGCATATTCCAGCGCCGCCGAGACGCCATGCGCATTGCCGTCGGGCTGATACACCGGCACCAGATTGGCGATGTTGCGGACCACGAACAATTCGCCCGGGCCGACGTCGAAGATCACCTCCGGCGAGACGCGGCTGTCGCAACAGCCGATCACCATGACTTCCGGGAACTGCCCCTTCACCGACAGCTCGCGGTAGCGGGTCTGCTCGGTCGGCAGCCGCTGGGTGGCGAAGGCCTTGTAGCCTTCCAGCAAATGCTCTGGGAATGTCATGGCCTATGCCTAATCATAGACCGCAGGGGCGAACAAGCCTTTCGAATAGGCAGGCCAAGTGCTATCGGCTTGGTTTGTTGTTTGAGCATGATCCTTGCGGAAAACCGCCGCACACTTTTCCGGGATCATGCTCCAGAATACAGACGAGGAAACCGGAAGGAACGCTCGCATGACCCGCCCGCGCCGCAGCCATCTGTTCATGCCCGGCTCCAACCCCCGCGCGCTGGAGAAGGCGCGCAATCTGCCCGCCGACGGCCTGATCCTCGATCTGGAAGATTCGGTTGCGCCCGATGCCAAGGCCGCGGCGCGCGAGGGCATCACCGCCGCGATGGCGGCCAAGGGGTTTGGCAAGCGCGAGATCCTGATCCGGACCAATGGCCTCGACACGCAATGGTGGGCGGATGACGTCGCGATGGCGGCCAAGGCCTCGCCGGATGGCATCCTGGTTCCGAAAGTTTCAAGCATCGAGGATCTCCAGACCATCGGCCGCCACCTCGCCGATCTCGGCGCCGCGCCGACCGTGAAAGTCTGGGCCATGATCGAGACCGCGCGCGCCGTGCTGCATGCAGAGGAACTCGCTGCCGCCGGGCGCGATCCATCGAGCCGCCTGTCGGGCTTCGTGTTCGGTCCGAACGACATCTCGCGTGAGACGCGGATCAAGATGCTGCCCGGCCGCGCCGCGATGATCCCGATGATCACGCACTGCATCCTGGCGACGCGCGCCCACGGCCTCGAGATTCTCGACGGCCCCTACAGCGACATCGCCAATTCCGACGGCTTCGCCACCGAATGCGCGCAAGCGCGCGACCTCGGCTTTGACGGCAAGACGTTGATCCATCCCTCGCAGATCGACGCCTGCAACGCGATCTTCACCCCGCCGGAAGAGGACGTCGCGCGCGCGCGAAAGATCATCGCGGCGTTCGAATTGCCGGAGAACGTCTCGCGCGGCGCGATCCGTCTGGATGGCGCAATGGTGGAACGCCTGCACGCCGACATGGCGAGGCGCACGATCGAGATCGCGGATGCGATCGCGGCGATGGGGAAGGGCTGAGGCGTCAACTCGAAATAGCGATATCCGCTTTTCCGCTACAAACGGCAATCTTCTGTTCGCCAGGAGCAGGGGACGGTGCGGCCAATTCCTCGCAGTACATCCGATCGATCTTGCGCTGCATGAGCGCATAACAATCGCATGCGACCTTTTCGAGCCGCGCCCGATTGATCTCTACAAACCCACGCCGGTCCGACGGGACGGCGCCGGCCTCGCGCAGCTTGCTCATCGTCAGAGTTACGGTCGTTCGCCGCACCCCAAGCAATTGCGCAAGCGCCTCCTGAGTCACCGGAAGAAGGTCATCAGGAACGCGGTCGTGAAGCTGCAGGAGCCACCGCGCCATGCGGCCATCCACCCGGTGCAGCGCGTTGCAAGCGGCTACGTGCTGGAGCTGCAACAACACCGCGCGGGCGTGGACCTGCACGACGTTCCTGATGGCGGCGCTTTGCGCAAAGGCAGCCCGAAACTTGGCGGCGGAAATCAGTGATGCTGTGCCGGCCACGCGAGCAATCGCCGTCACGGATGAAAGCGATGGGCCGAGCACGGAGAACGAGGCCAAAGCGCCTTCCCGTCCCATCAAGGTGGTTGCGACCGTTTGCCCGTCCGGCATATCGAGCATGAAGGCGATTGCGCCGCTATGGGGAAAATAAACCGGGTCGAGCTCATCGCCCGACCGCACCAGGACGGCATCGGGTTCGAACGAGACCTTCTGGAAGTAGGGCGTGAGCAAACCGAGATCCGCCGGCGGTAACGCCGCCAGCAGCCGATTCCCAATGCCGGCGCGGTGGGCGGTCACGATGCTCTCTTGTGATCTGGCACTCAATGAACGACGGAATCCATCGATTTCATTCACCATGATGATCCGAGATACGAGATACGAATTGCGGAACGGCCATCATCCAAACAGAGCCATTGGTCGAGATCAAGTACGGACAATTGCGGGCGTCCGCCTGCAGGCAAAATCTGCATTCGTCATACTATTCACGATCTCGCCGCTCGACGAGGTGCCCACGAGTGATCGACCAGTGACGGTTGCGGCAGCACGTGAGTCTGCCCTTGGTGTCAACGCGGACCTCTGAGGGAGCTCTGCCATACGCCGCTATCAGCGGTAGAGCAGACATCCATGCCCATCCAAGGCAGGGATCGAGGAGTGCGCGGCGCGTGGAATCTTCCGCGCGAGTTAGCGCGGCACGATCTCGGCGCGATCGAGCGACTCCAGTGTCGAGGCATTTCCGCAATAACCGTGAAAATTCTCCGCGGCGGTGCCGTCGGCGAGGTCGCGGTCGCATTGTCCCTTGTGATTGCAGAGCGAGCAGACCCGCTCCATGTCGCGCAGCAGCAGCGGCTGCGCGCGGCCGAGCCCTTCGGCATTGATGCCGAGCTGCTCCAGCATTTTCGGCAGCTCGTCGGCGGCGTGCTTGCCGTGGCGGACCAGTTCCTCCAGATCGTCAGGCGCGATCCTGAGATCGCTCGCGATGCGGTCGAAATCGGCGCGATCGAGCTGCCGCATCTCGTTCATCTCGCGGCGGTGCTTCAGCCAGCTCGCAAAGGAGTCGATGAGATCCTGAACGATGGGATAAGGCCTGCTTGCGGTGCTCATGAGAAGCTCCATTCGAACGGCGGAATTGGAGCAAGGTTAGGCACAATGATGCAGGAGCGCGTTGCGCTGGATCAAATTGAGAAGTGGAAATCGCCCTCGTGTCCCGGACGCGCTGCAGCGTGAAACGCTGCTGCGCAGAGCCGGGATCCAGTTCTTTGAGGCATGGGCCCCGGCTCAGCAGCGCACCGCTGAAGGGCGCTGCGCTGCGTCCGGGGCACGAGGGCGCCGCGCGAAGAACAGAGCTACGCGAATCTCTCCGTCGCCCACGCGTACAGGCTCCCCGGAATCGGCTTCTCGCCGCCGCGGCCCTTGGGCGAGATGTGCAGGCCGATGATGGCGGGGTCGGTGACGAGGCCGAGATAGCTCGAGGGATCGAAGAACAGCTTTGGCTCGGCATGCACGGCGTAGAACGACTGCTTTGGTAGCGCGTTTTGCAATTCGCCGGTGCGGCGCGCGAGCGCAGTGAGCGCCGCCGGCCCAAAGATCGCGACGCGAATGTCGGAGAGGCGGTCCGAGCCGCCGCGCAGGCGGCGCATCATGAAGGTGATGCGATGGCGCAGCGACAGCCAGTTCGGCGTCAGCTCCTCCTGCTCCATCAACTCCTCGAAGGCGGCGACGATGCCGTGCTGCGCCGGCAGATAGATCACGGAATTGCCGAGCTGGCGCGGCCGCTCCCAGGCGAAATAGGGCTTTGCGGGATCGATCTCGACGGGTCTCAGCAGCAGCACGTCGGCGTCGAGCCAGAGGCCGAGGCCCTTCGCCATCAGCTTCATGCGGAAGAAGTCGCTGAACTGCAGCGTGGTCCAGTCGCGCCAGCTTCCGTCCGGCTGCGGCGGTCGCAGCCGTTCCGAGAACGCGTGCGGCAGGATCGCCTCGGCTTCCGCATTCGCGACGCCCGGCGGCAGGCCGGGAATGGTGTCGAAGCTGTAGACCGTGACCTTGTGGCCGGCCGCGAGCTGCGAGCGCAGACAGGTCTGGCGCAGCGCATCCATCGGGCCGTGCCAGAAGGTGACGATCTCGAGCAGCATGCGTGCAGCTATACGGGATAACACGAACAAAGAAAAAGCCCCGGCGCTTGTGGCACCGGGGCTCGGACGAAAAACGTGCGATCAGGCCCAGGCGCGTTCGCGCTTGAGCTTGTCCTCATAGGTGTCGATCGAGGACTTCTTCTCCATCGTGAGGCCGATGTCGTCGAGGCCGTTGATCAGGCAGTGCTTGCGGAACGGATCGATCTCGAACTTGACCTTGCCGCCGTCGGGACCGCGAATCTCCTGGTTCGGCAGGTCGATCGTCAGCGTCGCGTTGGCGCCGCGCTCGGCGTCGTCGAACAGCTTGTCGAGGTCTTCCTGCGAGACGCGGATCGGCAGAATGCCGTTCTTGAAGCAATTGTTGTAGAAGATGTCACCGAACGAGGTCGAGATCACGCAGCGGATGCCGAAGTCGAGCAGCGCCCAGGGCGCGTGCTCGCGGCTCGAGCCGCAGCCGAAATTGTCGCCGGCAACCAGCACCTTCGCATTCCGATAGGCGGACTGGTTGAGGACGAAATCCGGGTTCTCGCTGCCGTCGTCCTTGTAGCGCTGCTCGGAGAAGAGCCCCTTGCCAAGGCCGGTGCGCTTGATGGTCTTGAGGTACTGCTTCGGAATGATCATGTCGGTGTCGACATTGATGATCTTCAGCGGCGCCGCGACGCCTTCCAGCGTGGTGAATTTATCCATGGTTGCGCTTTCCCGGGGGTGGTTCAGGGGAACCGGTTATTTATCGCGATCGACGTCCGAATCCTAGGCCGAATTGGGCAGGGCTGCCTTACCTCTCCCGCTTGCGGGAGAGGTCGCGCCGGAGGCGCGGGTGAGGGTTCTCCACGAGGGGACTGTCCCATTGCGGCGACACCCTCTCCCCAGCCCTCTCCCGCAAGCGGGCGAGGGAGCGCACCTTCCTGGCCGCTCTACTCCGGCCGCGCCTCAATCGCCGCCATATCGTCGTCCGAGAGGCCGAAATGGTGGCCGATCTCGTGGATCAGGACGTGGCGGACGATATGGCCGAGGCTCTCGTCGTGCTCGGCCCAGTAGTCCAGAATCGGGCGGCGGTAGAGCCAGACCATGTTGGGCAGCCGCGCCACGTCGCCAAAACTCTGCTGCGGCAGGCCGACCCCCTGGAACAGGCCGAGCAGGTCGAACTCGCTCTCGCAGTCCATCTCGTCGAGGACCTCCTCGGTCGGGAAGTCGTCGACGCGGATGATCACGCCCTCGCACAGCTTGCGAAACTCCGCCGGCAGGCGCTCGAAGATGTCATGGGCCGTCGCTTCCATCTCGGCCAGCGAGGGCGCTTTCAAATCTGTCCACATGGAGCCGTCTTAGCGCGGGTTCCGCGGCGATGCATCCAGCTTTATAAGCGCGGCAAGGTTGACGGGCGCCGCCAAAACGGGGAGCCTAGGCCTCGAATGGGACGGTTCAGGTGGGCGGAAAAATGCGAGCGAAAACAGCGCTGACGCTACTGTGCATGGGGTTGTTTTCGCAGTCTTGCGGTGGCGTTCAGGCTCAGACCGTCGGCGCCGAGGTCCAGATGGCCCAGGCGACCTCACCCGAGGACGCTCCGCCGCCGCGCAGGCGGCCTCCGCCGCGGCTGCGCGTCACGCCCTATTACAGCCCCGATGGCGTCTATCCGCGCTACAATCCGGGTCCCGACGCGGTCCGCGAGTGCAACGCCACCTATGTGCAGGAATTCCGGCCGAGCGGCACGGTGATCGTGCCGCATATGCACTGCTACTGGCGCAGGGGCTGACGCCAGGTTCAGCGTCCACGCCAATGCGCAGCGCGGAGGCCTCGTGAGGGTCGTCATGGCGAGATGGATTGCATTGGCCGTTGCCGTCGCACTTGCCACGGGCCTGCCTCGCGCTTCCGCGGCCCCAAGGGTGGCGACGCCGGAGGCCTCGGCGGGGATCGCGGTTTTCGATGTGCGACGACACGCGCGAACCCATGACGTCGTGCGGCCTGCCGTGCGCCATGATCCTCGCTATTACGCGCGGCCGGTCACCTACCGTCCCTATCCCTACGGCGTGCCCGCACCGTTCGTATTCGGCTACGGGCCGTTCTGGTGATCCGCTAACCGGGGCGCAAATCCCTTGACCAGCAGCACCGTCGCCTGCGCGCCCGCTTTGCGGTCGCGCGAGATGTCTTCGTACTCAGGTGAGTTCGAGAAGGCGAGGAAAGCGGCCTCGTCGGGGAACGACATCATGACGGGCTTGTCATGCGGCCATGCACCTTCGAGCACGCGCGGATGCTCATCGGCAGCGAGCAGACGCCCATCGTACTTCTTGAATACGTCGAAGAACCGCGCCTGATAGCGATCATAGGCGGCGCGGTCCGTCATCTTCAGTTGCGCAATTGCGTAGACAGTCATCTCCAAAACTCCGTTCCTTGCGGCGCTGCGTCGCATCGCAGTCGCCAGCGCCGTTCATTCATGGGGCGTTCACATCGCTGTCTTCAATTTAATCCCGGGAGCGACCGTCATTGAACAGCGATGGCGCGGCCAGACGTCGCGTCGCAACTCTGCTGTCGATATTCAGGGAGGATTCCATGCTTGGGATATTAGGTCGCAAGGCAAGCCCGATGCGCTTGCTCGGGATTGCCGCGGCCGCGACGCTGATGCTGTCAGCCGGGCCCGCGCGTCGCGCTGAAGCGCTGACCTTGATCAATCCGGCGACGTCACCCGCGACGAAGGCTGCGGCCGACGATCTCGTCACGCAGGTTCGTCACGGCGGCGGTGGGCATGGTGGTGGCGGTTTTCACGGCGGAGGTTTCCGCGGTGGCGGCTTCCATGGTGGCGGAGGCCATATCGGCGGATTCCGCGGCGGTGGATTTCACGGCGGTCATGTCGGCGGCTTCCGCGCCGCGCCGGCTTTCCACGGTCATGTCGGCGGCTATCGCTATGGCGGCGTCCGCTACGGCGGATACGGTGGCGGCTATCACCGTCACTGGGGTCATTATCGCCCGCACTACGGCTATCGCCATTTCCACCGGCGCTATTACGGCGGCTATTATCCCTATTACCACTATCCGCGCCGCTGCCGGGTGATCTGGACCTATTACGGCCCGCGCCGCGTCTGCCGCTGGCATCGCTGGCACCATCCCTACCGTTATTGGTAAGCACCATCGACGTGAAAAGGGCGCCTCATCGGCGCCCTTTGTTCATCCCTGACTCAGAGCCAATCCCTCAGCTTCCACGACGAAGCCTTCCACCGCATCAGGTTCTCGATCTTCCACTGCCGGAACATCGCCGGTGGCCAGCGGCTGAGCTTCGAGGTCTCCTCGACCTCAGGCTTGGCGGCGACGCGCAGCGGCATTGCGCGCCGCCGGTGCTGGCGCGTGGCATCGCCGATCAGATCGACATATTCAGGCTTGTTGGCCATGAGGCGTGTCCTCGCGAAATGCTCGCGAGGACACAATGTGGGCGTCGGCGATTAACGGCCGTTTGCCGCGTTAGCTCAAATTGCAGGGAGTGGCTTACCGCCATTCCCGCACGTCGACGAAGTGACCCGCGATCGCGGCTGCCGCCGCCATCGCCGGCGACACCAGATGGGTGCGGCCCTTGAAGCCCTGGCGGCCCTCGAAATTTCGGTTCGAGGTCGAGGCGCAGCGCTCTTCCGGCGCCAGCTTGTCCGGGTTCATGGCAAGGCACATCGAGCAACCGGGCTCGCGCCATTCGAAGCCGGCCTTGATGAAGATCTTGTCGAGGCCCTCGGCCTCGGCCTGCTCCTTCACGATGCCGGAACCCGGCACGACCATGGCGTTGACGCTGCCAGAGACCTGCTTGCCTTCCGCGATCTTCGCGGCGGCGCGCAAATCCTCGATACGGCCGTTGGTGCAGGAGCCGATGAAGACGCGGTCGAGCTTGATGTCGGTGATCTTCGTTCCCGCGGTCAGGCCCATGTACTTCAGCGCGCGATGCTTGGAGAGACGCTTGGCCTCGTCCGCGATCTTGTCGGGATCGGGCACGATGCCGGTCACCGAGATCACGTCCTCAGGGCTGGTGCCCCAGGTCACGATCGGCGGCAGCTTGGCGGCATCAAGCCGCAGCTCGTGGTCGAAATGCGCGCCCTCGTCGGAGCGCAAGCGCTCCCAGTAGCGCATCGCTGCATCCCAGTCCGCGCCCTTCGGCGACTTCGGACGGTCACGCAGGAAGTCGTAAGCCTTCTGGTCGGGTGCAACGAGACCGGCGCGGGCGCCGCCTTCGATCGACATGTTGCAGACCGTCATGCGGCCTTCCATGCTGAGCGCACGGATCGCGTCGCCGGCGTATTCCAGCACGTAGCCGGTACCGCCCGCGGTGCCGATCTCGCCGATGATGGCGAGGATGATGTCCTTGCCGGTCACGCCGTCGGGCAATTTGCCATCGACGGTGACGCGCATGTTCTTCGCCTTCTTCTGGATCAGCGTCTGCGTCGCCAGCACGTGCTCGACCTCTGATGTACCGATGCCGTGCGCGAGCGCGCCGAATGCCCCATGCGTCGAGGTGTGGCTGTCACCGCAGACGATGGTCGTGCCGGGCAGGGTAAAACCCTGCTCGGGGCCGATGACGTGGACGATACCCTGGCGCTTGTCGAACTCGTTGTAATATTCGATGCCGAATTCCTTGGCGTTGTCCGCCAGCGCCTTGATCTGCTCGATGCTTTCAGGATCGGGATTCGGTTTGGTGCGGTCGGTGGTCGGCACGTTGTGGTCGACGACGGCGAGCGTCTTTTCCGGCGCGTGGACCTTGCGGCCGGTGGCGCGTAGGCCTTCGAACGCCTGCGGCGAGGTCACCTCGTGCACCAGATGGCGGTCGATATAGAGCAGGCAGGTGCCGTCCTCGGCTTCGTGCACCAGATGGTCGTTCCAGATCTTGTCGTACAGTGTGGTCGGCTTGGACATGAGCGTCAGCTCCGAAGAATGTTGTGTCAGCGGATGTGCGCGGCAGGCGCGCGGGGCAACAAAATCGTCAGCGCAGCCTTTAAGCTGCGCGCGTAAGCTCTGACGTTGCCGAGGTCGCAAAGCGTCCGAAGAACCGGCCGGGCAGCCGCGAGCGATCGTCGATGACGATGCGCTTGACGGGGCAGAGGCTGGTCAGATCTGGAAACATTCTAGGAATATATAGCAGGCCGGTTTGGAATCGCGAGGGCTTTGACACGCACGGCTGACGCAACAAAAAAGCGCGGGGTTTCGCCCCGCGCTTTCCGAAACTCGTCTGTAAGCGGAGCTTACTCGTTGACGGCCTTGGCGTGCTCGGTCTTCTCGACGATACGCGCGGACTTGCCGCGAAGGCTGCGGAGATAATAGAGCTTGGCGCGACGCACCTTGCCGCGGCGCACCACCTTGATCGAGTCGATCATCGGCGACATCACCGGGAATACGCGCTCGACACCCTCGCCGTACGAAATCTTGCGAACGGTGAAGCTCTCGTTGAGGCCACCGCCAGAACGGCCGATGCAGACGCCTTCATAGGCCTGCACGCGGGTGCGGTCGCCTTCGACGACCTTCACGTTGACGATCACGGTGTCGCCGGGACCGAATTCCGGAATCTCCTTGGTGGCGGAGAGCTTGTCGAACTGCTCTTTTTCGAGCTGTTGGATCAGGTTCATGGGGTAAATCTCCATCGGCGCGCCCAGCCGCAGATCGGGGGCGGCGCGAAATTCGTTGATCCAGCTATTGCGGATTTGGCCGCTCCTATAAGGCAAGCCGGAGCGTTTGTCACCCGTCTGTCTTGTTTTTTGGCGTTTTTTGGCGGCCGGCCCGATTCGGGGGCTTGGCCGGGATCTGCGCCCACAAATCGGGCCGCCGGGCCGCCGTCAGGGCCTCGGATTGCGCGCGCCGCCAGCTGGCGACCTTGGCGTGGTCGCCGGAGGTGAGGAGCTCCGGGATCGGGGCCCCCTCGAACAGCTGCGGGCGGGTATATTGGGGGTATTCGAGCAGACCGTCGGAAAAGCTTTCCTCGGTTCCCGAGGCTTCCTTGCCCATCACGCCGGGCAGCAGCCGGACGCAGGCGTCGATCAGCGCCAAAGCGGCGATTTCGCCGCCTGAAAGCACGTAATCGCCGATCGAGACCTCCTCCAGGCCCCGTCCGTCGATCACCCGCTGGTCCACCCCCTCGAACCGCCCGCAAACGATCAGGGGGCCGGGGCCTTTGGCGAGCTCCAGGACGCGGGCCTGGGTCAATGGCCGACCACGCGGGCTCATCAGGAGCTTCGGCCGCTCCGGCTCGCCTTCGGCGGCATCGATGGCCGCCGCCAAAACATCCGCCCGCAGCACCATGCCCGGCCCGCCGCCGGCCGGCGTGTCATCGACGCTGCGGTGGCGGTCGGTCGCCGAAGCCCGGATGTCCCGCGCCTCGAGCTGCCAGAGCCCGCCAGCCAGCGCCCGGCCGGCCAGGCTCACGCCGAGCGGCCCCGGAAACATCTCCGGAAACAGCGTCAGCACCGTCGCGCGCCAGGGTGAGGGGTTTGTCATGCAGTCAGCTTAGCCAAAAACCACGCCTCGTGGTTATGGGTCCCCGTTTTCGCGGGGACGACTCGCGGAGGGCACGTTGCCTTCGTCCTCGCCCTCGATCTCGCCTTCAATTTCCTGCGGCAGCGCAATCACCACGCGTCCGCCGGCAAGATCGACCTCGGGCACCACCGCGTTCGTAAACGGCAGCAGCATCGTCGGGCCCTTGAGCGGCGCGATCTCGATGATGTCGCCGGCGCCGAAATTATGGATCGCGAGCACCCGGCCGAGCGCATCGCCGTCAGTCGTGACGGCGGCGAGCCCGATCAGATCGGTGTGGTAATATTCGTCCTCGTCCGTCGCGGGCAGTTTCTCGCGCGCGACGTAGAGCTCGATGCCGTTGAGGCGCTCGGCCTCATCGCGGGTCGTGACGCCCTTGAACGTCGCGACCAGATGATCCTTGGCTTCGCGTGCCTGTGCGACCTCGAACTGGCGCTTGCCGTCCTTGGACAGCAACGGGCCGTAGTGCCGCACGGCAAAAGGATCTTCGGTGAAGGTCCATAGTTTGACCGCACCGCGCACCCCATGCGCGGCGCCGATCCGCGCGACGCAGACCAGCGCCGACATGTCTTACCCTTAGCCCTTCGCGGCGGCTTCGGCCTGCGCCTTGCGCTCCTTGCGCGGCACGGCCTTCTCGGGGTTGTTGCGGGCTTCGCGCTTCTTGACGCCGGCGGCGTCGAGGAAGCGGGACACGCGATCAGACGGCTGCGCGCCCTTGGCGAGCCAGGCCTTCACCTTGTCCATGTCGAGCTTCAGACGGGTCTCGTTGTCCTTCGGCAGCAGCGGGTTGAAATAGCCGAGACGCTCGATGAAGCGGCCATCGCGGGGGAAGCGCGAGTCGGCGACGACGACGTGATAGACGGGACGCTTCTTGGTGCCTGCGCGGGCGAGGCGGATAACGACGGACATTCAGTTCTCCTTCAAAGTACGTTTTGTTCGGTTGATTGGTATTTTCGCGCCGCGCGGGACCAGTGCAATCTCGTGCGACGAATTCCTCATTTCTTCTTGCCGGGAAAACCGCCGAGCCCCGGAAGGGTCGGCTTGCCGCTGAGGCCCGTAAGCCCCGGCAAATTCGGTAGGCCCGAGCGAAGACCGGGCGGCAGATCCTTCGGCAGGCTGGGCAGACCCTGTCCGCCGCCGCTCTGCATCTTCTCCTGCATCGCCTTCATCTCTTCGGGCGACGGCATCTTCATGCCGCCGCCAAAGCCCATCGCCTGCGCGATGCCGGCGAGCGGGCCGCGCTTGCCCGAGCCCATCGCCTTCATCACGTCGGCCATGTTCCGGTGCATTTTGAGCAGCTTGTTGACCTGCTCGACGCTCTGGCCTGAACCTGCAGCGATGCGCTTCTTGCGGCTGGCCTTGAGCAGATCGGGATGACGGCGCTCGTCGCGCGTCATGGAATCGATCACCGCGACCTGGCGCTTCAAAATCTTGTCGTCGATGCCGGCAGCCGCGATCTGGTTCTTCATCTTGGCGATGCCGGGCATCATGCCCATCAGGCCGCTGATGCCGCCCATGTTCGCCATCTGCAACAGCTGCTCGCGCATGTCGTTGAGATCGAACTGACCCTTGCGCATGCGCTCGGCAGTGCGCGCGGCCTTTTCGGCGTCGATGTTGGCGGCGGCACGCTCGACCAGCGAGACCACGTCGCCCATGCCGAGGATGCGGCCGGCGATACGATCGGGGTGAAAATCTTCCAGCGCATCGGTCTTTTCGCCGGTGCCGATCAGCTTGATCGGCTTGCCGGTGACGGCGCGCATCGACAGCGCGGCGCCGCCGCGGCCGTCGCCGTCGACACGAGTCAGAACGATGCCGGTGAGGCCGACGCGCTGATCGAACGCGCGCGCGAGGTTGACGGCGTCCTGGCCGGTGAGGCTATCGGCGACCAGCAGCACTTCATGCGGGTTCGCCGCGGCTTTGATGCTGGCGGCTTCCGCCATCATCTCTTCGTCGAGCGTGGTGCGGCCGGCGGTATCGAGCAGCACGATGTCGTAGCCGCCGAGCTTGCCGGCTTCCAGCGCACGCTTCGCGATCTGCGGCGGCTGCTGCCCCGCCACGATCGGCAGCGTCGGAATGTCGAGGTCGCGGCCGAGCACGGCCAGCTGTTCCATCGCCGCCGGACGATAGATGTCGAGCGAGGCCATCAGCACCTTGCGCTTGTCGCGCTGGACCAGGCGGCGGGCGAGCTTGGCGGTGGTGGTGGTTTTGCCCGAGCCCTGCAGGCCGACCATCATGATCGGCACCGGCGGCACGGAATTGACGTCGATGGTCTGGCTTTCGGCGCCGAGCGTGTTGATCAGCTCGTCATGGACGATCTTGACCACCATCTGGCCCGGTGTCACCGACTTGACGACGGTGGCGCCGATCGCCTGCTCGCGGACGCGCTCGGTGAAGCTGCGCACCACCTCGAGCGCGACGTCGGCTTCCAGCAGCGCCCGGCGCACTTCGCGCATCGCGGCGTCGACGTCCTTTTCGGTCAGCGCACCGCGCCCCGTCAGACGATCGAGAATGCCACCAAGCCGTTCCGACAGATTGTCGAACAATGCCGTTGTTCCTTGTCCTGCGCGCGCAGGGTTGCCGCATTCACCACTGTCATGCCCCGGCTTGACCGGGGCATCCAGTACGCCGCGGCACCTCGGCTTGAGCCGAGCCGCCTCAGGGATACTGGATCGCCCGATCAAGTCGGGCGATGACCACTTCCTTGGGTAAACGGTCTTCCAAACACCTTTACGCCCGAGGGCGCAAAGCGCTGTCGGGCGTTGACCTCCGGCCTCCAGGGCCAGTCGGCGGGTCGAAAAGAAAGCCTTTCCGAGAAAGTGGCGGGGTTAAACGCCGCTCCCGCCCAAAAGTCAAGGAAAGTTAGGGGGCCGGGGCGGCTTTGCCAGGGCAAGACCCTGAAAATAAGACTGTTTTGGCGCCGGGTTCCCTTTCTGCCGGCCGCGCCCATATAGCAGGGTGATGTCCTTCCGCCCCGACCATCCCTGAAGCCGCCCCGTGCCGATCACCCGCCGCCGCCTGTTCGGACTGCTTGCCGGAGCCGGCGCATCGGTCGGCGTCCCCTCCCTCTGGATATCCCGCATGAAAACCTATGACGGCCCGGTCTCCGACCATTTCGACGGCCTGACCTTCTTCGATCCGGACGGCGCGCCGCCGAAATCGCTTCGCGAGGTGCTGCGCTGGCAGTTCGGCGGCAAGCGGCAGCGCGCGACCTGGCCGGATTGGGCCCCCAGCCCCCACGCCGACACCCCGCCCGAGCGCATCGACGGCGACAAGGTGCGGCTCTCCTTCGTCGGCCATGCCAGCTGGCTGATCCAGACCGGCGGCCTCAACATCCTGGTCGATCCGGTCTGGTCCTCGCGGGTCTCGCCGGTCGCCTGGGCCGGGCCGAAGCGCCACAACGATCCCGGCATCGCTTTCGAGAAGCTGCCGAAGATCGACGTCGTGCTGGTCTCGCACGGCCATTACGATCATCTGGACATCGCGACGCTATCGCGGCTCGCCAAGAATTTTGCCCCGCGCGTGGTCACCCCGCTCGGCAACGACGTAACGATGCGCAGCTGGGATCCCTCGATCAAGGTGGACGCGTTCGACTGGCACGACCGCGTCGAGCTCGGCGGCGGCGTGGCCGTGACACTGGTGCCGACAAGGCATTGGTCGGCGCGCGGCATGTTCGATCGCAACAAGGCGCTGTGGGCGAGTTTCGTGCTGGAGACACCGGCGGGCAAAATCTACGTTGTCTGCGATTCCGGCTATGGCGATGGCGGGCATTTCCGCCGCGTCGCCGAGAAGCACGGGCCGCTGCGCCTGGCGATCCTCCCGATCGGCGCCTATGAGCCGCGCTGGTTCATGCGCGATCAGCACATGAATCCCGAGGATGCGGTGAAAGCGCTGGCCGATTGCGGCGCGCAGGAAGCGCTCGGGCATCACCACGGCACGTTCCAGCTGACGGACGAGGCGATCGATGCGCCGGCGAAGGCGCTGGTGGAAGCGCTCGATGCCGCGAAGATACCGCAGGAGCGGTTCGTCGCGATGAAGCCGGGGCAGGTGGTGGAGATTTAGCCGAGATTTAGCGTCATTCTCCGCTGTCGTCCCGGACAAGCGAAGCGCAGATCCGGGACCCATAACCACAGGATCAGGTTTGGCGAAGACTCGTGGTTACCAGCTCGCACCACGACTCCTCCCTGTGGTTATGGGTCCCCGCGTTCGCGGGGACGACACCTGTATTCGTAGCAGGCAGTGTGCCTCTCACAGAGCTTACTGCCCCGCCTTGATCGCCCAGCTCACATTCACCGTCACCGACAGCGTTTCCTCGCCCGGTGCAACGGCGGCTGGCGCGGCCATCGGCGCTGTCGCCATCCGCGCCTTGAACAACGGCACCGGTGCGCCGCCTTCGGCGACGCTGATCGGCGCGCCGAGCGTGACACCTGTCGCCTTGGCGTAGATCTCCGCCTTGCGCCGCGCGTCCGCGACCGCCTGCTCACGCGCATCGTCGAGCAGTTTTGAGGCCTGCGTCACTTCGAAGGAGATGTTGCCGATGTCGTTGGCGCCGGCGCTGACCAGCGTATCGATGATGGTGGCGACCTTGGTGACGTCGCGAATCTTGACGGTGACGCGGTTACTGGCGCGGAAGCCGACCACGGGCGAGGCGCCGGTGGATTTGTTCTGGCCGTATTGCGGCTGCAGCGACAGCCGCGAGGTCTGGTAATCCTTCTCGGCGATGCCGGCGCCCTTCAGCGCCAGCAGCACCTTGCCCATCGCGGCGTTGTTGGCGTCGGACGCCTCCTTCGCCGACTTGGCGTCGTTGGCGACGCCGGCGTCGATCTGCGCGAGGTCGGGCGCCGCGGACATCGTGGCTTCGCCGCTGACCGTAATGGCGGACGGAAAATCGTCGGCGCGCGCGGGCGTTGCCAGCAGCGTGGCGGCGAAAGCGGCGGCGAGAGACGTAATGGAAAGGACGGCAGGCTTCTTCATTTCTCTCACTTCAATGGCACGAACACATTGATCACGAGCTTGTCCTCGGCCGTCTTCAGGGGATCGGTGAGGTACTCCTCGACGAAGGTGTCCTTGGCTTCCAGTTTCTTGTCGTCGAGGTGATTGGTGATCGCCTCATAGGTGTTGTCCATGTTGTCGTAGGAGCCGCGATGGACGAATTTCAGCGCCTTGCCCTCCGGCGATTTGCCGATGCTCATGTCCTTGGACAGGTTTTTGGGGTCCTGATCGACCGGGATCTCGGCGAGGAAGGTGAAGCCGGTGTCGTCGGTCGAGGTGTAGACGATCATCGAATTGCCGGCGTGCTTGATGCCCTGCTTGTCCAGCAGCGTGTTCAGCGCCTTGAAGGCGTCGATCAGCGTGTCGAAGGCCGAATCCCAATTGGCGGTGCCCTTGACCATCACGACCTTCCGGGGCTCGAGCGTGGTCTCCTGGCCGAAGGGATCGGCGGTCTGCACCGGGGCGGGCGTTGCGGCCGCGGCCGGCGGCGGTGCCGCCGGGCTGGGTGACGGTGAGGCGCTGGCCGCGGGCGATGGTGCCGGGGCGGGTGCAGGCGAGGCACTGGCGGCCGGTGCGGGTGAGGCCGACGGGGCCGGCGAGGGACTTGTCGAAGAAGGGCTTGCCGACGCGGCCGGCGCCGGACTTGGGGTCTGCGCCGGTGCGGCGGTCAGACCAAACGACAAGGCCGCTGCCGGGATCAGCGCGGCCAGAGCGAGACGACGAAACCTGAACATTTTATTCTCCCCAACAGCTTATCCGCCAAGGCCTTACGCCCCCAAGGCCTTAAGTCGGCGCCGCCCGCGCATCCCGGTTCGCGCGAACTGCGCCGTTCTAACACGCGAGCGCCGAATTCGTCCCATGACAGATGCGTCATGGCAGACGTCCGGCGCTCGGCGGCAAAACACTGGCCAAGCCGGCAAGGATCGCCATATAAGGCAGGCGAAATTCGGGAATTTTCATGAGCGCGCTGGCCAATCACGCATTTGCCAAGATGAACGGCATCGGCAACGAGATCGTCGTTGTCGACATGCGCGATTCCACCGCAAAGGTGACGCCGGACGACGCCCGCGCGGTGGCGTCGGCGCGGGGCGGCGTACCTTACGACCAGCTCATGGTGCTCCAGAAGCCCCGGCTCGACGGCACCGAAGCCTTCATCAGCATCTACAATAATGACGGCTCGGAGGCCGGCGCGTGCGGCAACGGCATGCGCTGCGTGGTCCGCCGCATCTTCGAGAAGAGCGGCCAGACGACGGCAACATTCGAGACGGCCGCCGGCCTGCTCAATGCCTGGCGGGGTCCTGCGCCGGACCTCTACACGGTCGACATGGGCGCGCCAAAATTCGGCTGGCAGGACATCCCGCTGGCGGAGGAATTTCGCGACACCCGCTACATCGAATTGCAGATCGGGCCGATCGACAATCCGATCCTGCATTCGCCTTCTGTCGTGAGCATGGGCAATCCGCACGCGATCTTCTGGGTCGAGGACGTCAACGCCCATGATCTCGAGCGTTTCGGTCCGCTCCTGGAAAACCATCCGATCTTCCCCGAGCGCGCCAATATCACGCTGGCCCACATCGTGGATCGCGACCACATTACGATCCGCACCTGGGAGCGCGGCGCCGGCCTCACCAGGGCCTGCGGCTCGGCGGCCTGCGCCACCGCGGTTGCCGCGGCGCGGTTGAAGCGCACTGAGCGCAAGGTCGAGATCACGCTGCCCGGCGGCAAGCTCGGCATCGAATGGCGCGAGCGCGATGATCACGTGCTGATGACGGGAACGGCGACCTTCGAATTTGAAGGCAATTTCGATCCGGCGCTGTTTGCGCCGGCCGGCTGATGGCCGTCGACATCGTCACCTTCGGCTGCCGCCTCAACGCCTTCGAGGCCGAGGTGATCCGCCGCGAGGCCGAGGGTGCGGGCCTTTCAGATACCATCGTCATCAATAGCTGCGCCGTCACCAACGAGGCCGTGGCGCAGGCGCGGCAGTCGATCCGCAAGCTGAAGCGCGAGCGGCCCGGCGCGCGCATCGTCGTCACCGGCTGCGCGGCGCAGACGCAAAGCCAGATGTTCGCCGACATGGCCGAGGTCGATCGCGTCGTCGGCAATGACGACAAGATGCGCGCTTCCGCGTGGCGGGAGACTCGCAACGCTTTCGACATCAACGCCAGCGAAAAAGTTGCCGTCAGCGACATCATGTCGGTGAAGGAGATGGCGCCGCATCTCATCGACGGTTTTGCTGCCGGCCTTCCGCGCGTGTTCGTGCAGGTCCAGAACGGCTGCGACCATCGCTGCACGTTCTGCATCATCCCTTATGGCCGCGGCAATTCACGCTCGGTGCCGATGGGCGCGGTGGTCGAGCAGGTACGGGCGCTGGTCGAACGCGGCCACGCCGAGATCGTGCTGACCGGCGTCGATCTCACCAGCTATGGTACTGATCTGCCGGGCGCGCCAAAGCTCGGCCTATTGACGAAGCAGATCTTGCGGCACGTGCCGGAGCTGAGGCGCCTGCGCATCTCCTCGATCGATTCGATCGAGGCCGATGCCGATCTGATCGATGCCATCGCCGACGACGCGCGTCTGATGCCGCATCTGCATCTGTCGCTGCAATCCGGCGACGACATGATTTTGAAGCGCATGAAGCGGCGGCATTCGCGGCAGGACGCGATCGCGTTCTGCGACCAGGTCCGCCGTTTGCGGCCCGATATCGCGTTCGGCGCCGACATCATCGCGGGCTTCCCGACCGAAACCGAGGAGATGTTCTCGCGCTCGCTCGATCTCGTCGAGGAATGCGGCCTGACGTTCCTGCACGTCTTTCCCTATTCCCCACGCCCCGGCACACCCGCCGCGCGGATGCCGCAGGTTGCGGGCGGCGCGATCAAGGACCGCGCGAAGCGGCTGCGTGCATCTGGCGAAGCCGCCTTACGGCAGCGGCTGAGCGCCGAGCTCGGCGCAACGCGCGAGGTGCTGATCGAGAGCGACGGTCAGGGGCGCACCGAGCACTATCTGCCGGTGGCGATTGCGGGCAAGCAAGTTGGCAGGGTCGTGCCGATGATGATCACTGGCAATGATGGCGAGCGGCTCGTCACACGATAGGTGTCGTCGCCCGGCTCGACCGGGCGACCCAGTACGCTGCGGCCTTTCCGTATCCCACTAAAGTCGCTGGAATACTGGATCACCCGCTTTCGCGGGTGATGACTTCGTTAGTTTGGTGGGCAGCGTACCCCCTTAAGACGCCCGCACCTGCCAGAACCGCAGCGTGCGCCGCGCATTCTCCGGCGTCATCCTCGCGTAATTGCTTTGCGCTCTCGCGATGTCGGCGGGTTTCATCGCGCCGGTCGCAAAACGGCTTTCGAGCACGGCGGCCGTCGTCTCCCAGCTGAGCTGGGCCGCCTTGCACGGCACCAGCAATCCGTCTTCGCGCAGGCTCTGCATCAGCGGACGAATCACCTCGATGGTCGATCCGGACAGGGCCGCCAACGCCGCCACGGCTTCTTCATACCGCCGCTGTTTGGCGAAGCCGAGCAGCGTCGCCTCGGTGAGCTGGCCGGTTGCCTTGAGATTTGCAATCGCCCGCTTGGCGCCCTCGAAATCGCGAACGCCGGACATTTCACGCTCGACGCCGATGGTGACGGCAGCGATCGCGGTCTGGATCTCTTCGAACAGATGCGGCGGCGCGCGTGACAGCAGGCGGGTGCGCACCGCATCCGTCGCCGAGCGCAGCAACTGGCGGCGCAGGTCCGAGGGCAGGTCGACGCGGACGCCGACACTGACCGCGAGTTCGGGATCGCTTTCGGCCTGACCGACGATGACGGCAAATCCCTTGCCGGAGACGCGCGCGCCGGGATTGGCAGCGAGCCGCCGGCTGACGCTGGGATAGCGCCGCGCCAGCAGCGCGTCGGTGACGATCTCCTTCAGCCACCAGCGCCCGGCGACCGCGAGCAGATGCGGCTCGCCCTTGCTGGAGGCGATCTTCACCAGCTCGCCGTCATCGAGGCGCGCGGATTCCTGCAGCACGGGGCCGGCGATGCGGATCTCGTCATTGCTGGCGAGGCGGCGGATCACGGAGGGCGGCGCCTGCGCGATTGGCGCGAGCTGGGCGCTGATCTCGGCCAGTGCAACGCGCGCACCCATGTCGGCGATGGCGCGCAGCTCGATGGTGTCGATCAGGCGCTCGAGCACGTCGTCGAACAGTGCGATCTGCTCGTCACTGAAATTGCCGGCGGAGGACAGGAACAGATCGGTGACGCGGCGGGCGGTTGCCAGGCCTTTTTCCGCGGAGCCTGTCCGAAGCGCGGACTCGACCTCGTCGATAATCGATAACTCGGCCGTGGACATGACGCGCAGCTCGTCCTGAGCAGATTACGGAAGCTTGTTCTAAGCAACCGCTATCATTAGAGGCGAGCACTGAACTTTCCGTAAACCATGGGGCAATGACCGGGTACTGCTCCGCTCCCTGACCGACCATTGCTCCTCATCCTGAGGAGCCCGCAAAGCGGGCGTCTCGAAGGATGGCCCCGGGCGACAGTCGGGCCTGCATGGTTCGAGACGGCGCTAGCGCGCCCCCTCACCATGAGGGTCGAGCAATTGGGCTATTCTCCGTTCCATCCGCAGGAGCGGAGCTTCTCGTGCATGTGGGGCGGGGCGGGCGCCACCACGCGGACCGGCTCCTTGTTCCGGGAGATCGGCACCACGATCTCGCGGGAATGCAGGTGCAGCTTCGGCTCGCCGAAGCGCGGGCCGTTGCCGTAAATGTTATCGCCGTAGATCGGCCAGCCGGTCGCGGACGAATGCACCCGTAATTGATGGGTTCGGCCCGTCACCGGTTCCATGGCGAGCCAGGTCAGGCCCTCGCCCCGCCCCATCACCTTCCAGTTGGTGACGGCCTTCTGACCCTCCGGATCCGGCTTCTGCCACCAGCCGCGTTCGGCATTGAGCCGGCCGAGCGGCATGTCGATGGTGCCTTCGTCTTCGGTGGGGCCGCCCTCGACCACGGTCCAGTAGGTCTTGCCGATCTTGCCGTGCTTGAAGAGGAGGCCGAGCGAGGCGGTGGCTTTTCGGTGGCGGCCGAGCACGAGGCAGCCGGAGGTGTCCTTGTCCAGCCGGTGGGCCAGCACCGGCGGCCGCGGCAGGCCGAAACGCAGCGCGTCGAAGGAGTCCTCCAGATTGGCGCCGCCCTTGGGGCCGCGATGCACCGGCAGGCCGGACGGCTTGTCGATGATCAGCATCAGGCCGTCGCGATGGAGCACGCGGGCGAGGATTTCATCGGCCGTCAATTGGGGAACATCGAGCAATCGCAGGACTTTCGGTCAAGACTTTCGTTTGGGAGCCGGAACGGCTAACACACCCCCGCCATGAACGATACCACGTCAGATCCCCCCAAGCTGAGCTGGTGGCGCCGCCTGTCCAACGGGCTGAAGCGCACCTCGTCCTCGCTCGGGACCGCGGTCGCCGATCTCGTCACCAAGCGCAAGCTCGACCGCGCCATGCTCGACGACATCGAGGACGTGCTGCTGCGCGCCGACCTCGGCACATCAGTCGCGGTGCGGATCGCGGACGCTGTCGGCACCGGGCGCTACGACAAGGCGATCTCGGCCGACGAGGTCAAGGACGTCGTCGCGACCGAGGTCGAGAAAGTGCTGTCGCCGGTGGCAAAGCCCCTCGAGATCGACGCTGGCAAAAAGCCGTTCGTCATCCTCGTGGTCGGCGTCAACGGCTCCGGCAAGACCACGACCATCGGAAAACTCTCGCAAAAGTTCGCGTCCGAAGGCCGCAAGGTGATGCTGGCCGCCGGCGACACGTTTCGCGCGGCCGCCATCGAGCAGCTCAAGGTCTGGGGCGAGCGCACGAAAACGCCCGTGATCGCCGGCGCGCAGGGCTCGGATTCTGCCAGCCTTGCCTTCAACGCGCTGACGGCGGCAAAGGAGCAGAATGTCGACGTGCTCCTGATCGACACCGCCGGCCGCTTGCAGAACAAGGCCGAACTGATGAACGAGCTCGAAAAGGTCGTGCGCGTCATCCGCAAGGTGGACACCACCGCGCCCCATGCGGTGCTGCTGGTGCTCGATGCCACCGTTGGCCAGAACGCTCTGTCGCAGGTCGAAGCCTTCCACCGCACCGCCGGGGTCACCGGCCTCGTGATGACCAAGCTCGACGGCACCGCCCGCGGCGGCATCTTGGTGGCGCTCGCGGAGAAATTCAAACTGCCGGTGCATTTCATCGGCGTCGGCGAAGGCGTCGACGATCTCGCGCCGTTCACCGCGCGCGATTTCGCCCGCGCCATTGCCGGAATCGAGTCGTAGGTTTCTTTTGTCATGCCCCGCGCAGGCGGGGCATCCAGTACGCCGCGCTGCTGGTGGTTGATCACAGGCGCCTCGGAATACTGGATCCCCCGCCTTCGCGGGGGATGACAGCAACAAAGGTCAGGTAATGGACAAGACCCAGCCGCATCCGCTGTTCAAGCTCGCGACCGAGCTCGGTCCGCTGCTCGTGTTCTTCTTCGTGAATGCGAAGTTCAATCTGTTCGCCGCGACCGGCGCCTTCATGGTGGCGATCGTGGTGGCGATGATCGCCTCCTATGTGGTGACGCGCCACATCCCGATCATGGCGATCGTCACAGGCGTGATCGTGCTGGTGTTCGGCACGCTGACGCTGGTGCTGCACGACGAGACCTTCATCAAGGTCAAGCCGACCATCATCTACGCCCTGTTCGCCGCGATCCTTGGTGGCGGCCTGCTGTTCGGCCGCTCCTTCATCGCCGTCATGTTCGACCAGATGTTCAATCTGACGCCGCAGGGCTGGCGCATCCTCACGCTGCGCTGGGCGCTGTTCTTTGCCGGCATGGCGGTGCTGAACGAGATCGTCTGGCGCACCCAGAGCACGGACTTCTGGGTGAACTTCAAGGTGTTTGGCGTCACCCCGCTGACCATGGTCTTCGCCATCGCCCAGATGCCGCTGACCAAGCGCTACCACCTCGAGCCGGTGTCGCTGGAAGCGAGCGAAGCGGACGCGGGGGATGTAAGGAAGGGGTAGGGCGAGCGTTTGCCCCACATACCGCTGTCATGCCCCGGCTTGACCGGGGCATGTACGCCGCGGCCTCTCCGTATACGACTGACGTCTCTGGAATACTGGATCGCCCGATCAAGTCGGGCGATGACAGTTGAGTATGCGGCGCGAGAGTCGCGTCAGCTGCCCGCCTTCAGCGCCTTCTCCATCTGCGGCAACAACACCGTGCGCAGATTGTCCGGCGTGATCGGTCCCACCAGCTTGTAGACGATGGTGCCCTCGCGCCCGACGACAAAAGTCTCCGGCACGCCGTAGACGCCCCATTCGATCGAGGCGCGGCCGTTGGCGTCGACGCCGACGCGGCCGAACGGGTTGCCGTAGCGGCCGAGGAAGCGCCGCGCATTGTCGGCCGCGTCCTTGTAGTTGATGCCGACCAGCTCGAAGCGCTTGTCCTTGGCGAGCTCGGTCAGCAGCGGCGCCTCGTCGTGGCACGGCACGCACCAGGACGCCCAGACATTGACGAGGCTGACCTTGCCCTTGAACGCGGCGGGATCGAGCCCCGGCACCTGCGCATTGTCGGCCCGCAATCCCTCGAGCGGCGGCAGCGTCGTCTGCGGCGCGGGACGACCGATCAGCGCGGACGGAATCCGCGAGATATCGCCGCTGCCGAGCCGGAACCAGAACAACAGCGCGAGGCCAATGAACGCGATCAGCGGCAGCACCATCAGGAAGGTGCGGCGCTGCGGCGCTGCGGGGGTCGATTGATCGCTCATGTCGCGCTGCGCCCCGAACGACGCGTGACGCCGCTGCGCTCGAGCTCGCGCAGGCGCTGGGTCTGGCTGCGATAATCGAGCACAATCCAGCCGATCAGGATCACGACCACGAGGGCGGCTGCGGCATAGGACGTCACGATGAAGGAGGCGTAAGGACCGAGCGACATCATCACGCAGCCCCTTTTGACGCATTTTCTTCACGCGAACCGGGGCTCAACTCGCTCGAAAACGCGACGCGGCTCGCCTGCATCATTTGCAGCGAGCGGACGCGGCGGCGCAGGATCTCGTTGCGCATCGCAGCCAGGTGCAGCGTGACGAACAGCAGCGTGAACGCGACCGCCATCACCAGCAGCGGAATCAAAAAGGATTTGTCGAGCGACGAGCCGCCCATGCGCATCACCGAGGCCGGCTGGTGCAGCGTGTTCCACCAGTCGACCGAGAACTTGATGATGGGCAGGTTGATGGCGCCGACCAGGGTCAGCACGGCGGCGGCGCGCGCCGCGCGCGAGGGATCGTCGACCGCGCGCCACAGCGCCATCAGGCCGAGATACATCAGGAAGAGGATCAAGACCGAGGTCAGCCGCGCGTCCCATTCCCAATAGGTGCCCCACATCGGCCGGCCCCACAGCGAGCCCGTGAGCAGCGCGAGAAAGGTGAAGCTGGCGCCGATCGGAGCTGCCGCCTTCGCGGCGACGTCGGCGAGCGGATGCCGCCACACCAGCGTGCCCAGCGAAGCAATGCTCATCACGCCCCAGACGAACATCGACAGCCAGGCATTGGGCACGTGGATGAACATGATCTTCACGGTCGCGCCCTGCTGATAATCGTCGGGCGCAAGCGCAGACTGGTAGAGGCCGATGGCGAGCAGGATGACGGTCGCAGCCGCAAGCCACGGCAGCACCCGCGCCGTCAGCGCGAGGAACCGGGTCGGGTTGGCAAGGTCGATCAGCGTCATGGCATCCTGATAATCGCGGGGGTGACGGGAGGCAATCAGCACAAAAGAAGTTGTCTAAAGTTGATCGGGGTCAAGGTCAGTCGAGCCCATCTCAGTCGAGCCCGTGCCGCAGGCTCGCCGCCGCCGCGAACGGACCGATCACGAGGCTGACCAGCGACAGCGCGCACAGGATCGAGAACGGCGCGCCGAAGGTCATCGGACCGACGATCACGGCCTGCGAGGCCGCGACGCCGAAAATCAGCACGGGAATCGACAGCGGCAGCACCAGCACGGCCATCAGCAGCCCGCCCCGGTGCAGCGTCACCGCCAGCGCTGCGCCGATCATGCCGGTGAAGGTCAGCGCCGGGGTGCCCGCCAAAAGCGTCAGCGCCACCGCGCCGGTGGCGACCATGTCGAGGTTGAGCAGCAGGCCGAGCACGGGGGTTGCGACAATCAGCGGCAGGCCGGCGGCCAGCCAATGCGCCAGCGCTTTGGCCGCGCAGGCGAGTTCCAGCGGTGTCCGGCTCATCGTGATCAGATCAAGCGAGCCGTCCTCATGGTCGGCCATAAACAGCCGGTCCAGCGTCAGCAGGCTCGCCAGCAGCGCCCCGAGCCACAGGATCGCCGGCCCCAGCCGCGACAGCAGCGCCAGATCCGGCCCGACCGCGAACGGCATCAGCACCACCACGGTCAGGAAGAACAGCACCCCGATCAGCGCCCCGCCGCCAACGCGGAGCGCGATCCTGACATCCCGGCGGATCAGGGCGGACAGGGCGGTCATGGGCGGCCTCCTGCGGATAGGCCCGAGGGCGACCGCCCGGAAATCTGAGGGTCGGGCCGCCTCACGCCACACCCCCGATCCGCAGCTCCCGCGATTCGATCCCGAGCGGGGCGTGGGTGGCGGCGATGATCAGGCCGCCGCTTGCCACGTGCTGCCGCATCAATCCGGAAAACATGTCCTGGCCGGCCACGTCGAGCGCGTTGGTCGGCTCGTCCAGCAGCCAGACCGGACGGCGGACGGTCAGCAGCCGGGCCAGCGACAGCCGGCGGCGCTGGCCGGCCGACAGGAAGGCCGCGGGCAGATGCGTGGCGTGATCGAGCCCGACGATGGCGAGGCTCTCGGCGGCGTCGCCGCGCTCTCCGCCCAGAAAATCAGCCCAGAACGACAGATTTTCCTGAACGCTCAACGCCGGCTTCAGGGCGTCGCGATGGCCGAGATAGTGGCATTGCTCGGGCAGCGTCATGTCGGCGTCGCCCCCGTCCAATACGATTGTCCCGCCGGCCGGAATGAGCAGACCCGCGATCAGCCGCAGCAGCGAGGTCTTGCCCGATCCATTGCGGCCGACGACCGCCACGGCCTCGCCCGAGACCGCCTTGAAATCGAGCCCGGCAAACACCTCGCGTCCGCCCCGCACGCAGGTCACCCCGCGCCCGCAAAGCTGCATCTTGTCTTGGTCCAACCCGCTCAAAGCCAGGCCTCAGGAAATCTTGGGGTAGCGCATGGGAATTTTTGGCTCGCGGATTGCTGCGGCACGATTGTGGCTGTGGCGGCGCGGTTAGAAAGCTTCTATAAGCCCGGAACTACTTGATGCAGCAACTCAACCTGCCCCTGCAAGCGGCCCAGCCTGATACGCTGACGGTGTTAAAATACCCTGCCGGGTATAACTAACAATTGGGATTCCTACATGACCTCGCTCGACAGCTTCAAATGCAAAAAGACCCTCAAGGTCGGCGCCAAGACCTATGTCTATTACAGCCTGCCCACGGCCGAGAAGAATGGTCTGAAGGGAATTTCGAAACTCCCCTATTCGATGAAGGTCCTGCTCGAGAACCTCCTCCGTAACGAGGACGGCCGCTCGGTCAAGAAGGAAGACATCGTCGCGGTGTCGAAATGGCTGCGCAAGAAGTCGCTCGAGCATGAAATCGCCTTCCGTCCGGCCCGCGTGCTGATGCAGGACTTCACCGGCGTGCCGGCTGTCGTTGACCTCGCCGCGATGCGCAACGCGATGCAGAAGCTCGGCGGCGATGCCGAGAAGATCAACCCTCTGGTGCCGGTCGACCTCGTCATCGATCACTCCGTGATCGTGAACTTCTTCGGCGACAACAAGGCCTTCGGCAAGAACGTCGCCGAGGAATACAAGCAGAACCAGGAGCGCTACGAGTTCCTGAAGTGGGGCCAGAAGGCGTTCTCGAACTTCTCCGTGGTGCCGCCCGGCACCGGCATCTGCCACCAGGTCAATCTCGAATATCTCTCCCAGACGGTCTGGACCAAGAAGGAGAAGATGACGGTCGGCAAGAAGACCGGCACCTTCGAGGTCGCCTATCCGGATTCGCTGGTCGGCACCGACTCCCACACCACCATGGTCAACGGCCTCGCCGTGCTCGGCTGGGGCGTCGGCGGCATCGAGGCGGAAGCCTGCATGCTCGGCCAGCCGCTGTCGATGCTGCTGCCCAACGTCGTCGGCTTCAAGCTGAAGGGCGCGATGAAGGAAGGCGTCACCGCGACCGACCTCGTGCTGACCGTGACGCAGATGCTGCGCAAGCTCGGGGTGGTCGGCAAGTTCGTCGAGTTCTTCGGCCCCGGTCTCGACAATCTCTCCGTCGCCGACAAGGCGACCATCGCCAACATGGCGCCCGAATATGGCGCGACCTGCGGCTTCTTCCCGGTCGACGCCGCCGCGATCGATTATCTCAAGACCTCCGGCCGCGCTCCGGCGCGCGTCGCGCTGGTGCAGGCCTATGCGAAGGCGCAAGGGCTGTTCCGCACCGCCAAGTCGGCCGATCCTGTGTTCACGGAAACGCTGACGCTCGACCTCGCCGACGTCGTGCCGTCGATGGCCGGCCCGAAGCGTCCCGAAGGCCGCATCGCGCTGCCGTCAGTCGCCGAAGGTTTCTCGCTCGCGCTCGGCACCGAGTACAAGAAGGCGGAAGAGCCGGCGAAGCGCTTTGCCGTCGAGGGCAAGAACTTCGAGATCGGTCATGGCGACGTCGTCATCGCCGCCATCACCTCCTGCACCAACACCTCGAATCCGAGCGTGCTGATCGGTGCCGGCCTGCTGGCGCGCAACGCCGCCGCAAAGGGCCTCAAGGCAAAGCCGTGGGTGAAGACCTCGCTCGCCCCGGGCAGCCAGGTCGTCGCGGGCTATCTCGCCGATTCCGGTCTGCAGGCCGATCTCGACAAGGTCGGCTTCAACCTGGTCGGCTTCGGCTGCACCACCTGCATCGGCAATTCCGGTCCGCTGCCGGAGGAGATATCGAAGTCGATCAACGACAACGGCATCGTCGCCGCGGCGGTGCTCTCCGGTAACCGCAACTTCGAAGGCCGCGTCTCGCCGGACGTGCAGGCGAACTATCTGGCCTCGCCGCCGCTGGTCGTCGCCCACGCACTCGCCGGCAGCGTCACCAAGAACCTCGCCGTCGAGCCGATCGGTGAAGGCAAGGACGGCAAGCCGGTGTACCTCAAGGACATCTGGCCGACGACGAAGGAGATCAACGCCTTCATGAAGAAGTTCGTGACAGCGTCGATCTTCAAGAAGAAGTATGCCGACGTGTTCAAGGGCGACACCAACTGGCGCAAGATCAAGACGGTCGAGAGCGAGACCTATCGCTGGAACATGTCTTCGACCTATGTGCAGAACCCGCCTTATTTCGACGGCATGAAGAAGGAGCCGGAGCCGGTCACCGACATCGTCGAGGCGCGCATCCTCGCCATGTTCGGCGACAAGATCACCACCGACCACATCTCGCCGGCCGGTTCGATCAAGCTCACCTCGCCCGCCGGCAAATATCTCAGCGAGCACCAGGTGCGTCCGGCCGACTTCAACCAGTACGGCACGCGCCGCGGCAACCATGAAGTGATGATGCGCGGCACCTTCGCCAACATCCGCATCAAGAACTTCATGCTGAAGGGCGCGGACGGCAACATTCCCGAGGGCGGTCTCACCAAGCACTGGCCCGACGGCGAGCAGATGTCGATCTACGACGCCGCGATGAAGTACCAGCAGGAGCAGGTGCCGCTCGTCGTGTTCGCCGGCGCCGAATACGGCAACGGTTCGTCGCGCGACTGGGCCGCGAAGGGCACCCGTCTGCTCGGCGTGCGCGCCGTGATCTGCCAGAGCTTCGAGCGTATCCATCGCTCCAACCTGGTCGGCATGGGCGTGCTGCCGCTGACCTTCGAGGACGGCACCTCCTGGTCGTCGCTCGGCCTCAAGGGCGACGAGAAGGTCACGCTGCGCGGTCTGGTCGGCGATCTGAAGCCGCGCCAGAAGCTGATCGCGGAGATCGTGTCCGGCGACGGCTCGTTGCAGCGCGTTTCGCTGCTTTGCCGCATCGATACGCTCGACGAGCTCGATTACTACCGCAACGGCGGCATCCTGCACTACGTGCTGCGCAAGCTCGCGGCGTAAAGCGCGGATTTGTGAACATTGGCTCACTGCGAAGTGAGTAGAAGGTTAAACGAAGGCGGCCTATCAAAAGGCCGCCTTCGCGCGTTTGCGGCACGCTTCAGATGGCCCCATCAGGCGGAAACCCGTCTCCGATGGTCTAATGTGCCGCGCCCCGTAAGACTACGGTGACCATCAGGCGATAAGCTTTCCCCCAACGAGTGACGATGTGTGACGTTAGACATGACTGGAATGATGGCTTCTAATCTGGTTACGCGCTGGTCCGGTGCACTCTGGTCGGGGGCACTCGGCATCTGTGCCATCGTCGCCGTCATCCGCCCCGCCCACGCCGATCCCCGCGCCGTTGTCGAATTGTTTACCTCGCAGGGCTGCTCGTCCTGCCCGCCCGCCGACCAGATCATCGGCGATCTCTCCAAGGATCCCTCGATCATCGCGCTGAGCATGCCGATCGACTATTGGGATTATCTCGGCTGGAAGGACACGCTGGCGGATTCGCGCTTCTCCGCACGGCAGCGTGCCTATTCGCGCATGCGTGGCGATCGCGAAGTCTACACGCCGCAGGTCGTGGTCAACGGCTCCACCCATGTCATCGGCAGCGACCGGACCGGCATCGAGAATGCGATCGGCAAGACCGACCGGGGCGTCGGCGTGATGAGCGTGCCGGTGACGATGTCGCTCTCGGGCAAGCAGATCAACGTCTCGGTGGCCGCGAGCAAGGAGCCGGCGGTCTCGCACGGCGAGGTCTGGATCTGTTCGGTCGCCAGATCGGTGCCGATCGCGATCAGCCGCGGCGAAAATCGCGGACAGCAGGTCACCTATCACAACGTCGTGCGCAACCTGCTCAAGGTCGGCGACTGGACCGGCCGTCCGGAGAGCTGGACCGTGCCGATCGAGAACCTCACGCGCGACGGCGTCGACGGCGCGGTGGTCTATGTCCAGGACGGCAGCCGAGAGAAGCCGGGTGCGATGCTCGGCGCGGCGTATACGTCGCTGCACTGATCCGAATTTCTCTCTTGCTTCGTACTCTCAATCCTCATGGTGAGGAGGCGCGCCAGCGCCGTCTCGAACCATGCAGGCCCGGCTGGCGCAGCGTGGCCTCGATCCTTCGAGACGCCGCTTCGCGGCTCCTCAGGATGAGGGGAGGGAATTTTTGCGCGGAGGTTCGGAAAAAGCGGGTCGCGCCGGAAACATCCCGACACAAACAAAAAAGGACCAACTCGCGTTGGCCCTCCTTGTCGCGCGTACAGACCCGATCCTGTTCGACCCCGGGGGGCTGGGGGCTGAGGAATCCGGAACCGAAAGGACCGGGTCAACGCACACAGGTCTTTTCGCAATGCAGGGCGGCGGGCGCTTGGCGGAAAAGCGGCGATCCTGTGATTCCTGCTAACGATCCCGTGACGGTTTGCCGCGACAGAGTTCCACTATTGCGTGTGCCCTGATTCGCAGCCGATTCGATCGGTTGAGTGGAAGAGGCTCTTGCGATGGGGGACGGTTGGCGCAATCATGCAACTGTCATGATCCGCGGTTCCGGGGACGGTCTTCGCGGACGCGGTCATGCTGATGCGACAGGAGGCGCTCCATGAGTGTGATGTCGGAGGATGCCGATCCGAGCGGGCAGCGCGCGGCGGCGCATCCCGTCGCTGCGAACGCCCAACCGAACCGGGTGACGTTCAACCGGCTCGAGCTGCATCGCATCCTCAATCTCTATGGCCGCATGGTCGCGGACGGCGAGTGGCGCGACTATGCCATCGACTTCCTCAAGGACCGCGCCGTGTTCTCGGTCTTCCGCCGCGCGTCGGAAGTGCCGATCTATCGCATCGAGAAGGATCCGCGCCTCGCGCGCAAGCAGGGCATGTACAGCGTGATCTCGGCGACCGGCCTGATCCTGCGCCGCGGCCACGAGCTCGAGCGCGTGCTGCTGGTGATCGATCGCAAGCTGGCGGTGGTGTAGCGCCACGAACGGTGCCGTAGAGTGGGCAAAGGCGCGCAGCGCCGTGCCCACCATCTCTCCTCAATCGCCGCGCTTGGTGGGCATGCTTCGCTTTGCCCACCCTACGAGACCTATTTTGTTGGTACCGTGCTCGCGCCTTCGCCGAGGTCGCGCTGCATCATCACCGTGTCCAGCCAGCGGCCGAATTTCAGCCCGACGCTGGGATGCGTGCCGATCATCTTGAAGCCGCCCCGCGTGTGCACGCCGATCGAGCCGGCATTGGCGGAATCGCCGATCACCGCGATCATCTGGCGGAAGCCGCGCGCCTCGCATTCGGTGATCAGCCGCTCCAGCAGCAACGAGCCGACGCCGCGGCGATGGAAGGAGGGGTCGAGATAGATCGAGTTCTCGACCGTGAAGCGGTAGGCCGGCCGCGGCCGGTAGGCGCCGGCATAGGCATAGCCGGCCACGCGTCCCTCGAGGATGGCGACGAAATAGGGATAGCCGCCGTCGACCAGCGCGCGATAACGGCGCGTCATTTCGGCGAGGTCGGGTGGCTCCAGCTCGAACGTCGCGGTGCCCTCGCGGACAGCCTGCTGGTAGATGGCGGTGATGGCGGGAAGGTCGGCCTCGGTGGTGGGCCTGATTTCAGGTGCGGACATGCGGGAAGATTAGAGCCTTCGCCCGGCCGCTGGAAGGGGCCTCGGCGTTGCCCTACCCGTCATTGTGAGCGCAGCGAAGCAATCCAGAAATGCATCTGCGGAGGGACTCTGGATTGCTTCGTCGCAAGAGCTCCTCGCAATGACGAGGAGAGGTCAAAGACCCAAACAAAAACCCCGGCCTTTCGGCCGGGGTTCGAGTCCGTTCTCTCATCCTGGCGCTTAGTCGCGCTGGCCGAGGAGCTGCAGCAGCAGCGTGAACAGGTTGATGAAGTTCAGGTACAGCGACAGCGCGCCGGTGATGGCCGCACGCTCTGCGATGTCACCGCCGGCCGAAGCGTAGCCGTAGATGTAGTCGTTCTTCAGCCGCTGCGTATCCCAGGCGGTGAGGCCCGCGAACACCAGCACGCCGACCACCGACACGATGAACTGGAGCAAGGAGCTCGCCAGGAACAGGTTCACCACGCTCGCGATGATGATGCCGATCAGGCCCATGAACAGGAACGAGCCCATTCCGGTCAGGTCACGCTTGGTGGTGTAGCCGTAGAGGCTGAGCGCACCGAAGGTCGCCGCCGTGATGAAGAACACCCGCACGATCGAGGTGTGCGTGAACACCAGGAAGATCGAGGACAGCGAGATGCCCATCAGCGCCGCGAACACCCAGAACAGGATCTGGGCGGTCGAGGGGGCGAGACGGTTGATGCCTGCCGAGATCACGAACACCATGGCGAGCGGTGCCAGCATGAACAGCCATTTCAGCGGGCTCACGAACATCGCATAGCCGAACGGCGTCAGGAACAGCTTGCCGACCCGGACGGTCTCCGCGGTGGGGACGTCCGTCACGGCGGCCATGTAGACGCCGAGCGCGGCCAGGCCGGTGATGGCCAGGCCGATGCTCATGTAGTTGTAGATGCGCAGCATATAGGCGCGCAGGCCGGCATCGACCGTCGCGGCGTCAACACGCCCGGCGGCCCTGCCGAAAGGAGAAGCGTAGTTACGGTCTAGGTCCGACATGGTCGAATTCCCGTTGGTTGGTCCGGTCCGGCATGAGGGTCGCCATGCCGCCGGTTCGTCAAATTCTATCTCGGATGCCGCTGCGGGCCGACTTAAATTTGGCTCACAATCGGCGCTCCGAACCCATCCGATATGTGGGAAACTAACACATTCGCTGCAACCTTCCACGCGCGGCTGAATGTCGCCCTCCGGCGCGCAATCCTTACGCGAGCCTGACAAGCAACCTAGTTAATCGCAGGAATCGTGCGATTCCGTGCCCGCGCGGCCACCCGCTACATTTTGTCACAAATTCCGCAACACCGTGGCGGGCTTTTTGTTCAACGCCAGCAGCGTGCCGGCGAGCCCCAGCCCGACCGTGACGACGAGGGCGGCCGCGACCACGCCAGCCGCGCTGCCGGCCTGCCAGACGAAGCTCAGCGTCATCAGCCGCGTCACGATCATCCAGGCCGCGGCGCTGCCGGCGATCACGCCGAACACCGCGGTGGCGAGGCCAATCAGGAGATATTCGAGGGCATAGGCACCGAGCAGCCGGAGCCGGGTCGCGCCGAGCGTCTTCAGGATGACCGCATCGTAGACCCTGTGGCGATGACCGGCCGCGAGCGCCCCGCCCAGCACCAGGATCGCCGAGATCAGGGTCACGGCGCTGGCGCCGCGGATCGCCAGCGCCAGATTGGTCACGACCGAGCCGACCGTCTCCATCACCTCGCGCACGCGCACGCTCGTCACCATCGGATAGGCGTCGGCGACCTGCTTGATGATCTTGCCGTCGCCGGCCGCATCGCCGCCGGTTTCGGTCAGCGTCGCGATATGGGTGTGCGGCGCGCCCTTGAAGGCGTTCGGCGAGAACACCAGGACGAAATTGATGCCCATCCCCTGCCAGTCGATGGTGCGCAGATTGCCGATTTTTGCGGGAATGTCGCGGCCGAGCACGTTGACCACGATTTCGTCGCCGAGCTTGAGGCCGAGCCCGTCGGCGATCTTCTTCTCCATCGAGACCAGCGGCGGGCCGGAATAGTCGGCCTTCCACCACTCGCCCTCGACCACCTTGGAGCCCTTCGGCAAATCGGCGGTGTAGGTCAGGCCGCGGTCGCTTTGCAGCACCCATTCGGAATCGGTGGTTGGCTTGAGGTCCTCGGCACGGACGCCGCGCGCTCCGACGATGCGCCCGCGCAGCATCGGCACGTCATCGACGGTCGCGCCCGGCGCGATCTGACGCAGATAACCGTCGAACTGCTCGGCCTGCGTGCTCGGGATGTCGATGAAGAAGAACGACGGGGCCCGGTCCGGCAACGCTGCGAGAAATTGCCGGCGCAGATTGCCGTCGATCTGGGTGATGGTGACGAGCACGGCTAAGCCCAGGCCCAGCGACAGCACGACGGAGGGTGTCAGCGCGCCCGGCCGGTGGATGTTGGCGATCGCGAGCCGCAGCATCGGCAGACGCGTGCGCGGCAGCCGCCGTGCGATCGTCATCAGCAGGGCGGCGATGCCGCGCAGCAGGGCGAACACGACGACGGAGGAGGCCACGAACACCGCGGCGATGCGCTTGTCGAAGGACAATCCGATCACGACCGCGATCAGCAGCGCGACCACGACGGCCATGAACGCGAGATAGCCCAGGCGCGGCCGGTGCCATTCGGAGCTGATGGTGTCGCGGAACAGCGCGGCGACCGGCACGTCATGCACCCGCCCGAGCGGCCACAGGCCGAAGGCGAGCGCGGTCAGAAGGCCGTAGACGAAGGACAGCGCGAGCTCGTCGGCGTGCACCGCCGGCACCACCGGCAGCGGCAGCAGTTTTCCAAACAGGCCGACGATGGCGAACGGCATGGCGGCGCCCAGTGCCAGGCCGATCACCGAGCCGATCGCGGCGAGCAGGAGAACCTGCGCCAGATAGATGCCGAACACGTCGCGCCCGGTGGCGCCGACGGCCTTGAAGGCGGCGATCACCTCGAGCCGGCGGTCGATATGGCTCTTCACGGCATTGGCGACACCGACACCGCCGACCAGCAGCGCTGCGAGGCCGACCAGCGTCAAAAACTGCGTGAAGCGGCTGATGTTGCGTTCGAGCTGCGGCGAGGCATTGGAGCGGCTGCGGATCTCCCAGCCGGCTTGCGGCGCCGCGTTGCGCGCGTCCGCAATGAAGGCGTCGGTGGCGCGCTCGCTGTTGGCGGTATCTGGCAGTTTCACGCGGTAGACCCAGCGCACCAGGCTGCCGGGCTGGATCAGGCCGGTGGCGCGCAGGCCCGCCTCGCTGATCAGGAAGCGCGGCCCGAAACCGATGCCACCGGCGAGCTTGTCGGGTTCGGCCTCAACGGTCGAGCGGATCTGAAACGTCGCGGATCCGACGGTGACACGGTCGCCGGTCTTCAGCGACATACGGGCCAGCAGCGTCGGATCGGCGGCGGCGCCGAACGCGCCGTCGCGTTCCGCGAGCAGATCGGACATCGGCAGCTGTGGCGCCAGCGTCAGCTTGCCGAGCATCGGATAGGTGTCGTCGACCGCCTTCATCTCGACCAGCGCCAGCTTGCCGTCGGCCGAGCGCGCCATGCCGCGCAGGGTCGCCGCGGTCGAGACCGTGCCGCGCGAGCGCAGGAAAGCGACCTCCTCGGGCTTGGCCTCGCGCTGAAACAGCACGAACGACACGTCGCCGCCGAGCAGCGTACGGCCTTCGCGGGCGAGACCGTCGGAGAGGCTCGCAGAGACCGAGCCGACGCCGGCGATCGCCATCACGCCGAGCGCGATGCAGGCGATGAAGACGTAGAAACCGCGCAGGCCACCGCGCAATTCGCGCAGCGCATAGCGCAGCGACAGCGCGACGCCGTTGGGCTTCGCGAACGGTTCGACTGCTGCGCTCATGCTGGCGCGGACTGCGTGTCGATGCGGCCCGAGCGCAGGCGGATGACGCGATCGCAGCGATGCGCGAGTGAGGAATCGTGCGTGACCAGCACCAGGGTCATGCCGCGCTCGGCATGTTTGGTGAAGAGAAGATCGACGATCTGCTTGCCGGTGGCCTCGTCGAGATTGCCGGTCGGCTCGTCGGCGACGAGGATCGCGGGATCGGGCGCCAGCGCGCGGGCGAGCGCGACGCGCTGCTGCTCGCCGCCGGACAGCTGCGTCGGATAATGATGCAGGCGATCGCCGAGCCCGACCGATTGCAACTCCTGCGCCGCGCGCCTGGCAGCATCGGGATTGCCGGCAAGCTCGAGCGGCACGGCGACGTTCTCCAGCGCCGTCATGGTCGGGATCAGATGAAAGGACTGGAAGACGATGCCGACCTGGCGGCCGCGGAAGCGAGCCAGCGCATCCTCGTCGAGGGCATTGAAAGGCGTGCCTGATACCACCACCTCTCCGCTATCAGGACGCTCCAGCCCCGCCATCACCATCAGCAGCGTAGATTTGCCCGAGCCTGACGGGCCGATCAGGCCGATCGTCTCGCTACGGCCGACCCGCAAGCTGATATCCTTGAGGATATGAACGCGTGCCGCGCCCGTGCCCAGTGAGAGATTGACGTTGGAGATGGCGATGGTGTCCGGCGCGGTGCCAGCGAGCGAAGAGGGTTCGATGCGAGTGTCCATGGTCCGGTCATATGGCAACTCCGACGGCGCGGTCGAGAGGCGTTACGGATTCTTCATGCACATAGCCGTGTTGATGTTCGCTTTGATGACGGTTGCAAGGCCGGCTTGGGCGGAGGCGACAAAACCGGTCAAGCTTGTCGTTCTCGGCGATTCCCTGAGCGCCGGCCTCGGCCTCCCGGCCCAGGAAGCGTTCCCCACGAGGCTCCAAAAAGCCTTGCAGGCCAAAGGCATAGCCATCGACATGACCAATGCCGGGGTGTCCGGCGACACCACGTCCGGCGGCCGCGACCGGCTCGACTGGTCGGTGCCTGACGGAACCGACGGCGTCATCGTCGAGCTCGGCGCCAACGACGCGCTGCGCGGCATCGATCCCGGCCTGACACGCACCGCACTGACCGACATCGTCCAGCGTCTCAAGGCTCGCAAGATCGCGGTGATGCTGTGCGGCATGCTGGCGCCGCCGAATTACGGCGACGATTACGCCGCGCGCTTCAATTCGATTTATCCGGATCTGGCGAAAAAATTCGACGTGCCGCTCTATTCGTTCTTCCTCGAAGGTGTCGCGGCGGATGCCAAGCTCAACCAGGCCGACGGCATTCATCCGACGGCGGCCGGCGTCGACATCATCGTCGGCAACATCATGCCCACCGTGGAGGCATTCCTGCGCAACATAAGCGAGCAACGACGATGAAAAGCAGGCAAAGCTAACCCTAATTCCCAGTGTTTTCCCGGGGGCGGGCGCACGATGCTTCGCAGAGTCACACAACTGCGATAGGAATCAGGGTACCGGTGATTCGTCACCGGCTCTAAAATTTGGATATGATCTCTCCTGGGGATCATGCCCAAGCATCGGGAGTGCGAAACGATGCCGCGTTTGTTTACTGGTCTGGAAATCCCGGCCGAGGTCTGCCAGACGCTTTCCAATTTGCGAGGTGGCCTTCCAGGCGCCCGCTGGATCGATCCCGAAAATTATCACGTCACTTTGCGCTTCATCGGCGATATCGACGGCCTCTACGCCAACGAGATCGCCTCGATGCTGTTTCGCGTCGACCGCAAGCCGTTCGAGGTCAAGGTGCAGGGGCTCACGAGCTTCGGCGGCCGCAAGCCGCGCGCGGTGGTCGCCACCATCGCGCCGAGCAAGCCGCTGATGGAATTGCAGGCCGAGCTCGAACGCATGATGCAGCGGATCGGTCTCGATCCGGAGGGACGCAAGTTCATCCCGCATGTCACGCTCGCCCGCCTGCACGACGCCACCGACCGCGACGTCGCCGACTATCTCTCGCTGCGCGGCTACTTCCCGAGCAAGGCGTTCATGGCCGAGCGTTTTGTCTTGTTCTCGTCGCGTGCATCGACCGGTGGCGGACCATATGTGGTCGAGGACGCTTACGAGCTGTGTGAGTAGATCTCACCTCACCGCGCTATCTCGGCGGCGCTCCGCCTGCTCGGCTGACGTCGGTCTTCGCAAAGTCCTCGCCTTTGAACAGCAGTGCTTCGCCGCGTGTCATAGCCAGCGCGTAGGAAAAGCAATCACCGTAGTTGAGCGACGCGACGTGACGGCCCTTGCCGCAGCGTCGCCAGGCGCGCCGTGCGGCATCGGCTTGTTCGGCATCGACCGCCACGACCTCTGCGCCGATTTTGACGAGCCAAAGATCGAACTCACGGCCGCCTGCATCGCCGAGCCGTGTCTCGATCACCATCGTTGCTTCGAGCACTGTTGCCGCGGAAATCAGGCGGATCGGATCGTCCGCGATCAGTCGCTCGATATTGGCTGCATCGGCTTCATTGAGTGCGATTGCTACGATCGCCGATGTGTCGATCACCATCAGCGCGGCAATCCATCCTCGTCGTACCCGAGAATTTGCTCGGGCGTGCGGTCATCCACGACCCGCATTTCGCTCCAGCGTCGCCTGATCTCGGCCATGTCTTCCAGCAGTGCGTCTTTGCGCGCTTGACCGCCGAGTCGACGCAAGCGCTCCTCGATGGCGCGCTTCGTCGCCGTCGTAATGGTCTCGCCGGTCAATTGCGCCAGGCTCCGCGCCAATTGCTCGGTTTCGGGGTCCTTGATGCTCAGCGCCACGTTGAGGTTCCTAGGTTCCTCAATAGGTATATTCTAGCCGTGAGGAAGGCAAGAACGGATCTCTGTGGTCGCGTGAAAAACGGCATCGATCCCGAGGTCCGGGCACAGCAAGCGAGCTCCTCACGGAAACAGAGCGCATAAGCCGTTGCGCCAATACGCAGTTGCAATTTCCGCCGGTCTCTGGCGGTAAAGGGCGATGCTCTCGACCCCCAGTTCCCCATTCAGCGAGGCCTATCAGGCCCAGATCGCCTCCGGCGCGATCGAGCCCGACGCGGCGCAGGCCGAGGTCGCCGAGGCCTATGCGGCGCTCGACCAGCGGCTCGCGAATTACACGCCGCAGCGCAAGCAGGGCCTGCTCAGCCGCCTGTTCTCCAGCGACAAGGACGAGGCGCCGCGCGGGCTCTACATCCATGGCGAGGTCGGCCGCGGCAAGACGATGCTGATGGATCTGTTCTTCCAGCACTCTTCCGTCGAGCACAAGCGGCGGGCGCATTTCCACGAATTCATGGCGGAAGCGCATGAGCGCATCTACGACTATCGCCAGGGCATCGCGCGCGGCGAGATCGCCGATGGCGACGTCATCGCGCTGACGGCGAACGCGATCTTCGAGGAGAGCTGGCTGCTCTGCTTCGACGAATTCCACGTCACCGACATCGCGGACGCGATGATCCTCGGTCGCCTGTTCGCAAAATTGTTCGAGCTCGGCACGGTGGTGGTCGCGACCTCCAACGTTGCGCCCGACGATCTCTACAAGGGCGGCTTAAACCGCGCGCTGTTCCTGCCCTTCATCAAGCAGATCACCGACCACATGGACGTCGCGCGGCTCGATGCGCGCACCGACTTCCGGCTCGAAAAGCTCCAGGGCGTGCCGATGTGGCTGACGCCGGCGGATGCCGATGCGGATACCGCGCTCGACCGCGCCTGGTCGAAGATGTCGGGCGGCGCCAAATGCAAGTCGCGCGACATCACGATCAAGGGCCGCATCCTGCACGTGCCGTGCTCGGCCCATGGCGTGGCGCGGTTTTCGTTCGCCGATCTCTGCGAGAAGCCGCTCGGCGCATCCGACTACCTCAGGCTCGCGCACGACTACCACACCATCCTGGTCGACCGTATTCCAGTGATGGACTTCTCCCAGCGCAACGCCGCCAAGCGCTTCATCACGCTGATCGACACGCTCTATGACAATGCGGTGAAGCTGATGGCCTCGGCCGACGCCAACCCGATCTCGCTCTACCTCGCCCATGAGGGCAACGAGGCCATGGAGTTCAAGCGGACCGCCTCGCGTCTGATCGAGATGAGCTCGGAATCCTATCTGGCGCTGGCTCACGGCCGCAAGGATTCCACCGCCAGCGGCTCCACCAAGGGCCTCGTGGAGACTTAAGTCCTATTTGCCAGCGCTGTCATTCCACGCGACTTGCCCGCCGAAGCTCAAAGGCGGAAGCGCGCGCCGCGCGTGCCCGAAGCATCGCCAAGCCCGACAATTGGGCATCCACCGACTTGAACGGCGGAAGCGAAAGGGATAACCACCCTCTCAGTTTTCCCCTCCTTACGTGTCTAAAGGACAGGTTCACATGGCGCGCGACAAGATTGCTTTGATTGGCTCCGGTCAGATCGGCGGAACGCTGGCTCATCTCATCGGCTTGAAAGAGCTGGGTGACGTGGTGATGTTCGACATCGCCGAGGGCGTGCCGCAGGGCAAGGCGCTCGACATCGCGCAATCCTCGCCGGTCGACGGCTTTGACGCGCACTACACCGGTGCGAACTCCTACGAAGCACTCGACAACGCCAAGGTCTGCATCGTCACCGCCGGCGTGCCGCGCAAGCCGGGCATGAGCCGCGACGACCTCCTCTCCATCAACCTCAAGGTCATGGAGCAGGTCGGTGCCGGCATCAAGAAGTACGCGCCCGACGCCTTCGTCATCTGCATCACCAACCCGCTCGACGCGATGGTCTGGGCGCTGCAGAAGGCCTCCGGCCTGCCGCACAAGAAGGTCGTCGGCATGGCCGGCGTGCTGGATTCGGCGCGCTTCCGCTACTTCCTGGCCGACGAGTTCAACGTCTCGGTCGAGGACGTCACCGCCTTCGTGCTCGGCGGCCATGGCGACACCATGGTGCCGCTGGTGAAGTACTCCACCGTTGCCGGCATCCCGCTGCCCGACCTCGTCAAGATGGGCTGGACCTCGCAGGCGCGCCTCGACGAGATCGTCGACCGCACCCGCAACGGTGGCGCCGAGATCGTCAACCTGCTCAAGACCGGCTCGGCCTTCTATGCCCCGGCCGCGTCCGCGATCGCGATGGCCGAGAGCTATCTGCGTGACAAGAAGCGCGTGCTGCCGTCGGCTGCGTACCTCAACGGCGAATACGGCGTGAAGGACATGTATGTCGGCGTGCCCGTCGTGATCGGCTCCAAGGGCGTCGAGCGCGTCGTCGAGATCGAGCTCGCCGGCAAGGACCGCGAGGCGTTCGACAAGTCGGTCGGCGCGGTGCAGGGCCTGGTCGACGCCTGCAGGAAGATCGCACCCGATCTTCTCGGCCGCTAAGGTCAAACAATCTCCGCCGAAGATCGAAACCCGGTCTTCGGCGGTTTCATTTCCGGGCCCTGCGTCGGGCAGGCTCCGGGTTCGGCAGTCCAGAGATCTCGAAGTCAAAGAATCCGGGTTGCAGTTCCTGTGGTATATGGTATGCCAGCCACAAGACTGAGGTGGGCCCTTGAGGTCACCGCCCGCGGGTTCAGGGAGCGACCATATGAATATCCATGAGTACCAGGCCAAAGCGCTGCTGAGCGAGTTCGGCGTAGCGATCTCCAAGGGCGTGCCCGTCCTGAAGCCCGCCGACGCGGAAGCCGCCGCCAAGGCGCTGCCGGGTCCCGTCTATGTGGTGAAGAGCCAGATCCATGCCGGCGGCCGCGGCAAGGGCAAGTTCAAGGAAGCCTCCGCCGGCGACAAGGGCGGTGTCCGCATCGCCAAGTCGGCCGCCGAGGTCACCGAATTCGCCAAGCAGATGCTCGGCGCCACCCTCGTGACGATCCAGACCGGCCCCGCCGGCAAGCAGGTCAACCGCCTCTACATCGAGGACGGCTCCGACATCGACAAGGAGTTCTATCTCTCGATCCTGGTCGACCGCGAGACCTCGCGCGTCTCCTTCGTCGTCTCGACCGAGGGCGGCGTCAACATCGAGGACGTCGCGCACAACACGCCCGAGAAGATCGTGACCTTCTCGATCGATCCCGCCACCGGCGTCATGGGCCATCACGGCCGCACGGTTGCGAACGCGCTGAAGCTCTCGGGCGATCTCGCCAAGCAGGCCGAGAAGCTCACCGCGCAGCTCTACACGGCCTTCGTCGCCAAGGATATGTCGATGCTGGAGATCAACCCGCTGGTCGTGACCAAGCAGGGCCAGCTCCGCGTGCTCGATGCCAAGGTGTCGTTCGACGACAACGCGCTGTTCCGCCACCCCGAGGTGCTCGCGCTGCGCGACGAGACCGAGGAAGACGCCAAGGAAATCGAGGCGTCGAAATACGACCTCAACTACGTCACCCTCGACGGCAACATCGGCTGCATGGTCAACGGCGCCGGCCTCGCCATGGCGACGATGGACATCATCAAGCTCTACGGCATGGCGCCGGCGAACTTCCTCGACGTCGGCGGCAGCGCCAGCAAGGAGAAGGTCGCGGCCGCCTTCAAGATCATCACCGCCGATCCCAACGTGAAGGGCATCCTGGTCAACATCTTCGGCGGCATCATGAAGTGCGACGTGATCGCCGAAGGCGTCACGGCTGCGGTTCGTGAAGTCGGCCTCAGCGTGCCGCTGGTGGTTCGTCTCGAAGGCACCAATGTCGAGCTCGGCAAGAAGATCATCCGAGAATCCGGCCTGAACGTGGTGCCGGCCGACAATCTCGACGACGCCGCGCAGAAGATCGTGAAGGCCGTCAAGGGAGGCTAAGGCCATGGCCCAGGACCATCTCGCCGCATCATCCCCACTTGCAGAGCATGCGCGCCTCGCCGCGTTCGCCGGCGAATGGAATGGCGAAGAGGTGGTCTTTCCGTCGCGCTGGACGGAGGGCGGGCCGGCCACCTCGCACGTCGTTGCGCACATGGATCTCAATGGATTCTATCTGATCCAGGACAGTGTCCAGATGCGCGACGGCAAGCAGATCTTCGCCACCCACGGCATCTTCACCTACGACCGCGACGACCGGAGCTACAAACTGTTCTGGTACGACTCGCTCGGCTACACGCCGCCCTCGCCCGCCTCCGGCGGGTGGGTCGGCAAGACCCTGACGCTGGTGCGCGGCTCGCTCCGCGGCAATGCGCGCCACGTCTACGAAATCATCAATGAGGATTCCTACTCGTTGAAGATCCAGTTCTCGCCGGACGCGGAAGGCTGGGCCGACGTGCTCACCGGCGTCTACCGCCGCATCCACTGACCCTCTCACTCTGTTAGTTTCGCGAAAGCAGACCTCATGTCCATCCTGATCGACAAGAACACCAAGGTCATCTGCCAGGGCTTCACCGGCAAGAACGGCACCTTCCATGCGGAGGCCGCGATGGCCTACGGCACCAAGATGGTCGGGGGCACCTCGCCGGGCAAAGGCGGCGCGACGCATCTGGGCCTGCCGGTGTTCGACACCGTTCGCGATGCGCGTGAGAAGACCGGCGCCGATGCGTCGGTGATCTACGTGCCGCCGCCGGGCGCGGCCGACGCAATCTGCGAAGCTATCGACGCCGAGATCCCGCTGATCGTCTGCATCACCGAGGGCATTCCTGTCGTCGACATGGTGCGCGTAAAGCGCTCGCTGGCTGGCTCCAAGTCGCGCCTGATCGGGCCGAACTGCCCGGGCGTCATGACCGCCGGCGAGTGCAAGATCGGCATCATGCCCGCCAACATCTTCAAGACCGGCTCGGTCGGCATCGTCTCCCGCTCCGGCACGCTCACTTACGAAGCCGTGTTCCAGACCTCCCAGGAAGGCCTCGGCCAGACCACCGCGGTCGGCATCGGCGGCGACCCGGTCAAGGGCACCGAGTTCATCGACGTGCTGGAGATGCTGCTCGCCGACCCCAAGACCGAATCGATCATCATGATCGGCGAGATCGGCGGTTCCGCCGAGGAGGACGCCGCCCAGTTCCTCAAGGACGAGGCCAAGCGCGGCCGCAAGAAGCCGATGGTCGGCTTCATCGCCGGCGTCACCGCCCCTCCCGGCCGCCGCATGGGCCATGCCGGCGCGATCATCTCGGGCGGCAAGGGCGACGCCGGTTCCAAGACCGACGCGATGAAATCCGCAGGGATTACAGTGTCCCCGTCTCCCGCCCGCCTCGGTCACACGCTTGCCGAAATACTGAAGGGCTAATTCACTTCTTCGTACTTTTCCGGGCGAAGTTTCGCAGCAAATAGGGTAAATGGTGCCTGTCGCGCTGGGCCTCTGCCGGGGAGCCCAGCGCTAGCGCCGTTTGTTATGCGCGAACCGAAATCGCCAGGAACTCAAGTATGTCTCGCCAAGACGCGAACGCAGCCTTTGCCCTCTCCTCCTTTTTGCAGGGCACCAACGCCACCTACATCGACGAAATCTACGCCCGCTACGAGAAGGACCCGTCCTCGGTCGACGCCGAGTGGCAGGAATTCTTCAAGAGCCTCAACGACCAGCCCGCCGACGTCCGGAAGAACGCCGAGGGCCCGTCCTGGGAGCGCACCAACTGGCCGCTGACCCCGCAGGACGATCTGACCTCCGCCCTCGACGGCAACTGGGCCGAAGTCGAGAAGGCGGTCGGTGCCAAGATCGCCGCCAAGGCGCAGAAGGCGGGTGACAAGGGCGCCGGCCTCTCCTCAGCCGATTTGCTCCAGGCGACGCGCGACTCCGTCCGCGCCCTGATGCTGATCCGCTCCTACCGCATGCGCGGCCATTTCCACGCCAAGCTCGATCCGCTCGGCATCGAAGCCCCGCGCAACCGCGAAGAGCTCGACCCGCGCACCTACGGCTTCAGCGAGGCCGATTTCGACCGCAAGATCTTCCTCGATCACGTGCTCGGGCTCGAATACGGCACGCTTCGGGAGATCACCGCGATCTGCGAGCGCACCTACTGCCAGACGCTCGGCGTCGAGTTCATGCATATCAGCAATGCCGCGCAGAAGGCCTGGATCCAGGAGCGCATCGAGGGTCCGGACAAGGAGATCTCGTTCACCCGCGAAGGCCGCCGCGCCATCCTGATGAAGCTGATCGAAGCCGAGGGCTTCGAAAAGTTCTGCGATACCAAGTTCACCGGCACCAAGCGCTTCGGCCTCGACGGCGGCGAATCCCTGATCCCCGCGCTCGAGCAGATCATCAAGCGCGGCGGCAATCTCGGCGTGAAGGAAATCGTGCTGGGCATGCCGCATCGCGGCCGCCTCAATGTGCTGACCCAGGTGATGGGCAAGGCGCACCGCGCGCTGTTCCACGAGTTCAAGGGCGGCTCGGCCAACCCTGACGCGGTGGAAGGCTCCGGCGACGTCAAATATCACCTCGGCGCGTCCTCGGACCGCGAGTTCGACGGCAACCGCATCCATCTGTCGCTGACCGCCAATCCCTCGCATCTCGAGATCGTCGATCCCGTCGTGCTCGGCAAGGTCCGCGCCAAGCAGGACCAGCACGGCGATCCGCCCGACATGCGCATCTCGGTGCTGCCGCTCCTGATGCATGGCGACGCCGCGTTCGCCGGCCAGGGCGTGGTCGCGGAATGCTTCGGTCTGTCGGACCTGAAGGGCTACCGCACCGGCGGCTCCGTGCACTTCATCGTCAACAACCAGATCGGCTTCACCACCTATCCGCGTTACTCGCGTTCCTCGCCCTATCCGTCGGATGTGGCGAAGATGATCGACGCGCCGATCTTCCACGTGAACGGCGACGATCCGGAAGCCGTGGTGTTCGCGGCCAAGGTCGCGATCGAGTTCCGGCAGAAATTCCACAAGCCTGTCGTCATCGACATGTTCTGCTACCGCAGGCATGGCCATAACGAGGGCGACGAGCCGGCATTCACCCAGCCGGTGATGTACAAGAAGATCGCGGCGCACCCGTCCACGCTCGAGCTCTACGCCCGCCGCCTCGTCAGCGAAGGCGTGCTGACCGAGGGCGAGGTCGACAAGGCCAAGGCCGACTGGCGCGCGCGGCTCGATGCCGAGCTGGAAGCCGGCTCCGGCTACAAGCCCAACAAGGCCGACTGGCTCGACGGCAAGTGGGCCGGCTTCAAGATCGCCGACCAGGAAGAAGATGCGCGCCGCGGCGTGACCGGCGTCGACGTCGCCGCGCTGAAGGATATCGGCCGCAAGATCACCAAGGTGCCGGACGGCTTCCGCGCCCACCGCACCATCCAGCGTTTCCTCGAGAACCGCTCCAAGGCGATCGACTCCGGCACCGGCATCGACTGGGCGACCGGCGAGGCGCTGGCGTTCTGCACGCTGCTCAACGAGAACCATCATGTCCGCCTGTCCGGACAGGACTCGGAGCGCGGCACCTTCTCGCAGCGTCACTCGGTCCTGATCGACCAGGAAGACGAGAGCCGCTACACGCCGTTCAACCATCTCGGCAACGAGCAGGGCCATTACGAGGTCATCAACTCGCTGCTGTCGGAAGAGGCCGTGCTCGGCTTCGAATACGGCTATTCGCTCGCCGAGCCGAACACGCTGACGCTGTGGGAAGCCCAGTTCGGCGACTTCGCCAACGGTGCGCAGGTCGTGTTCGACCAGTTCATCTCTTCGGGTGAGCGCAAATGGCTGCGCATGTCCGGCCTCGTCTGCTTGCTGCCGCACGGCTATGAGGGCCAGGGTCCGGAGCATTCCTCGGCGCGCCTGGAGCGTTACCTTCAGATGTGCGCGGAAGACAACATGCAGGTGGTCTATCCGACCACGCCGGCAAACTACTTCCACGTGCTGCGCCGCCAGCTGCACCGCGAGATCCGCAAGCCGCTGATCCTGATGACGCCGAAGTCGCTGCTGCGCCACAAGCGGGCGGTCTCGCGTCTCGAGGAACTCGCGAAGGGAACGACCTTCCACCGCATTCTCTACGATGACGCCCAGATGCTGCCGAGCGAAGCGGTCAAGCTCGTCCCCGACGAGAAGATCCGCCGCATCGTGCTGTGCTCCGGCAAGGTCTATTACGACCTCTACGAGGAGCGCGAGAAGCGCGGCATGGACGACATCTATCTGATGCGCGTCGAGCAGCTTTATCCGGTGCCGCTGAAGGCGCTGGTGGCCGAGCTGTCCCGCTTCAAGAAGGCCGAAGTGGTGTGGTGCCAGGAAGAGCCCCGCAACATGGGTGCCTGGCACTTCATCGAGCCCTATCTGGAATGGGTGCTCAACCAGGTGAACGGCGTGAGCCGGCGTCCGCGTTATGTCGGCCGCGCCGCTTCCGCCGCGACCGCCACTGGTCTGATGTCCAAGCATCAGGCGCAGCTGAAGGCGTTCCTGGACGAAGCACTGAGCTGAACTTTTTGAACTGCGTCATGCCCCGCCTTGTGCGCGCTTGCGCACCGGAGCGGGGCATCCGGTCCGTGACGTCCTCGTGCATGCGATGCGTCCCGGCTCGCTGGATGGCCTGCTTTTCGCGGGCCGATGACATTGGAATTCATGACCGCACCGGCGATCTCCTTAAGGAAAAGACCATGACTGAAATTCGTGTGCCGACGCTCGGCGAATCCGTCACCGAGGCCACCATCGGCCGCTGGTTCAAGAAGGCCGGCGACGCCGTCGCCGTCGACGAGCCCTTGGTGGAGCTCGAGACCGACAAGGTCACCATCGAAGTCCCGGCGCCCTCTGCCGGCACGCTGAGCGAGATCATCGCCGCCGACGGCACGACCGTCGCGGTCGGTGCGCTGCTCGGCCAGATCACCGACGGTGCCGGCGCTGCGAAGCCGGCCGCTGCGCCCGCAAAGCCCGCCGCTGCCGCTCCGGCCGCCGCGGCTGCTGCTCCGGCTCCGGCCGCGAAGGCGCCGCCCGCCGATGCCCCGCTCGCCCCGTCCGTGCGCAAGCTGTCCGCCGAGACCGGCGTCGATGCCTCGACCGTTCCGGGCTCCGGCAAGGACGGCCGCGTCACCAAGGGCGACATGCTCGCTGCGATCGAGCGTGCGGCCTCCGCGCCGACCCCGGTCAACCAGCCCGCCGCCGCCGTGCAGGTCCGCAGCCCCTCGCCGGCCGATGACGCCGCCCGCGAAGAGCGCGTCAAGATGACCCGCCTGCGTCAGACCATCGCGCGCCGCCTCAAGGACGTGCAGAACACCGCGGCGATGCTGACGACCTTCAATGAGGTCGACATGACCAACGTGATGGCGCTGCGGGCCCACTACAAGGATGCGTTCGAGAAGAAGCACGGCTCCAAGCTCGGCTTCATGGGCTTCTTCACCAAGGCCGTCGTGCAGGCGCTGAAGGACATCCCGGCCGTCAACGCCGAGATCGACGGCACCGATTTGATCTACAAGAACTACTACCACATCGGCGTCGCCGTCGGCACCGACAAGGGCCTCGTCGTGCCCGTGGTGCGCGACTGCGACCACAAGTCGATCGCCGACATCGAGAAGGGCATCGCCGATTTCGGCCGCCGCGCCCGTGACGGCCAGCTCAAGATCGACGAGATGCAGGGCGGCACCTTCACCATCACCAACGGCGGCATCTACGGCTCGCTGATGTCGACCCCGATCCTGAACGCGCCGCAGTCCGGCATTCTCGGCATGCACAAGATCCAGGAGCGGCCGATGGTCGTCGGCGGCAAGATCGAGGTCCGCCCGATGATGTATCTGGCGCTGTCCTACGATCACCGCGTCATCGACGGCAAGGAAGCCGTCACCTTCCTGGTTCGCGTCAAGGAGAGCCTGGAAGATCCGGCGCGCCTGGTGCTCGATCTCTGATCCCTGATGCTCTGCGAGCGCCGTCGCCCCTCGCGACGGCGCGTGTCGAACCATGGAGGCGCGCGTGACCGATAAAGTCGTTGTCATCACCGGCGGCAGCCGCGGCATCGGGCGGGCGACCGCGCTTGCGGCGGCCGCGCGCGGCTATCGCGTCGTGGTCGGCTATGCCAGCAACAAGCAGGCCGCCGACGAGGTGGTCGCGCAGATCGAGGCCAGCAATGGCAAGGCGATAGCGGTGAAATGCGATGTCGCCGAGGAGGGCGATATCGTCGAGCTGTTCAAGCAAGCCGACAAGTTCGGCACCCTCGGTGCCCTCGTCAACAATGGCGGCATCGTCGGCACAAGCGGCGTGCGCGTCGACGAAATGTCGGCCGAGCGCATCCAGCGCGTGATGGCGGTCAACGTCACCGGCTCCATCCTCTGCGCGCGCGAAGCCGTGAAGCGGATGTCGACCAAGCACGGCGGCAAGGGCGGCGTCATCGTCAATCTGTCGTCGGTTGCTGCCAAGCTCGGCGCGCCCAATACTTATGTCGATTATGCGGCGTCCAAAGGCGCGATCGATTCCTTCACCACCGGCCTCGGCTATGAGGTCGCGAGCGAAGGCATTCGCGTCGCGGGCATTCGCCCCGGCCTGATCGATACCGAAATCCACGCCTCCGGCGGCGAGCCCGATCGGCATCATCGTCTGGCCCATATGGTGCCGATGAAGCGTGTCGGCACCGCCGACGAAATCGCCAATGCCATCGTCTGGCTGATGTCGGACGAGGCCTCCTATGTCACCGCAGCCACTCTCGATGTGTCCGGCGGACGCTGACACATCCTCATCACGCTAAACTCACGGGACTTTCTCTCATGGCTACCTATGACCTCGTTGTGATCGGCACCGGACCGGGCGGTTATGTCTGCGCGGTGCGCGCCAGCCAGCTCGGCATGAAAGTCGCCGTGGTCGAAAAGAACGCCACCCTCGGCGGCACCTGCCTCAATGTCGGCTGCATGCCGTCGAAGGCGCTGCTGCACGCCTCCGAAATGTTCGAGGAAGCCGGGCATTCCTTCGCCAAGATGGGCGTCAACGTCTCCGCGCCGAAGTTAGAGCTTCCTGCGATGATGAACTTCAAGCAGCAGGGCATCGACGGCAACGTCAAGGGCGTCGAGTTCCTGATGAAGAAGAACAAGGTCGACGTGCTCAAGGGCACCGGCAAGATTTTGGGCACCGGCAAGGTCGAAGTCTCGGCCGACGGCAAGTCGCAGGTGATCGAGACCAAGAACATCGTGATTGCGACGGGCTCGGACATCGCGCGTCTCAAGGGCATCGAGATCGACGAGAAGCGGATCGTGTCGTCAACCGGCGCGCTGTCGTTGGACAAGGTCCCCGGCAAGCTCCTGATCGTCGGCGCCGGCGTGATCGGTCTCGAGCTCGGCTCGGTCTGGAAGCGCCTCGGCGCCGAAGTCGTCGTCGTCGAATTTTTGGACCGCATCCTGCCCGGCATGGACGGCGAGATCGCCAAGCAATTCCAGCGTATCCTCGAGAAGCAGGGCTTTGCGTTCAAGTTAGGGGCCAAGGTCACCGCGGTCGACACCTCCGGCAAGTCGCTGAAGGCGACCATCGAGCCCGCCGCCGGCGGCGCGGCCGAGACGCTGGATGCCGATGTCGTTCTCGTCTGCATCGGCCGCGTGCCGTACACCGACGGGCTCGGTCTGAAGGAAGCCGGTGTTGCGCTCGACAATCGCGGTCGCGTGCAGATCGACCCGCATTTCGCCACCAGCCTCAAGGGCGTCTATGCCATCGGCGACGTCGTTGCTGGGCCCATGCTCGCGCACAAGGCCGAGGATGAAGGCGTCGCCGTTGCCGAGATCATCGCAGGGCAGGCCGGCCACGTGAACTACGACGTTATCCCAGGCGTGGTGTATACCACGCCGGAAGTGTCCTCCGTCGGCAAGACCGAGGAGGAACTCAAGCAGGCGGGCGTCGCCTATACCGTCGGGAAGTTTCCCTTTACCGCCAACGGCCGCTCCAAGGTCAACCAGACCACTGACGGCTTTGTGAAGATTCTCGCAGATGCGAAGACCGATCGCGTGCTCGGCGTCCACATTATCGGCATCGAGGCCGGCGAAATGATCCACGAAGCCTGCGTTCTCATGGAGTTTGGCGGCAGTGCGGAGGATCTCGCGCGCACCTGCCACGCCCATCCGACCCGTTCGGAAGCCGTCAAGGAAGCCGCGCTTGCAGTCGGCAAGCGGGCCATCCATATGTAGGTCCGCGCCCAGCACCGAAACGGGCGGGAAACACATGCTGCGCCGCCTTCTTCAACCGGTCTGGGTCCTGCTCGCGATCATCTTCCTGATCGAAGCCTGGCTGTGGGACCATCTCGAACCGATCGTCGCGCGGGTTGTCGCAGCCATCCCGCTCGCACGCTTCAAGCAATGGCTGACGGAGCGCGTCGATGCGCTGCCGCCGGCCATGACGCTGATCGTGTTCGCGGTGCCGATCATTCCGCTGTTTCCGCTCAAGCTGATCGGCCTGTATCTGCTCACGCATGAATACTGGCTCACCGGCGTATCCACGTTCCTGTTCGCAAAGCTGCTCGGCGTCGGCGTCACCGCCTTCGTGTTCGACGTCACGCGCGACAAGCTCATGGAGATGCATTGGTTCGAGCGGATCTATGACCTCGTGATGAGGCTGCGCGCCAAGGCTGCCGAGCTGGTCGATCCCGTCAAGCAGCGCATCCGCGAACTCATTGCCGGCAACGGCGAGGGCTGGTCGTCACGGACGCTGCGTCTGATCCAGCGTTTCAGGAAGAGCGTACACGAAGCGCGCTAGCTGCTCGCCACGGACCCAGTGCTATCGCCACACACTCGATGTCATCGCCATATACTCGGTGTCATTGCCCGCGAAGGCGGGCAATCCGGTATTCCAGAGACATCGAGATCAGAACTGAGAAGCCGCGGCGTACTGGATGCCCCGCTTTCGCGGGGCATGACACTGTCCTTGTGGCGTCAAGCCACGCGTCTCAACGCCCTAATGCAAATGCACCAGATGCGGCCACCACAGGCCGAGCGCGGTCATGAGCAGGCCGGCGAGGGTCAGCACGCCGCTGACATAGGCCAGCGCGAGCATGCCGGTGATGATGGTGGCCGAGGCCAACACGATGCCGATCTGGAAGGCGGCTGACGCGAGCTCGAAGTGATGATACTTCGCGGTCGCCTCGTCGCGCTCGTGCTCGGCATGCTTGGCCTTCTCGGCGAGCTGCTCGGTGCCTTCGCCGGTCTCGGGCTCGGAGCGGTAGCGCTGCGCCGTCTTGGCCCAGTCGTCGACCTGCTTCTGCACGATCGCCTTCTGGGCGTCATCGGTAATCGTGCCCAGCGTGAGCTTGCCCTGCTCGGATGCGGTCAGCACCACGGTGCGGCGGATGGTCTTGGCCTGGAAGAACGCCCAGAGATTGGCGGCCTCGACGTTCTTGCTGATCGATTCGGTCTGGGCGCCCTTGCCGAGCGTCTCCGAGATCGCCAGGAACAGCGCCAGCACGGCGATCAGAAGCGCGATCTTCTTGTTCGAGCCGGACGCGTGTTCGGCGTGCTCGGCATGCTCCATGCTTTCATGTGCGCTCATAAATCCCTCCTGCCTCGGTTCCGCAACGATTGACCGAACCGCGCGGCCTGCGCAAGAGGCAAGCAAGTTATGACGTCAGTGTGTCACCGCCAATTCTTCAGCGTCTTGGATGCGCGCTGGCATAGACCTCGAGCAGGCGCTCGGAGTCGATGCCGGTATAGATCTGCGTGGTCGACAGCGAGGAATGGCCAAGCAATTCCTGGATCGCGCGCAAATCGCCGCCGCGTGAGAGCAGATGCGTGGCGAAGGAGTGGCGCAGCGCATGCGGCGTGGCGCTGTCGGGCAGACCGAGCGCGCCGCGCAGCCGCTCCATCGCGAGCTGGATGATGCGCGGGCTCAGGGGACCGCCGCGGGCACCGACGAAGATCGGCCCCTCGGCCGGCAGCGGATACGGACACATCGAAACGTAGTCCTGCACCAGCGCGAGCACGTTCTGGAGCACCGGCACCATCCGGGTCTTGTTGCCTTTGCCCGTCACGATCAGCACGTCGCCTTCGCCCGGACGCGGCACCTCGCGACGCTTCAGGCCGAGCGCTTCGGAGATGCGCAGGCCCGAGCCATATAGCAGCGCCATCACCGCAGCGTCGCGCGCCAAAATCCAGGTCTCGCGCTCCTCGCCGGCGCGCTCGTCGGCATCCGCAAGACGCTTTGCGGATGCCATCGGCAGCGGCTTCGGCAGGCTCTTTGCGACTTTCGGCGCGCGGATCGCGGAGAGCGCGCCGACCTTGCCCTTGCCTTCGCGTTCGAGGAAGCGGCCGAACGAGCGCAGGCCCGCCAGCGCGCGCATCAGCGAGCGGCCGGCAATGTCGTCGGCGCGGCGCATCGCCATGAAGGCGCGCACATCGGTGGCTTCCAGCGCCGCGAAACGTGCGAGCGTCACGCGCTCGCCCCAATGGCTGCACAGGAAATCCAGGCACTGCCGCAAGTCCCGGCCATAGGCCTCCAGCGTCTTCGGCGACAGCCGCCGCTCAGCGCCGAGATGCGACAGCCAGCGCGTCATCTCCTGCGCGATCGAGGGATCGGCGCTGGCGAGCTCGATGTGTGGGGCGGCCGCTTTGCTCATGCGCTCTGGACGTAATGATTCCGCACAGTATATCGCATCAGACCCGTTAACGTTCGCTAAGGCCGCCCCGACGCGCTAGCCTCAGGGCCTTCAGGTTCCGATTCTCCCTCCAGATCATTCATGGATCATTCGTCGCGCAGCAACGCCGCCCCCGCCAACGCGACCCGCATGGTCGACGTGCTGGTGCCGGTCGCGCTCGACCAGACCTATTCCTACAAGGTCCCGCGCGGGATGGAGCTGAAGGCGGGCGATCTCATTGGCGTGCCGCTCGGCCCGCGCGAGGTGCTGGCGGTGGTCTGGGCCGAAAACGCCAATCCCGATCCGCGGCTGCACAACCGCCTCAGGGAGGTCAGCGAGAAGCTCGACTTTCCGCCGCTGAAACCTGAGCTGCGTTCCGTGGTCGACTGGGTCGCCAATTACACGCTGAGCCCGCGCGGCATGGTGCTGCGGATGTGCCTGCGGATGGGCGAGAATCTCGGTCCCGAGCGGGTGCGTCCCGGCGTGCGCCTGGCCGGCGATCCCCCCAGGCGGCTGACACCGGCGCGCCAGCGCCTGATCGAGGTGCTGTCGGACCGGTTGCTGCACGGCAAGTCGGAAGCCGCCAAGGAGGCCGGCGTCTCGGCCGGCGTGATCGACGGCCTCGTCGACGAAGGCACGCTTACGGTCGAGCCGATGCCGCCGCCTCCGCCGCCACCCAGCCCCGATCCGGAGTTCGGCCGGCCGGATTTTTCGCCGCTCCAGCGTGCCGGGGTGGATGCGATGCGCGCGCTTGCGGCCAACGGCAGCTTCCACGTCGCGCTGCTCGACGGCGTCACCGGCTCGGGCAAGACCGAGGTCTATTTCGAGGCCGTCGCCGAAACGATCCGCCGCGGAAAACAGTCGCTGATCCTGATGCCGGAGATCGCGCTGACCGGCCAGTTCCTCGACCGCTTCGCGCAGCGCTTTGGCGTGCGGCCGATCGAATGGCACTCCGAATTGACACCGCGCACCCGCGCGCGCAATTGGGCGGCGATCTCTGAAGGTTCGGCGCCGGTCGTGGTCGGCGCGCGCTCGGCGCTGTTCCTGCCTTACGGCAATCTCGGCCTCATCGTGGTCGATGAAGAGCACGACCAGGCCTACAAGCAGGACGAGGGCGTGCATTATCACGCCCGCGACATGGCGGTGGTGCGCGCGCATATCGCAAAAATTCCGATCGTGCTGGCCTCCGCGACGCCCTCGGTCGAGTCCGAGGTCAATGCCCGCAAGAACCGCTACCAGCGCATCGCGCTGCCTTCGCGCTTCGGCGGCCAGCACATGCCGCATATCGAGGCCATCGACATGCGCCGCGAGCCGCCCGCGCGCGGCCGTTTCATCTCGCCGCGGCTTGCGGGCGAAATCAGGACCGCGATCGAGAAGCGCGAGCAGGCGCTGCTGTTCCTCAATCGCCGCGGCTATGCGCCGCTGACGCTGTGCCGGGCCTGCGGCCATCGCTTCGCCTGCACCATCTGCGATGCCTGGCTGGTCGATCATCGCTTCCGCCAGCGGCTGGTCTGCCATCACTGCGGTTTCTCGATGCCGCGGCCGCCAACCTGTCCGCATTGCGCGGCGGAGGAATCGCTGGTCGCGGTCGGCCCCGGCGTCGAGCGCTTGCAGGAGGAGGCGGCCGCGCTGTTCCCGGAGGCGCGGACCATGGTGCTGTCGAGCGATCTCATCACCTCGATCGAGACGATGCGCAGCGAGCTCAATGAGATTGCCGAAGGCCGCGTCGACGTCATCATCGGCACGCAGCTGGTGGCAAAAGGCCACAATTTCCCGCGGCTCAACCTCGTCGGCGTGGTCGACGCGGATCTTGGTCTTAGCAACGGCGATCCGCGCGCGGCGGAACGCACCTGGCAATTGCTCAACCAGGTGATCGGCCGCGCCGGCCGCGAGCAGGGCCGCGGCGTCGGCTATCTCCAGACCCACCAGCCCGATCATCCCGTGATGAAGGCGCTGATCGCCTGCGACCGCGAGGCCTTCTACGACAGCGAGATCGACCTGCGCGATCGCACGCTCTATCCGCCGTTCGGCCGGCTGGCGAGCCTGATCATCTCCGCGGGCGACCGCCCGAGCGCGGAAGGTCTTGGCAGGAAACTCGTTGCGCTCGCACCGCGTGACGAGCGCGTCGTGGTGCTGGGGCCGGCGGAAGCCCCGCTCGCGGTGATCAAGGGCCGCTACCGCTTCCGCATCCTGGTGAAATCGGCGCGCGGCTTCGATCTGTCGGACTATTTGCGCAACTGGCTCGCGGTCTGCCCGAAGCCGAAGGGCAATCAGAAACTCGAAGTGGACGTCGATCCGCAGAGCTTTCTGTAGGGGCTGCGCTTTCCCCTCTCGTGCCCCGGACGCAATGACGACACAAACAAAAAGCCCGCGGTCCCCCAAGACCGCGGGCTTGTTTCATGCGCGCATCAAACTGATGAAAACTGCGCGTTGAGAGGTGGCGCCTGGAGCGCCTTAGGACACGACTTCCGCGGTGACGCGGCCGACGCCGGCGCCGGTGAGGCCGATGGCGCGGGCAGCGCCCGTGGAGAGGTCGAGAACACGGCCGCGAATGAACGGGCCGCGGTCATTGATGGTGACGATGACGCTCGAGCCGCCATGGGTGACGCGCAGCTTGGTGCCGAAGGGCAGCGAGCGGTGCGCCGCGGTCATGGCGTTCTGGTTGAAGCGCTGGCCCGAGGCCGTGCGGCTGCCGGACTCGTTGCCGTAATAGGAGGCCATGCCCGAGAAGCTGCGGCCGGTGCCGGAGGTCGGCGTCATCGACGCATTGGCGTTGCGCCAATCGGGGGGCGCGTTGGTATCGGCCTGAGCATGGTGGCGGTGATGATGATGCCGGTGATGCCGGGATTTGGCGGAAGCTTCGGTGGCAGTTCCACCGACGATGAGAGTTGCGGCAACGAAAGCGATCGCCGTACGCGGCCGGGTCACAGAGCCCAGCGTCTTCAAAGACAGCATTTAGTGGTCCCTAAGCTAGTATTGCCACATATGTGGCAAGTGGAGCCCCCATCAGTTTGTGAGCGGGACCGCGTTTCGATTCCTAATGAGGCGTGAATTGGGCAGTAATTCTGTTCTGTGTCGTCATGAAATATCTTGTGACTGGCACTGATATTGCAGCCGAAGTTCCGTAATCTTCCGCTTTAACAGTTCTTTAACCTATTTATTACTTGCGAATACTGTAGAACGAAGTCATCACACTTCGTGTTTAGAATTGGGTAAGTATTCGGGAAGAGTTGGCAACCCGCCCCCGAATCACGCCTCAGCGATCCGTGTTCATGGCGGCTATGCGCTGAGGGCAGGAACGAACGGACAAGAGACGGACGTAAGGCTCACGGCAATTCCGTGACGTGGCAGGTCCTCGCCGGATCATCGGGCATGTCGTCGCGAAGCTGTCGCGGACTGCGACGAACTGGGGACAGAACCTCGTGCCTTTAATTTGGCGTCATGTTGCACCTGCGCGCCTGCTATGTTAGCAAAGCCGCGATTTTTACGGACCCGGCACCTCCCGTGTCGGCCGAAAATCGAAGTCCCGCTTGAATTCCAAGGGCTTGGATCGCTAGGCGCCGCTTTGTGGCGACGGTTTTTCCCTTGCGAGTTTGACAGCAAAAAGAGCGCGTCTGTGGCTGCAGAAGATACGTCCGTTTCCGGTGTGTCCGGCCGTTATGCAACGGCCTTGTTTGAACTGGCCCGCGACCAGAAAGTGGTCGACGAGGTCAAGGCCGATCTCGAGAAATTCGAGGCCTTGCTGAACGAGAGCGCCGATCTCAAGCGCCTCGTCCGCAGCCCGGTGTTCGCGGCCGATGCCCAGTCCAGGGCCCTCTCGGCCGTGCTGGCCAAGGCCGGCATCGCCGGCATCTCCGCCAATTTCCTGAAAGTCCTGACCGCCAATCGCCGCCTGTTTGCGGTGACGGACGTCATCCGCGCCTATCGCGCCCTCGTCGCCAAATTCAAGGGCGAGGCGATGGCCGACGTCACCGTGGCGGAGGCGCTCTCGGACAAGAATCTCGACGCCCTCAAGGTTGCCCTGAAGTCGGTGACCGGCAAGGACGTCGCGCTCAACGTGAAGGTCGATCCCTCGATCATCGGTGGCCTCGTGGTCAAGCTTGGCAGCCGCATGATCGATAGTTCGCTTCGCACCAAACTCAATTCGATCAAGCACGCGATGAAAGAGGCAGGCTGATGGACATCCGCGCCGCGGAAATTTCCGCGATCCTCAAGGACCAGATCAAGAATTTCGGCCAGGAAGCTGAAGTCTCCGAAGTCGGACAGGTGCTGTCCGTCGGCGACGGTATCGCCCGCGTCTACGGTCTGGACAACGTTCAGGCCGGTGAAATGGTCGAGTTCGAGAACGGCACCCGCGGCATGGCGCTGAACCTCGAAACCGACAACGTCGGTGTCGTTATTTTCGGCGCCGACCGCGAGATCAAGGAAGGCCAGACCGTCAAGCGCACCCGCGCCATCGTGGACGCGCCGGTCGGCAAGGGCCTGCTTGGCCGCGTTGTCGACGGTCTCGGCAACCCGATCGACGGCAAGGGTCCGATCCAGGCCGACAAGCGCATGCGTGTCGACGTCAAGGCGCCCGGCATCATTCCGCGCAAATCGGTCAGCGAGCCGATGGCGACCGGCCTCAAGTCCATCGATGCACTGATCCCGGTCGGCCGCGGCCAGCGCGAACTGATCATCGGCGACCGCCAGACCGGCAAGACCGCGATCGCGCTCGACACCATCCTGAACCAGAAGCCGCTCAACGCGCAGCCCGATGAGAACATCAAGCTGTATTGCGTCTATGTCGCGATCGGCCAGAAGCGTTCGACGGTTGCCCAGTTCGTCAAGGTGCTGGAAGAGCAGGGCGCGCTGGAATATTCCATCATCGTCGCCGCCACCGCGTCCGACCCGGCGCCGATGCAGTACATCGCGCCCTTCACCGGCTGCACCATTGGCGAGTATTTCCGCGACAACGGCATGCATGCCGTCATCATCTATGACGATCTGTCCAAGCAGGCCGTCGCCTATCGCCAGATGTCGCTGCTGCTGCGCCGTCCGCCGGGCCGCGAAGCCTATCCCGGCGACGTGTTCTATCTGCATTCCCGTCTGCTCGAGCGCGCGGCGAAGCTCAGCAAGGACCACGGTTCAGGCTCGCTCACGGCGCTGCCGGTGATCGAAACCCAGGCCAACGACGTGTCGGCCTACATCCCGACCAACGTCATTTCGATCACCGACGGCCAGATCTTCCTGGAAACCGACCTGTTCTTCCAGGGCATCCGTCCCGCGGTGAACGTCGGTCTGTCGGTGTCGCGCGTCGGCTCGTCGGCGCAGACCAAGGCGATGAAGAAGGTCGCCGGCAAGATCAAGGGCGAGCTCGCGCAGTACCGCGAAATGGCGGCGTTCGCGCAGTTCGGCTCCGACCTCGACGCCTCGACTCAGCGCCTGCTGAACCGCGGTTCGCGCCTGACCGAACTCCTGAAGCAGCCGCAGTTCGCGCCGCTGAAGATGGAAGAGCAGGTCTGCGTGATCTGGGCCGGCACCAACGGCTATCTCGATCCGCTGCCGGTCAACAAGGTGCGCGCGTTCGAGGACGGCCTGCTGTCGCTGCTGCGCGGCAAGAACGTCGAGATCCTCAATTCGATCCGCGACACCCGCGACCTCACCGACGACACCGCTGCGAAGCTGAAGTCGGTGGTCGAAGGCTTTGCGAAGAGCTTCGCGTAACAGCAAGCATGGCCGGGTCTTCCGGCCATGACCGCTTCGCGAGCGACAAGACAATAAGAAGCGTGCCCGGCGCCCGGCCGGGCATTGCGATCGGGACAGGCTAGCGGTCCGACGACTCAGTCGAACCGCCGGGGTGAACGAAGAATGGCGTCACTTAAAGACATGCGCGTGCGCATCGCCTCCACCAAGGCGACGCAAAAGATCACCAAGGCCATGCAGATGGTCGCGGCGTCCAGGTTGCGCCGCGCCCAGCAGGCGGCCGAGGCTGCACGCCCCTATGCCGACAAGATGAGCGCGGTGATCTCCAACATCGCCAGCGCTGCCGCGGGTTCGCCCGGCGCGCCGGCGCTGCTGGCCGGCACCGGCAAGGACCAGGTTCACCTGCTGCTGGTCTGCACCGGCGAGCGCGGCCTGTCCGGTGCGTTCAACTCCTCGATCGTGCGTCTCGCCCGCGAGCGTGCCCAGGCGCTGATGGCGCAGGGCAAGGACGTGAAATTCTTCTGCGTCGGCCGCAAGGGCTATGAGCAGCTTCGTCGTCTGTTCGACAAGCAGATCGTCGAGCATCTCGACCTGCGCAGCGTTCGCCAGCTCGGCTTCGTCAATGCCGAGGACATCGCCAAGAAGGTGCTGGCCCGTTTCGAGAACGGCGAGTTCGACGTCTGCACGCTGTTCTACGCGCAGTTCAGGTCGGTGATCGCCCAGATCCCGACCGCGCAGCAGATCATTCCGCTGGTCGTGGAAGAGAAGGCGGCGAACGCGCCGTCGACGTCCTACGAATATGAGCCGGAGGAGGACGAACTCCTTTCGGGCCTGCTGCCGCGCAACATCGCGGTGCAGATCTTCCGCGCGCTGCTGGAAAACAACGCTTCGTTCTACGGCGCGCAGATGAGCTCGATGGACAACGCCACCCGCAACGCCGGCGAAATGATCCGCAAGCAAACCCAGATCTACAACCGAACCCGTCAAGCCCAGATCACCAAGGAGCTGATCGAGATCATCTCCGGCGCCGAGGCGGTCTGACGCACGAACTAAACGACGGTCGTTCAAGTAAAGAATTTCGAAGGAGAGCTTCATGGCTACAGCAGCTAACCAGGTCGGTCGCGTCACCCAGGTGATGGGCGCCGTTGTCGACGTTCAGTTCGAGGGCGGCCACCTTCCGGCCATTCTCAATTCGCTGGAGACCAAGAACGGCAACATCCGCCTCGTGCTGGAAGTTGCGCAGCATCTCGGTGAGTCCACCGTGCGCACGATCGCGATGGACGTGACCGAAGGTCTGGTCCGCGGCCAGGAAGTGACCGACACCGGCGAGCCGATCCGCGTTCCCGTCGGCGAAGGCACGCTCGGCCGCATCATCAACGTCATCGGCGAGCCGATCGACGAAGCCGGTCCGGTCAAGGCCGAAGCCCTGCGCCCCATCCACCAGGAAGCGCCGACCTACACCGACCAGTCGACCGAAGCTGAAATTCTCGTCACCGGCATCAAGGTCGTCGACCTGCTTGCTCCGTATGCGAAGGGCGGCAAGATCGGCCTGTTCGGCGGCGCCGGCGTCGGCAAGACCGTGCTGATTCAGGAGCTGATCAACAACGTCGCGAAGGCGCACGGTGGTTACTCCGTGTTCGCCGGCGTCGGCGAGCGTACCCGCGAGGGCAACGACCTCTATCACGAGTTCATCGAGTCCAAGGTCAACGCCGATCCGAAGAATCCGGATCCGAGCGTGAAGTCGAAGTGCGCGCTGGTGTTCGGCCAGATGAACGAGCCCCCGGGCGCCCGCGCCCGCGTCGCGCTCACCGGTCTCACCATCGCGGAAGACTTCCGCGACAAGGGCCAGGACGTGCTGTTCTTCGTCGACAACATCTTCCGCTTCACCCAGGCCGGCTCGGAAGTGTCGGCGCTCCTGGGCCGTATTCCTTCGGCGGTGGGTTATCAGCCGACGCTCGCGACCGACATGGGCGCGCTGCAGGAGCGCATCACCACCACGCAGAAGGGCTCGATCACCTCGGTGCAGGCCATCTACGTTCCGGCCGACGACTTGACGGACCCGGCGCCCGCGACCTCGTTCGCCCATCTTGACGCGACCACCACGCTGTCGCGCTCGATCGCCGAAAAGGGCATCTACCCGGCGGTGGACCCGCTCGACTCGACCTCGCGCATGCTCTCCCCGCTCGTCGTCGGCGAGGAGCACTACGCGGTCGCCCGTCAGGTCCAGCAGGTGCTGCAGCGCTACAAGGCGCTCCAGGACATCATCGCCATTCTCGGCATGGACGAGCTTTCGGAAGAGGACAAGCTGACCGTGGCCCGCGCCCGCAAGGTCGAGCGCTTCATGTCGCAGCCGTTCCACGTCGCCGAAATCTTCACGGGTTCGCCGGGCAAGTTCGTCGACCTCGCCGACACCATCAAGGGCTTCAAGGGCCTGGTGGAAGGCAAGTACGACCATCTGCCGGAAGCGGCCTTCTACATGGTCGGCACCATCGAAGAAGCCGTCGAGAAGGGCAAGAAGCTGGCGGCGGAAGCCGCCTAAGGGCGAATGGCGAACAGGGAGTAGCGAAGTAGATTCGCTGCTCCCACTCGGTTCGCTCCTCGCCATTCGCTATTCGCTACTCGCAGGTACACCATGGCCACCTTCCACTTCGATCTCGTCTCGCCGGAAAAGCTCGCATTCTCGGGTGAGGTCGATCAGGTCGACATCCCCGGCGTCGAGGGCGACTTCGGTGTGCTGGCCGGACATGCGCCGGTCGTGGCTGCGATCCGCCCGGGCATTCTCACCATCACCACGGCTGGCCGCCACGAGAAGGTCATCGTGCTTGGCGGCCTCGCCGAGGTCTCGGAGAAGGGCCTCACCGTTCTCGCCGACGTCGCGACCTCGCTGGCCGAGCTCGACCGTGCCCGTTTCGCCGAGACCATCTCGGAGATGGAAGAGGGCCTGAAGGAGCACGAGGGCAGCGAGCTCGACAACGCTATCGAGCGGCTCGACCACTACAAGAGCATCCAGCAGCAGCTCAGCAGCACGGCTATGCATTAAGCCCCGGGGCATTGCTTCGGGGCTCGAGCTCGGAATTCCTGAATAAGTTCAGCGCTCGTCACTGACCGTGGCGGGCGCTGAAACTTTGTTGCACCGCGCCGGAGATCGCGGCATTCTGCCCTCGCGAATTTGTTCCGGGGCTGGTGCAGATGAAACGCAAGATCGCAGCGATTTTCGCAGCCGATATTGCCGGTTATTCGAGACTGGTCGCGGAAGATGAAGAGGAGACGCTGCGGCGTCTGGCCTCCTATCGCGAGGTCGTCGACGATTTCATTGCGAAGGCCGGCGGACGCATCTTCAACACGGCGGGCGATGCCGTGCTCGCGGAATTTCCGAGCGCAGTCGATGCGGTGCGTTGCGCGATCGACATCCAGGAATCCCTGCGGACCCGCAACATGGCCTATCCGCCGAGCCGGCAGATGTCGTTCCGCATCGGCATCACCATCGGCGACGTGGTCGAGCGCGATGGCGATCTGCTCGGCGACGGCGTCAACATCGCAGCAAGGCTGGAAGGCCTGGCCGAAGTCGGCGGCATCTGCGTCTCGCGCGCGGTGCATGAGCAGGTCGCCAACAAGCTCTCGGTCCAGTTCGCCGATATCGGCGCGCAGGAGGTCAAGAACATCCCGACGCCGGTGCACGCCTACATGGTGGCGATGCGGCGCGAGGACGGCACTTATGCCAAGCCGCAGCTGAAGAAGGCGGCCTCCAAGGTGGCCGCAGCACCGGTCTGGATGTGGCCGCTGGTGGTTGCCGTCGTCTCGATCGTCGCCATCGGCGTCAGCGGCTTTCTCTACAACACCAAGCTCAAGCAGACCGCGAGCGTCGCAGCGCGGGCGGCGTCCCCCAGTGCCTCCCCAAGTGCCTTGCCGAGCGCGACGCCGGCTGCAACGACAACGGCGCCGACCCCAATGCCGACCCAGCTCGCCAAGGCGCCGATGGCACCGACGAATGCCGGCGCCGCGATGGCTCCGATGCCTGCACCGTCACCATCCGCGGCGCCGATGACCGGCAAGCTCAATGCCGACAGCGTGCCCTTCATCAATGAACGCGTCCGCAATTATCTGGCCGGCGACTATTCCGCGGCCGGCGACTACAAGGCCTTCGCGCTCAATGTCGGCGGCTTCACGGGCTCGGCGTTGAACCAGCCAAGCGAGGAGGCCGCGCGCAACTCCGCGATCGAGCAGTGCCAGAAGCGGGCCGATGCCGCGCAATCGCCGCGGCGCTGCGAGCTCTACGCGGTCGGCAACAATGTGGTCTACACCCACGGCAAGCCGCCGATGCCGCCGCAGCCCTTCGTGCGGCACGATGCCGTGATCGAGCGGCCGTTCGCCTCGAAGGATTTTCCGATCGTGCGCGAACCGCAGAAAGTCCGGCTCGAAAACATATTCGCGCCGGCGGCGAAAGCCCGCTCGGTCGCGCTCGGCCCGGGCGGTCAATACTTCATGGTGCTGGGCGCATCATCCGCCGACGATGCCGCGCGGCGTTCGCTGGAATCCTGCGGCGCGATCGCCGGCGTGGCCTGCCTGGTCGTCGCGATCGACGACAATTTCGTCGTGCCGATCCCGACCCTGTTCAGGATCACCGGCTTCTTCAATGCCGCGTCCAACGCCTCGATCGTGGCGGATGCGCGCGGCGAGGTCATGCGCAAGCTCACCGACGCCATGGGCTGGAACGCCGTCGCCGTTGGCATCGCAGGCCGTCCCGGCCTCGGCCTCAAGGCCGCCGACGAGCAGACCGCGGTCAATTCGGCACTCGCCGACTGCGCCAAGCGCGACAGCGATTGCCACGTCATCGCGATCGGCCCGTTCACGGTGGGACCGGTGAATTAGCGCGATGGGAGCGAGCGCCTCGTCCTTCGAGACGACCGCTCCGCGGTCTCCTCAGGATGAGGCTGTGCAACAGCCTTGCTTGTCGAAATTGTTGCCGCGCACTCCGTCGTCATCCTGAGGGTCCGCCGGAGGCGGACGTCTCGAAGGATGGCCGCAGGTGAGCTTCGCGCCACGTTTTCTTGACTGCGACAACCATGCCTTGCGGGGAGGGCTAGGGAGAGGGGCGGCCCTCGAAAATTTCTCTAATCTTTCCAACCCCATCCCTACTGTGCATGGGGTTGTTTCCGCAGTTTCAGTTTCCGAACGCCGCAAACTGCTGCGCCACCGCGCGATACACCTCGCGCCGGAATGGCACGACCACATCGGGGACGCGGTCGAGCCGCTCCCAGCGCCAGGCGTCGAACTCCGCGGGCTGGTTGTTGCGCGGCGTCAGCGGATCGATTTCGTCATCGTTGCCGGTGAAGCGCAGCGCGAACCATTTCTGGCGCTGGCCGCGGAATTTTGCGAGGCGATGCGTCTGCGGTCCGTCGTAGGGCGGGAACTCGTAGGTGAGCCAGTCGGTCTCGCCCAGATAGCTCGCGCTTGTGACGCTGGTCTCTTCCCACAGCTCGCGCATCGCGGCGTCGCGCAGGTCCTCGCCTTCGTCGACACCCCCTTGCGGCATCTGCCAGTCGAGGCCCGGCAGGATGATCTCGGGTCCGTCGCCCTTGAAGCGGTGGCCGATCAGCACGCGGCCTTCGGTATTGAAGAGGGCGATGCCTACGTTAGGGCGGTAGGGTTTTTCATTCGTCACGCGCGGATCTTTCGTCGTCATCCCCGGCGATGCATTAGCATCGAACTTGGAATGACGATTTGATTTATTCGTCCGCCAGCGCGGAAAATTCCTTCACCACACGCTCATAGACCGGGCGCTTGAACGGGATGATCAGCCCGGTCAGGTTCTTCATCGGCTCCCAGCGCCAGCTCACGAACTCGGCCTTGTGGCCGCCGCCGCCGGGCTTCTCGACATTGATCTCGCTGTCCTTGCCGGTGAAGCGGACCGCGAACCATTTCTGGCGCTGGCCGCGATAGCGGCCCTTCCAGGCGCGCCCCGCAACCGTGCGCGGGATGTCGTAGATCAGCCAGTCCGGGACCTCGCCGAGTCGCTCGACCGAGCGCACGCTGGTCTCCTCGTAGAGCTCGCGCTTGGCCGCGTCCCAGGTGTCCTCGCCGGGATCGACGCCGCCTTGCGGCATCTGCCAGACATGGCTGTCGTCGACATGCTCGATGCCGCCGGCACGGCGGCCGATGAACACCAGTCCCTTCGTGTTGATCAGCATGACGCCGACACAGGTCCGGTAGGGCAGATCCTCATAACGCGCCATTCCGGAAGACCTCTCGCGTGCTTTGGTGGGGGCATGCCGGTCCCACAGGACCCGTGCCGTACCAATCCGTTGATTTAGCTGGATTTTGATTTCAGCATCGCGGTTGTCAATGGCACCAAAAGGATACCCCGGTCGCCCAATGTCTTGGTCCAGGCGCCGATGCGCTCGATCGAGACAGGGAGGGCCGAGGCGGTGCCGATGGCGACGCCGCGCTCCCGTGCGGCCGATTCGAGCTTGCTCAGGGCGCGGTCGATCTCGGCCGGGGTCGGCACCACGTCGATCGCGATGTCGCCCTTGCCGAACGGCATCGCCGCGGTGGCCGCGGCCTGGGGCGCGATGCTGCGGGGTGAAGAGCCGTCGTCGAAGAAGCCGAGGCCGCGCTTGGCCGCCTCGCGGATGATCGGCTGCATCGCCGGCTCGGTCGCGATGAAGCGGGCGCCCATGAAATTGGCGAGGCCGGCATAGCCCTGCATCCGGCTGAGGTGCCAGTACAGGCGGTCCATGTTCTGGTCGGGGCTGAGCGAGGTCAGCAGTGTCTGCGGTCCGGGATCGTTGTCCGGGAAGTCATAGGGCTCCATCGGGATCTGGAGGAAGATCTCGTGGCGCTGGACGCGGGCCCGTTCGGCGAGCTTGCCGGGGTCGGCGCCATAGGGCGTGAAGGCCAGCGTCACCGCCGGCGGCAGCCGCATGATGGCATCCGTGGTCTTGGCCGCACCGACCCCGAGGCCGCCGATCAGGATCGCGACCACAGGCATCTTCGCGGCCTTGGCGCGATCAGAATCCGCCGCATAGACGTTGAACGGCTTCAGCTCGCCGGCGACCACCGGGATCATGCCATAGCGCGACTTCTCCAGCAGCTTTGGATCGATCCCGGCCATGACGGGCGGCGGGGCGGCCGCGGCCGCCGCCTCGCTCTTGTCGGCGGCCTCGCCGCTGCCGATCACGACGTCATGGCGCGTTCCGGTGGAGCCGTCGATCATGGTGACGGTCTTCTGCTCGCCGGCCTGCTTCGGAGCCTCCTTGGTCTCGTGCTTGCCTTCCTGCTTGGTCTCCTGGCCATGGCTGGAGGCGGCAGGCTTCTCGTCCGCGGCCTTGCCGGGCTCGCGGATCGCGAGCCGCGTCATCGGCTCGCCGCCGAGCGGATCCTTGTTGAAGATGGCGAAGCCGGCAAAGGCGGCCAGGAACAGGCCGAGCATGACGGCGAGCGCCTGCATGGCCGTGAACGGCAGCCGCAGCCGCCGCTTCCGGCGCGGCTTGTCCTGTCCGAGCGGGGCGCTCAGATCATCGGCCGTTTCAGTCATGTGCGATCCCGAATCACTCCCCCGACGATACCACGCCGAGGTCAAGCGGCGGCAGGCCGGGATAGGCCGGGGACGCCCTGGAGTTCCAAGCAAAAAGGGCGGCTCCAGGAGCCGCCCTTTGTGTTGGATCGCTTGATGCCAGAACCTGGCTTGAAGCCTTAGTTCGCCGCTTTGGGCTTGTCGGTCGCGGCCTTGTCGTCGCCGCCCGGCGTCGGCGCCGCGGAGGCGCTGTTCTTGATGCCGTGGAGCAAGTCGTCGGCGAGCTTGAGCGCCTTGTCGTCCTTGGCGTCCGGCGGCACGTAGGACTGCGAGCCGGTCTTCTCGTCGCCGTCGTTCTTGAGATGGCCGCGCAGCGAAGCCTCGCCCTTGGTGTCGGTGCGCGACTTCAGCTCGTCCGGCACGTCCTGGAGCACTTCGATGTCGGGCACGATGCCCTTGGCCTGGATCGACTTGCCCGACGGCGTGTAATAGCGCGCCGTGGTCAGGCGCAGCGCGCCGTTGCCCGAGCCGAGCGGAATGATGGTCTGCACCGAGCCCTTGCCGAACGAGCGCGTGCCGACGATGGTCGCGCGCTTGTGGTCCTGCAGCGCGCCGGCGACGATTTCCGACGCCGAAGCCGAGCCGCCATTGACGAGCACGATGACCGGCTTGCCCTTGGTCAGATCGCCCGAATGCGCGGTGCGGCGCTGGGTCTCCTCGGCATTGCGGCCGCGGGTCGAGACGATCTCGCCCTTCTCCAGGAACGAGTCGGAGACGGTGACCGCTTCCTCGAGCAGGCCGCCCGGATTGTTGCGGAGATCGATGACGTAGCCCTTGAGCTTGTCGCCGATCTGGTTCGAGAGATTGGCGACTTCGCGCTTCAGGCCCTCGGTGGTCTGCTCGTTGAAGGTGGTGATGCGGATATAGGCGATGTCGTCCTGTTCGATGCGCGCGCGCACCGAACGGACGCGGATGTTGTCGCGCACCAGGGTGACGTCGATCGGATTGTCCTGGCCCTTGCGGATGATCTTGAGCTTGATCTTGGTGTTGACGGGGCCGCGCATCTTCTCGACCGCCTGGTTCAGGGTCAGGCCCTGCACCGCTTCGTCGTCGAGATTGGTGATGATGTCATTGGCCATGACGCCCGCGCGCGAGGCCGGCGTGTCGTCGATCGGCGAGACCACCTTGATCAGGCCGTCTTCCATCGTGACCTCGATGCCGAGACCGCCGAACTCACCGCGCGTCTGCACCTGCATGTCGCGGAAGCTCTTGGCGTCCATGTAGCTCGAATGCGGATCGAGGCCGGTGAGCATGCCGCTGATGGCGGATTCGATCAGCTTGGTGTCGTCGGGCTTCTCGACATAGTCCGAGCGCACGCGCTCGAAGACGTCGCCGAACAGGTTGAGCTGGCGATAGGTGTCCGCGGTGGCGGCGCGCGCGCTGGAGCCCATGAAGACCGCGCGCGGCTGGGTCACGAACAGCGTCAGCGCCGCACCGGTGGCCGCGCTGAGGAGGATTACTGAAGTCTTGCGCATCATCCGCGAACCTTCTCGCCTTCATTTATGGCCCACCATGGGCCTGGATCGATTGGAGTGCCGTCCTTACGGAACTCGACATACAGCACAGGTTGACTCGCGTTCGTGGCGAGAATGGAGGCGACTTGAGAGGTCGACCCCATGGTCGCGACCGGCTCCCCCGTGAGCACAAACTGTCCGATGTTGACCGAAATGCGCTCCATCCCGGCGATCAGGACATGATACCCGCCACCGGCGTTGAGGATCAAGAGTTGTCCATAGCTGCGGAACGGGCCGGCATAGACCACCCAGCCATCACACGGCGTCGTGACCTGGGCGCCGGGCTTGCTGGCCAGCGAAATGCCCTTCTGAACCCCGCCGACGCCGTCGGAACCGCCAAAGTCCCTGATCTTGTTACCGTTAACCGGAAGAGGCAGGAGCCCCTTGGCCGAAGCAAAGGCGATGGCCGGGGTAGTCCGGGACCGGTCTTTGAAAGCGCCGGGACCGGGCTTGACGTTGGCGGCCGCGTTTGCAGCCGCCTTGGCCTCGGCCTGCCTTGCGGCCTCGGCCGCCTTCTCAGCCGCCTTGGCGGCGCTTTGCAGGTCCTGCTCCATCTTGGCGATCAGCCCCTGGAGATCGCCGACCTGCCGTGAAAGCGCGATGGCGCGCGAATTCTCGGCGTCGAGGTCCTTTTCACGCGAGGACTGCTGGCGCTGCCGCTCGTCGACCAGAGCCGTGAGCCGGGTCTGGTCGCTCCGGACCTTGTCGCGGTCGGTTGCGAGTTGGTCGCGCTCGCCGGCGATGTTCTTGCGTAACGAAACGAGCTCGCCGAGCTCGCTTGCGATCTTTTCCGCGCGGCCGCGCAATTCCGGCACCACCGCGCCGAGCAGCATGGCGGTGCGCAGTGACTGAAGCGCATCCTCGGGGCGCACCAGCAGCGCCGGCGGCGTGCGCCTTCCGGCGCGCTGCAAGGCCGCCAGCACCTCGACGATGTCGGCGCGGCGCGAATCGAGCGAAGAGCGCATCTGCTGCTCGCGGCCGTTCAGCGCGCGCAGCCGCGCTTCGGCTTCGTCGATCTTGGTCTCGACGGCGCGCACATTGGCGGCGGTGTCGATCAGTTGCTGATTGAGCTGGGTGCGGTCCTGGCCGAGCGAGGTGATCTCGGCCTTGAGCTTGGCCTGTGCTTCTTCAGCGCTCTTCTGCCTGGCGCGCGCGGCCTCGAGCTCCTGCTCGCGCTGCTTGATCGCATCGGGCGAGACGGCCGCCGTCTGTGGTGCCGGCGCTGCCGTCTGAGCTTGCGCGAGGCTTGCGCCCAAAACACCTGCGCCCAGAACACTTGTGCCCAAAACACTTGCGCCGGTGAGGCCAGCGATCAGCAACAGGTTGAGGACAGGCGCTCGCATCGCTTTAGGCAAAGGTGCTCGTTGTGGCGCGCATCACGCGCGGTGATAGGGATGGCCGGCCAGAATGGTGGCGGCCCGATAAAGCTGTTCCAGAAGCATGACGCGGACCATTTGGTGCGGCCAGGTCGCAGAGCCGAACGCGATCGCGAGCTTGGCCTTACGGCGCAATTCGGGCGAAAGTCCGTCCGCCCCTCCGATCACGAAGATAGTATGTCCGGCCCCCTCGTCGCGCCAGCGTCCGAGATGCCGTGCGAATACGGTGGAGTCGAGATTCTGGCCGCGCTCGTCCAGCGCGACCAGGATCGATTTGTCCGGGATGTGCGCGGAGATCGCCGCGGCCTCTTCAGCCATCCGGGTCGCGGTATCGCGCGCGCGGCTTTCGGGAATTTCGTGGACCAGGAGCTCGCGGAATCCGAGCTTGCGGCCGGCCTCGTCGAACCGCTCGAAATAGCGGTCGGCAAGCTCCCGTTCGGGGCCCTGCTTCAGCCGGCCCACCGCAATGACAGCAACACGCATGATATCTTCAGGGTCGCGTTTCCAGGACCGCGCGCAGATTGCGCGCGCACGACGCTAGCATGCGCGTCCGCCGATTCGAAATCGGCCAAGAATCGGCCGAGTCGGCCTAGATCGCCTTCGCCGCCCCTGGGCCCTGCGTGTACAATCTCTCGAGATTGTAGAACTCTCGGACCTCGGGTCTGAACACGTGCACGATCACATCGCCGGAATCGATCAGCACCCAGTCGCAATTGGGCAAGCCCTCGACGTGGATGTTCTTGATGCCGTTTTCCTTGAGGCCCTTGGCGACGTTCTCCGCGATCGCGCCGACGTGCCGGTTCACCCGGCCGGTGGTGACGATCATGTAGTCGGAGTAGGCCGATTTGCCGCGAAGGTCGATGGTGACCGTCTCTTCCGCCTTCATGTCGTCGAGGCGGGAGAGGATCAGGCTCAGCGTCTTGTCGGCGTCGGGTTGCGCCTTCAAGGCCGCAGCTTGGGTCGATGTTTTACGCGTAGGCTTGGCAACCTTGGGTAAAACAGACTTGGACAATACAGATGTGGTCAGGGACCATTCCTTTCACTGTATCGCGAACGCCGAATCCAGCGCTCACTGGTTACACTACATCATGTGGGGTTAAGGGTTTCAATATGCCAGAGAGCCGGAAGCCCACACTCCGTCCGCACACTCCGTCTCACTTCGTACCTTTCCAGCTCCCGTCCGGGTTCCGCAGGCCGGTCGAGGAGAGATTCAGCTTCAATCCGGTCAGGAAGACCCAGGCCGGCGCCGGCTGATCCGCAAGCATTGCCGCCTTATTCTCGGGCAAGCGGTAACGGGTGAGGGCCCGGGCGGCGGGGGAGGCGAGAGCGCGAAAACTCTGCGGCGGGCGATCGATGATGGCCATCGGGATCTGGGCAGCGATCCGCCGCCAGTCCTGCCAACGATGGAATTGAGCGAGGTTGTCGGCGCCCATAATCCAGACAAAGCGCAGGCCGCTGAAGCGACGGCGCAAGGTGTTGATCGTGTCGATAGTATAGCGGGTGCGAATGACGGATTCGAGACAGCTCACCTCGATCCGGGGATCGTCCGCGACGTCGCGCGCCGCCTGCATGCGCTCGCCGAGCTCATGCAAATTGCCATTCTCCTTGAGCGGATTGCCGGGAGTGACGAGCCACCAGACGCGATCGAGTTGCAATCGCTTCAGGGCGAACTGGCTGATCGCGCGATGCGCCTGATGCGGCGGATTGAACGAGCCGCCGAGCAGGCCGATGCGCATGCCCGGGGTCGAGGACGGCACCGCTTGCGCCACGGTCCGCGGCACGACGAAATTGTTGCTCAATGCCCCGCGCCTCGCGACGTTACTTACGGCCTTGTCTGCCCGGTGCCGTGGACGCGATATTTGAAGCTCGTCAACTGCTCGGCGCCGACGGGGCCGCGGGCATGGAAGCGGCCGGTGGCGATGCCGATCTCGGCGCCGAAACCGAACTCGCCGCCGTCGGCGAACTGCGTCGAGGCGTTGTGCAGCACGATCGCGGAATCGACCTCGCTCAGGAATCTCTTCGCCGCAGCCTCATCCGCGCTCACGATCGCATCGGTATGATGCGAGCCGTGGTTCTGGATGTGCGCGATCGCGCCGTCGACGCCGTCCACCACCTTCGCCGCGATGATCGCGTCGAGATATTCGGTGTCCCAATCGTCCTCGCTGGCGGGCTTTACGCGTGCATCGGTCTTCTGCACGGCGTCGTCGCCGCGCACTTCGCAGCCGGCCTCGATCAGCATCTCGACCAGCGGCTTCAGGTTGTTGCCGGCCGCGGCGCGATCGACCAGCAGCGTCTCGGCGGCGCCGCAGACGCCGGTGCGGCGCATCTTGGCGTTGAGCACGATCGCCTTCGCCATGGCGAGGTCGGCGCTGGCATCGACATAGACGTGGTTGACGCCTTCGAGATGCGCGAACACCGGCACGCGCGCTTCCTGCTCGACGCGCGCGACGAGGCTTTTTCCCCCGCGCGGCACGATCACGTCGATGGCGCCGTTCAATCCGGACAGCATCATGCCGACCGCCGCGCGGTCTCGCGTCGGCACCAGCGTGATGGCGGCTTCGGGCAGACCCGCTTCGCGCAGGCCCTGCCCCAGACATTCATGGATGGCGCGGCACGACCGAAAACTGTCCGAGCCGCCGCGCAGGATCACGGCATTGCCTGATTTCAGGCACAGCACGCCGGCGTCGGCCGCAACGTTCGGCCGGCTCTCGAAGATCACGCCGACGACGCCGAGCGGCACGCGCACGCGCTCGATGGTCATGCCATTCGGCCGCTGCCAGCTCTCGGTGATGATGCCGACCGGATCGGCGATGCCGCGCACGATGCCGATGCCCTCGGCCATGCCTTCGACGCGCGCCGGGGTCAGCGTCAGGCGGTCGATGAAGGAGGAGGTGGCATTGCCGGAGGCGCGGGCCTCCGCGACGTCCTCGGCATTGGCGGCAAGGATCGCTGCAGCATTGCTGCGGATCGCCCGCTCCATGGCTTCCAGCGCCCGGTTCTTCTGCTCCGGCGGCGCCAGCGCCAGCACGCGCGCGGCAGCGCGGGCACGGGTGGCGAGATCGGACATCAGCGCCTGGAGATCGGCATTGCCGTCAACGGCTTTGAGGGGGGCGGCCATGGGGGTCAAAACCTTCTGCTAAGGCGGTGTCCTAGCACGGAAATCCCGCATTTGCGAAGGGCGGGGAGGGTATGGCTGATCTCCCCGGCGATGTGCCGGGTAGGTCATTGGCCCAGCAAACTCAGTGAAAAGGGCCGTCGCGGCCCTTACCCGCCCATCACCAGATCGTCGCGGTGGATCATCTCGGACCGCCCGCTGATGCCGAGGATCGCCATCACGTCCGGGGACGAGCGGCCCTTGATCCGCTCGGCGACCTCGGCGTCGTAGGCGATCAGGCCGCGGCCGACCTCGCTGGCGTCGGGGCCGCGCACGATCACGGCGTCGCCGCGGGCGAACTGGCCCTCGACCTTGATCACGCCGGCCGGCAGCAGGCTGGCACCGGCGCGCAGCGCCGTCACCGCGCCGGCATCGATGGTCAGCGTGCCCTTCGGCTCCAGCGTGCCCGCGATCCAGCGTTTTCGCGACGTGATGGGATTGGCCGGCGTCAGGAACCAGGTGCAGCGGCCGCCATCCGCGATTGCCTGCAAGGGATGCTCGATCTTGCCGGAGGCGATCAGCATATGCGTGCCGCCGGTCGTGGCGATCTTGGCCGCCTCGACCTTGGTACGCATACCGCCGCGCGACAGCTCGGACTCGGCATCGCCTGCCACCGCCTCGATCTCCGAGGAGATGCTGTCGACTACCGGAATGAGCTTTGCGTTCGGATTGTTCTTCGGCGGCGCGTCGTAGAGCCCGTCGATGTCGGACAGCAGCACCAGCAGATCGGCGCTCGCCATGGTGGCGACGCGCGCGGCGAGGCGGTCATTGTCGCCGTAGCGGATCTCGTTGGTGGCGACCGTGTCGTTCTCGTTGATCACGGGGATCGCGCGCCACTCCAGCAGCTTGCCGATGGTGGAGCGCGCGTTCAGATAACGGCGTCGCTCCTCGGTGTCCTGGAGCGTCACCAGGATCTGCCCCGCGCCGATGCCGTGGGCCCCGAGCACCTCCGACCAGATCCGCGCCAGCGCGATCTGCCCTACGGCCGCGGCCGCCTGGCTCTCCTCCAGCTTCAGCGGGCCGCGCGGCAGCTTGAGCCGGCTGCGGCCGAGCGCGATCGAGCCTGAGGAGACGACCAGCACGTCGCGGCCCTCACGGTGCAGCTTGGCCATGTCGTCGGCGAGCGCGGCGAGCCAGGACGCCCGCACCTCGCCCTTGTCGGAATCGACCAGCAGCGCGGAGCCGACCTTGACGACGATGCGGCGGAATTGACTGAGTTCGGGGCTGGCCATGTGTGTATGTGTCGGCGGCGAATTGCTCTGCATCGGAAACGGCGGTGCGACAGGCGGCGCCGGTTAAGGCCTGCTTTTGCAGCAGGACGATGGCCGGCGCAAGGCGGCCGCGATGGTAAACGGCGAAGGTCGGCCTTGTCTTGAACGCTGGCCCGGTTCTAATGCCGCCAACCAATAATGGGCTGAAAGAGGAAACGAATGGATCGCCGCAAATTCATGGCCGGATGTGTCGGTCTGCCGCTGCTGGCGCAGGCGGGCGAGACGCAAGCGCAGGCCGGGCTGACAAAGGTCATCTTCCCGTTCGCGGCAGGGGCGGGCGGTGACACGCTGTGCCGGCTGATCGCGCAGGAGATGGCGCCGGTGCTGCAACGGACCATCGTGGTCGAGAACCGCACCGGCGGCGACGGCCTGATCGGCATCAAGGCGGTGAAGGGCGCCAATCCCGACGGCAGCATGGTGCTGGTGACGACAGGTCCCACCATGTACCTGCTGCCCATGGTGGAGACGACGCCGAGCTTCGACACGGCAAAGGATTTCGTGCCGGTGTCGCTGCTGGCGCGGTTCGAGTTCGCCGTCGTGGTCGGACCGGGGATCGACGCCGCCGATTTCAAGGGATTCGTCGCCTGGTTGAAGGCGCATCCGGACAAGACCTCGTTCGGGGTGCCGAGCAACGGCACCATTCCGCACTTCATGGGCTCCAAGCTCGAGAAGGATCTCGGCATCCCGCTGACGCGCGTGCCCTATCGCGGCAGCGCGCCGATCCTCAACGACATCATTGGCGGGCACATCTCGTTCGGCATCGTGACGCTGGCAGACGCACTGCCGCAGCATCGCGCCAAGGGCGTGAAGATCATTGCGGTCAGCAGTGCCGAGCGTTCGCCGTTCGCGCCCGAGGTCCCGACGCTGAAGGAGAGCGGCATCGATCTGGTCGCCGACGCCTGGTACGGCATGTGGCTTCCCGCCGGCAGCCCGCCGGACTTCGCCAGCAAGCTCGGCGCCGCCGCGAGTGCGGCGCTCGCCAAGCCGGAGGTGAAGGAGAAGCTGACGGGAATCGGCTTGATCCCGGTCGGCTCGCCGCCTGAAGGTCTGACGAAGGAGCTCGCCGCGAACACCGCTTTCTGGCAGCCGATCGTCAAGGCGACAGGGTACAAGATCGAGAATTGAATCTGGTTGGTCGACTATGACACAGCGGTTACTCGGTGCTGCACGCGTGTTTGCAAGCAATTATCAGATCGTCGTGTGCGACGATCCATTTCGCCCCCTTGAGAACGAGGAGAACTGGGACGCGGAGAAAGCCAGGCAAGGCTTTGCCGGCGTGTCTGCGTTTCGAATGATCGGCACCGAAGCGGATCTCAACGACCATTGGGTCGAGCTGGTCTCGAGCGATCAGCCGCCTTCATCGGATGACTGGCAGCGGATCACGTGCGTGCATTTCCATTCGGGAAGCGGGCGGATCCACGTCATGTCGGTGATCGATAGCGATCCTCCAATTTCTGCGGATATCGAGCGCGGCGACTATGCCGTCTACGTGGCCGGGCAAAATCTTGGAGTCGATCAGTTGAGCCTCGGTGAGACGGCGAAACTCTCGGACGCCGAAATCGCAGAGCGAAAGGATATCGAGTGGTATCGGCTCTTTCTGGTGACGGGTAAGCCGGAGTTTGAAGGCCGTCTGGTTGATCGCTAGTCGGCGGCGTTCTACATCTTCGCGCGCTGCGCGATGCCGTCCTTGATCGCGGCAAGCTCGGCTTCGTCCCAGATGCCGATCAGGACGCCGTTCTTCACCTGCAGCTGATTGTCCGCATAGGCCGCGATCTTCTCGCGCGGCGTGGTGATGTGGCCGTTGGGATGCAGCGCCCAGTCGGACAGTTCGGCCTGGAGGCGCGCGATCACACCGACGCATTCCGGGTCGTCACCGCGATCCAGGAACTCTTCCGGATCGGTTTCGAGGTCGTACAGCATCGGGCGGAAGCCGGAGGCGTGGATGTATTTCCAGCGGCCGTCGAACACCATGAACAGGCGGCAGCGCTCGATCGGCTGGTTCAGCTTCAGCCGGACGTCCTGCATGGCGTAGTCGTATTCGGAGAAGGCGACCTTGCGCCAGTCGGACGGCGTCAGGCCACGCAGCAGCGGCAGCAGCGAACGTCCTTCGAGGATGTGGCCCGGCACCTTGCCGCCGAAATAATCGACGAAGGTCGGCGCCAGATCGATGCCTTCCACCAGTGCGTCGCTGCGGGTGCCACGCGTGGCGTCGGCTTCCTTCGAGGGGTCGATGATGATCAACGGAATCTTGGCCGACTGTTCGTGGAATAGATCCTTCTCGCCCATCCAGTGGTCGCCGAGATAATCGCCGTGATCGGAGGTGAACACGATCATGGTGGTGTCGAGCAGGTCGCGGGCCTCCAGAAACTTCATCAGCACGCCCATCTGGTCGTCGATCTGGGTGATCAGGCCCATATAGGTCGGGATCACCTTCTCGCGGGCATCGTCGCGCGCCATGTTGCGGGAGTAGCGCATGTCCATATAGGCGCCGAACACCGGATGCGGATTCTGCCGCTCACGCTCGGAGCGGATCACCGGGATCATGTCGTCGGTCGAGTACATGCTCGCGTAGGGCTCGGGCGCGATATAGGGCCAGTGCGGCTTGATGTAGGACAGATGCAGGCACCACGGCCTGCCGTCGGTCTCGGCCTCGCCGATGAAGTCCATCGCGCGCCGCGTCATGTAGGGCGTCTCGGAATGCTCGTCCGGCACGCGCGCGGCCTTGTCGGCGTGCACCAGCAGCCAGCCGTTCTGCAAGCTGCCATCGTCCGCCGCGCCTGAATTCGCCCAATGCTCCCAGGGATTGGTGGCTTCAAAGCCCTGCTGGCGCAGATACTCATCGTATTTCGGCCGCGGCCGTCCGGTCGGATGCAGGCCGTCGTCACGCTCATAGGGCTCGAACCCGCATTCGGCGACATGCACGCCGATCATCGATTCCGGCGGGATGCCGAGCGCCTTCATGCCTTCGAGATCGGGCGCCATGTGGGTCTTGCCGACCAGGACGTTGCGCACGCCGATCTTCTTGAGGTGGTCGCCGAGCGTGGGCTCGCCGACGCGTAGCGGCCAGCCGTTCCAGTGCGAGCCGTGCGAGCGCATGTAGCGGCCGGTGTAGAACGACATCCGCGACGGGCCGCAGATCGGCGACTGCACGTAAGCCTTCGAGAACAGCACGCCGCGCTTCGCCATGGCGTCGATGTTCGGGGTCTTCAGCGTGGGATGGCCGGTGCAGCCGAGATAATCATAGCGAAGCTGGTCGCACATTATCCAGAGAACGTTTTTCGCGCGCGCCATGCCTCGCCCCCGCATTTTCTTGATTGTTCGATGCTGCGCTATCGCGCTGGCGAAGACAAGTCAGTGCCCTATTTTGACTGCGTCACAAGCTCCGAACCTCATCCTGAGGAGCCCGCGTAGCGGGCGTCTCGAAGGATGTCCGCGGGCGGAAGCCGGGCCTTCATGGTTCGAGACGCGCGTTCCGCGCTCCTCACCATGAGGATTTCTCGGCGGGTTGGATTACGCCGACCACGGCTCCGCTTCGGCGGCGCTCTTGGCCTTGGCCGAGACCGGCGCCTCGCCGATCACCTCGACCAGCGCGCGCAGCGCTTCCTTGACGCCATCGCCGGTGACGCCGGAGAGCAGCAGCGGCGTCTTCTTGGCGGCGCGCTTCAGGCGCTCCTTCTGCTTCTTCAACGCGTCCGGCTCGACCGCGTCGATCTTGTTCAGCGCGACGATCTCGACCTTGTCGGTGAGCAGCCCGCCATAGGCATCGAGCTCCTTGCGCACGGTCTTGTAGGCCTTGCCGGCGTGCTCGCAGGTGGCGTCGATCAGATGCAGCAGCACGCGGCAGCGTTCGACATGGCCGAGGAAGCGGTCGCCGAGACCGGTACCTTCATGCGCGCCCTCGATCAGGCCGGGAATGTCGGCGAGCACGAACTCGCGGCCGTCGGCGTTCACGACGCCGAGCTGCGGATGCAGCGTGGTGAAGGGATAGTCGGCGATCTTCGGCCGCGCCGCACTGACCTTGGAGAGGAAGGTCGATTTGCCGGCATTGGGCATGCCGACGAGACCGGCATCCGCGATCAGCTTCAGCCGCAGCCAGATCCAGCGTTCCTCGCCGGTCTGACCGGGATTGGCGTTGCGCGGCGCGCGGTTGGTCGAGGTCTTGAAATGCGCGTTGCCGAAGCCGCCATTGCCGCCCTCGGCCAGCACGAATTTCTCGCCGACATTGGTGAAGTCGTGGATCAGCGTCTCGCGGTCTTCGTCAAAAATCTGCGTGCCGACGGGGACCTTCAGCACGATGTTCTTGCCGTTGGCGCCGTGGCGGTCCGAGCCGGAGCCGTTCTCGCCCTTCTGGGCCTTGAAGTGCTGCTGGTAGCGGTAGTCGATCAGCGTGTTGAGGCCGTCGGCGACCTCGATGATCACGTTGCCGCCGCGGCCGCCATTGCCGCCGGAGGGACCGCCGAATTCGATGAACTTCTCGCGGCGGAACGCCACGCAGCCGTTCCCGCCATCACCGGAGCGGATATAGACCTTTGCTTCGTCGAGGAATTTCATGGGCCATAGGTAGGCCAGCCGGTCCCGCGCGGCAACCCGGATGACCCCGCAAATCGGCCGAAATTCCGCGATTCTGGAGGGCGTGCTTAACCCGCCGGCCGCTTCCGGATCAGGAATTTCTGCATGCCCTCCAGCACCAGCTCCTTGCGCTGGTTGAACACGGTGCTCCGGAGCGTCACCGCGCCGGTCGTGCGGCCCGGCACCAGCTCAGTGACCTCGAGCGCCGGATAGATGGTGTCGTCGGCGAACACCGGCTTGAGGAACCGGCTCGATTGCTCGAGGAAGCCGACCAGGGAGTCCTCGACCATGAACGGAAACAGGCCGGCGCCGGGCGCGGTGTGGATCAGGGTCTGGAAGCCGTGGGCCAGCAGATGCGGCATGCCGCGGCTGCGGCAATATTCCACGTCGTAATGCACGGGGTGGGTGTCGCCGCTCGCGGTCTGGAACGCGGCAAACACCGCAGTGGTCTGGGTCCGGCTCGGCAGCACGAAACGCTCGCCGACCACGAAATCCTCAAACCAGCGTTGCGCGGTGATCATGCGATGCTGGGTCGGGTCGAAGTCGGTCATGTCGATGCACCATCGGGACGAATGCGGAGAGTGATCCGTATCGCGTGCCGCGCAGTGCGACAATGCGTTCAATTCGTCAGAGCCGGGCTTGTCCCGCGCGCTCACGCGATTAAAACGACGCCAATGTCCCTCTTCAAGAATCTCTCCGCCTATGACGACCGCTCCGCGCGCCTTGCCGGCATCGCGTTGATGGTGCTGTCGATCTTCATGTTCTCGTTCGGCGACGCCATGGGCAAGTTCCTGGTCGGGACGTATTCGGTTGGACAGCTGCTGTTCCTGCGCGCCTGCGCGGCGCTGCTGCTGCTGTCGCCGCTGGTCTGGCGGCAGCGTCACCACTTCCTGCATCTGGAGCGGCCGGGCCTGCAGCTGTTTCGCGTCGTGCTGTCGACGCTGGAAGTCGCCGCCTTCTTCCTCGCCACCGTCTATCTGCCGCTCGCCGACGTCATCACTTATTACCTCGCCGGCCCGATCTTCGTGACCGCGATGTCGGCGATCTTCCTCGGCGAGAAAGTCGGCTGGCGGCGCTGGACCGCGATTCTGATCGGCTTCTGCGGCGTGCTGATCGCGCTGCGGCCGTCGGCGCAGACGGTCAGCCTGCCGGCGCTGATTGCGCTGGGCGGCAGCCTGTCGTTCGCGACCCTGATGCTGATCACGCGCAGCCTGCGCAAGACGCCCGACATCGTGATGGCGTCCTCGCAATTCGTCGGCACGTTCCTGCTCGGTGCAGCCTTGTCGGCGTTCCACTGGGTGCCGCCGACATCAGGAAGCCTCGCGATTTTCGCGCTGGCGGGCTGCGTGTCGGTGACGGCGCTGTTCTGCGTCAACCGCTCGCTCAAGCTGGCGCCGGCCAGCGTCGTCGTGCCCTATCAATATTCGATGATCGTCTGGGCCGTGATCTTCGGCTTCGTCGTATTCGGCGACGTGCCGTCGATGGCCACCATCGTCGGCGCCGCCATCATCATCGGCGCCGGGTTCTATATCTACTTGCGCGAACGCGATTTGGGACGTGGCAGCGCGGACGTGAATCCGCCTGTGTGATGCCCACCCTCCAGGGCAGGGTAAGCGCCGCGGCCCTTACCTCATCCTTCGCGCGCTGCTCCAGCTCTTCAGCGACGACCACACGCCGCGCGACAGGCGGAAGCAGTCGACCGGCGTGGAGGAGCCCAGCGCCAGGAAACGGTGCAGCTGGACGCCGCTCCACTGGAAGCCGCACTTCTCCAGCACGTTGCGCGAGGCCGGGTTGGTGACGCGCGCGCCGGCATAGAGATGGTCGTCCTCGAACTCCTCGAAGAAGAAGTCGATGGCACCGCGCGCGGCTTCGGTGGCAAAGCCCCGGCCCCAATGCTCGACGCCGAGCCAGTAGCCGAGCTCGGCATTGTCGGGCGTGGAGCAGTCGATGCCGACCATGCCGATCGGCCCAGTGTCGTGCTCGATCAGGAACACGGTCTCGCTGCCGAGCGCGGCGGTGGCGCGGACGAATTCGACGGCGTCGTCCTGCGAATAGGGATGCGGCAGGCGGCGGGTGTTTTCCGCGACGCGGCGGTCGTTGGCGAGGAGGGCGATGGTCCTGACGTCGGCGAGGGTCGGCCGCCGCAAGGTCAGCCGCTCGGTGGCGACGACATCAGGTCTCGCCTCCCGCAAGGTCACGCTCGAGAAATCCTGCAACATGTCCGGCTCCGTCGAAGTCACTAAGTGAAAAGTGAGCACGTCAAAGAAAAGGGGAGGCCGGTTTCCCGCCTCCCCTGGAGCCTTCGATCTTTCGATCTTGGAGGACTCCGCCGGTTCGGTAGGACCCGGCGGACTCCAAATTGATCCACCGTCTATTCAGCCGCCTCTGCGAGCGGGAGCACCGATACGAAGGTGCGGCCGTTGGCTTTGGCCTGGAACGTGACACGACCCTCGATCTTGGCGAACAGAGTGTGGTCCGTGCCCATGCCGACATTAAGGCCGGGATGCCAGGTGGTGCCGCGCTGACGCGCAATGATGTTGCCGGGAATCACGACTTCCCCGCCGAACGCCTTGATGCCGAGGCGCTTACCCTTGGAATCGCGACCGTTGCGCGATGAACCGCCTGCTTTTTTGTGAGCCATGGCTCGTCTCCGAAATCCTGCGTATGTCTAGGTCAATTCCTTGACGGAATCATTTCAAAATCTGTCGCGCATCAATTCGTGATGGCGCGTGATCGATTTTATGCGGCGTCGGCTTCCTTTGCCGGCTCCTTCGCGACCTTCTCCTTCTTCGGACGCGGGCCCTTGGTGGGCTTGGCGCCGTCCGTCAGGATCTCGGAGATGCGGAGGACCGTGATCTCGTCGCGATAGCCGCGCTTGCGGCGCGAATTCTTGCGGCGGCGCTTCTTGAAGGCGATGACCTTGGGGCCACGCTTGTGGTCGAGCACCTCGACCGCAACGGAGGCGCCGGCCACCGTCGGAATGCCCAGCACCGGCGTGTCGCCGCCGACCACCAGAACTTCATTCAGCTGGATGATCGAGCCGACTTCGCCTTCGATCTTGCCTACTTCGAGAACATCATCCGGCACGACGCGGTATTGCTTGCCGCCGGTTTTGATGACTGCGAACATCGTTTTTTCTCCGTGTTCAAATCCCGGCCTCGCGACGGGTATCGTCCGGGCCGGCTTTTTGTCAGTCGCTATGGGTTTATTGCGAGTTTTGTGCGGGCGGGAGTTATCCCTTTGAAAACCCACGCAAAAACAAGCGGCGCGAGAAACGCCCCGCGCCGGGTGTGGGACTTATAGCCGCCATCCGCCGCAAGTCAAGGAAAAGCGGGCGAAAAGGGCCCGGATTTGAAGGATTTGGGCCATTTCCGGCGCGCTGCCGAATCTGCCGCCGCTTTGCAACTTCCGGGTTCCCTCGCCGTTGTCCCCGGAAATTGGCACACGGGCAAGGGTTTCCATGGCAACGGACGAGTTGGTCAAGACAACGACGGGCATCGCCACCCACGGCGCGGCGCGTCTGCCGTCGGTGGACGTCGACAGCTTCAATATCGAGATGAAGGACGAGGAAGGGTTTCTCGGCGACCGCGCCAGCAAGGGCGCGTTTCGTGAAATCCTCGAGCGCTGGCGCAAGCCGCTGCGCAAGTCGGGTGAGGACCCGTTCGGCAAGGAGCCGTCGGACGAGATCAGCAAGAAGACGCTGGACGCTATTCTCGTCGGCGACGACGTCGAGGCCTGGGCGGTGGTGCACAGCGCGATCGAGGACTTTGCCCAGGAGCTCGCTTACGTCACGCGCCGTTTCCTGAAGACAAAAGCCTGGGCCAAGACCGAGTGCATCGTGGTCGGTGGCGGCTTCCGCGACAGCAGGCTCGGCGAACTCGCGATCGCGCGCACCGAGATCATCCTCAAGGCGGAAGACTTCAAGGTCGACCTCGTGCCGATCCAGCATCACCCTGATCAGGCCGGCCTGATCGGTGCGCTGCACCTCGCGCCGTCGTGGATTTTCGAGGCCCACGACAGCATCCTTGCCGTCGATATCGGCGGCACCAACATCCGCTGCGGTCTGGTGGAAACCGGCTGGAAGAAGGCAAAAGACCTGTCGAAAGCCAGGGTCGTGAATTCCGAGCTGTGGCGTCATGCCGACGATGAGCCCACCCGCGAAGGTGCGGTGAAGCGTCTGATCAAGATGCTGAAAGGGCTGATCACCGAGGCCGAGAAAGAAGGCTTCAAGCTGGCGCCCTTCATCGGCATCGCCTGTCCCGGCGTGATCAACGAGGACGGCTCGATCGAGAAGGGTGCCCAGAACCTTCCGGGCAATTGGGAGAGCAGCAAGTTCAACCTGCCGGCGAGCCTGATCGAGGGCATTCCTGTCATCGGCGAGCACGACACCGCGATCCTGATGCACAATGACGGCGTGGTTCAGGGCCTCTCCGAGGTGCCATTCATGCAGGATTTCGACCGCTGGGGCGTGCTCACCATCGGCACCGGCCTCGGCAATGCCCGCTTCACCAACCGCCACAAGGACAACGGAAAAGACCGGGATTCTACTGAGAACGGCAAGAAAAAGGGCAAGGACAACAACAAGAACGGCAAGGAGTAACCTTGCTTGGTTAGGTTAAGGACCGGATTGCGTTGCGGCGCCCACGTCGCACGCTAGGGTCGAATCGTCGTCTCGCCTGGCCGGCGAAGCCGCCCTTCCCGGCCAGAGTTTCAATGAGCGGCACGGGACCGCCAGTGTTTACCGCGTCTGGCGGTCCCATCCCCTTTTTCGGATCAGTCGCATCAACGCCAGCCGAGGCGCTGAAAGAACGCCGCGATCTCCGCCGCCGCGCGATCCGGATCTTCCCGATGCGGGAAGTGCCCGACATCCGGAAACATCGCGAGATCAAGCGCGCTGAACGTCTCGCCCAGGCGGTCGGTCCACGCATAGGGAAACAGCGGATCGTGTTCGGCCCAGCGCACGCAGGTCGGAACAATGATCGGCGGCAGTCGGGACGCCTCGCCCTTCATCATCGCGACGCGCCCTTCATGCGAGGCGCGATAATGCGCAAAGCCGCCGGCGAGGTTGCCGGGCTTGAAGAAATTGTCGGCGAATTCATCGAGGACGTCGTCGAAGGCGTTCTTGCGATGCGCCCAGCCCTTCAGGAAGTGGCCGATATAGAGCCGGCAGTTCTCGCGGCTCGCACCGACCAGGCTAGGTGCCATCTCCATCTGGTGAAAGGATTGGTACCAGATGTGGTTGAGCCGATCGGGCGCCGCCATCCGCGGCCCGATGCCGGGATAGACGAAATCGAAGAAGAACAGCCCGGCGACCCGCGCGCCCGCCTGCCGGGCCAGCGGCTGCATCACGGCGCCGCCGACGTCATGGCCGACGACGCCGAATCGGTCGACACGAAGCGCGTCCATCAGCGCCAGCATGTCCGCGGCATGGCCGTCCGGCCCGTAAGGCCCGTCCGGCTTGTCGCTGTCGCCGAAGCCGCGCAAATCGGGCGCGATCAGCATGAACCGGTCCGAAAGCCTTGACATCACCGGCTCCCAGGTCAGCCAGAATTCCGGCCAACCATGCAGCAAAAGCAGCGGTTTGCCCCGTCCGGCGCGAACCAGGTGGAAATCGGCGCCATTGGCCTTGAGGGTCAGGTGCTCCATCGCAGTTCCTCCGGGAAGGCAAAGCGTTTTCAAGCGAAGCGGACCCCGGTTCGCGCCAAGAAAACGCGTCAAAACAAGAATCCAGCTGGTGCGGGGCTGAAAGAGGCAGCGGATTTTCCCCTTTCGCGCCTTGTCTGGCCCGCCATCCTCGCCTATTAACGCCCCCAACCACAGGGGCCCTGCCTCTATATGGCGCCTTCAGGAGAGGTGGCAGAGTGGTTGAATGCACCGCACTCGAAATGCGGCATAGGTGCAAGCCTATCGGGGGTTCGAATCCCTCCCTCTCCGCCATACATCAAGAAGTCCGCCCAGATTGCTACGCCAGCACGGTCCGCGCCGTCGCCACGAACGCCTGCGCGGCCGGTGATAGCGTTCGGCCCTTGCGTTGCAGCAGCGACACCGGGCGGGTGATGGCCGGGCGCACCAGCGGTTTTGCGATCAGCGCCGGGAATTGATCGGCCGGCAGCATCGTCGCGGGAAGGATGGCTAAGCCGAGGCCCTGTGCGGTCATGGCGAGTGCGGTGTTGATCAGCGTCACTTCGTAGGTTGGATTGAGGTGCTTGCCTTGCGCGCCGAGCGCCTGGTCGATCTGTATGCGGATCCGCGTGTCGCGCCGCATTGCGATCGTCGGCAGTTGCGCCAGCTCGTCCCATGTCAGAGAACGGCGCGCGGCGAAATCGGCTGTGCGGCCGATCGCGCTCAAGCGCCCGCGTGTCAGTGTCTCGATCGTCATCTCCGCGAATTCACCCTCCACGCTGCCGATCGCGAACTCTGCGTCGGTCGTGCTGAGGCGTGGAGCGAGATCGTCGGCGGCAACATCCCGCATGTCGATCTCGATGTCGGGATGGGCTGCCCGAAATTTCACGAGCACCGACGGCAGCAGCGCCGATGCGGCGCCGGCTGACGCCAGAAACGCGACACGGCCGGCACGAGCCTGTGCGAGGTCGCGCATGCGCCGCGACAGGCCCTGCGCATCGCCCAGCATCCGTTCGGCCGCGTGAAATGCCTCCATGGCGGCGAGCGTCGGCTGTACTGAGCGCGTGGAGCGGTCGAACAGCTTGACGCCGAGCTGGACCTCCAACTGCTGGATCAACAGGCTCGCTGCCGGTTGTGTGATCCCCAGTTCGCGCGCGGCCCGCGTGATGCTGTGCGTGCGATAAACGCACGTGAAGGCTCGCAATTGCCGCAAGGTCACATTCATAGGTAAAGCTCATGAATTGATGAATTCTTTCCGGCTTATCGCATAAGCGACCTTGCATTAAAATGCACCCTGCGGACGGAGAATCCGTGGCGGTGCGAGGATGGGAACGAGCATGAGGACGCAGGTGCTGGTGGTGGGCGCCGGGCCCGTAGGGCTGACCGCGGCAATGGATCTGGCCTCGCGTGGGGTCGATGTCGTCGTCGCGGAAATCCGCCATGCCGGCGATCCGCCCAGCGTCAAATGCAATCATGTCTCGGCGCGCTCGATGGAAATTTTTCGGCGGCTCGGCGTGGCCTCCAAGCTGCGCGATGCGGGTTTGCCCGCGGACTTTCCGAACGATTGCTCCTATCGGACCACGGCGACTGGCATCGAGCTCTGCCGCATCGACATTCCATCCCGCGCGCGTCGCTACAGCGCGACGGGCGGCCCCGACACCTGGTGGCCAACGCCGGAGCCGCCGCACCGGATCAACCAGGTCTATCTCGAGCCGATCTTGTTCGCCCACGCGGCGGCCCAGCCGCGCATCACCATTCTCGCGCGCACAGAAATCACTGACATCGAGCAGAGTGCCGATCATGTGACGGCGCTGGCGCGCAATCTCGACAGCGGGGAGGCGGTTCGCATCGAAGCCGGCTTCGTGATCGGATGTGACGGCAGCCGTTCGCTCGTTCGCAAATCGATCGGTGCTAGCCTCTCTGGAACGCCGGTGATCCAGCGCGTGCAATCGACCTTCATCGAGGCGCCGCGACTGAGGGACCTGATGGGCGCGCACAAGCCGGCCTGGATGGTGCTCTCGCTCAATCCGCGCCGCTCCGGCACGACGGTTGCGATCGATGGCCACGACCGCTGGCTGATCCATAATCACCTCAAGCCCGACGAGCCCGAGTTCGACTCGGTCGATCGTGACTGGTCGATCCGCGCCATTCTCGGCGTCGATGAACGCTTCGAATACAGGATTCTCAGCAAGGAAGACTGGGTCGGGCGTCGCCTCGTGGCCGATCGCTTCCGCGATCGCAGGGTCTTCATCTGCGGCGACGCCGCGCATCTGTGGATGCCCTATGCCGGCTACGGCATGAATGCGGGCATCGCGGATGCCGTCGATCTCTGCTGGCAATTGGCCGCACATCTGAGCGGGTGGGCGCCCGCTGCGATCCTCGATGCCTATGAGGCGGAGCGTCAGCCCATTACCGAGCAGGTCTCGCGCTTTGCGATGGACCACGCCATCAAGATGATGGCGCAACGCGGCGGCGTCTCCGCGGAAATCGAGGACGACACGCCCCGCGGCCATGCGGCGCGCGCCTCGCTTGCAAGAGCGGCCTATGATCTCAACGTGCAGCAATATTGCTGCGCCGGCCTCAACTTCGGCTATTACTACGACGCCTCTCCGATCATCGCCTATGACGGCCAGACCCCGCCGGCCTACGCCATGGGAAGTTTTACGCCCTCGACCGTCCCGGGCGCCCGCGCGCCGCATGTGTTCCTACGCGATGGACGATCGCTCTACGACGCATTCGGAGCCGGCTACACATTGCTGCGGTTCGACCGGGCGGTCGACGTGACACGGCTACAGTCCGCTGCAGAGACGCGCGGCGTGCCGCTAGCGCTGATCGACCTCTCGCCCGATGATGCGAACGGCGCCTATGCCGAAAAGCTGGTGCTGGCGCGGCCCGATCAGCACATTGCCTGGCGCGGGCAGGCCGCACCTGAGAATCCGGAAGGCTTGCTGGCGCGCATCACCGGCGCGGCGGCATAAGCGAGCATCGAGCGGCAACCTGACGGCGGAAGCCGCCAGATCGTGTCTCACAACAAGAAGACGCACTGAGGAGGAGAGACGTGTTTCACGTTGCAAGGCGCCGCATTCTGGCCGTGCTGACGGCCGCGACTTTCGCCGTGCTGCCGCTGGAGGTCGTTGAGGCGACCTATCCTGAGCAATTGATCAAGATCGTCGTGACCTTCCCGCCCGGCGGCAGCGCCGACACCGTCATCCGCGCGCTCGAGCCGCTGGTCACCGCCGAGCTCAAACAGAGCTTGGTGATCGAGAACCGTGCCGGGGCAGGGGGGCAATATCGGCATGGCCGCGGTCGCGCAAGCCAAGCCCGACGGCTACACGCTCGGTATCGCGCCCGCGGGCGCATTGACGGTGAATCCTCACCTCAATTCGTCAATGCCGTTCGAGTTGAAGGACCTTGCGCCCATCACGCTGCTCGCGGAAATCCCCTTCGTGCTCGTCGCCTCCGCGGACATACCTGCGCACTCCACTTCCGAGACGATCGCGCTCGCCAAGGCAAAGCCGGGTGCGCTGTCGATCGGGCATGGCGGCAATTCGACGGCGATGCACTTGACGGCTGCGCTGTTCACGCAGAAGACCGGGATTGCGATGGAGCTCGTTCCCTATCGTGGCACCGCACCGGCGACGGTCGACGTCCTTGCAGGCCATGTTCCTTTCGCGGTGCTGGATATCCCGGCATCGCGGCAATTGATCCTCGAAGGCAAGCTCAACGCGATCGGCGTTTCCTCCGCACGGCGTCTTCCATCCTTGCCTGATGTGCCGACCCTCGCCGAGAGCGGCATCGCAGGTTTCGAATCGGTGGGCTGGTTCGGGCTCGTGGCTCCGGCCGGCACGCCGGCGGATGTCATCGGCAGGCTGAACCTGGCCTTCACGAAAGCCCTGAAAGACCCGTCGGTGGTCGAGAAGATCAGGACACTCGGTGCAGAGCCTGCGCCCACGTCCCCAGAGCAGTTCGCTCGCTTCATTCAGAGCGAAAGCACGAAATGGGGCAAGCTGATTAGTGAGGCCGGCATCAAGGCGAATTAGGTTGGCGTCATGCCACCCCCGGCTTCGCAAAATAGTCCTGGAACTGCGGATCCGTCCGCAGCGCCACCGGATCACGTCCCTCGGCAATTCGGTCACATGCATCGCGCGCACCGTCGCGGGCCGCGCGATCAGCCTCAGCACGCGGTCGGCCATGGCGATGGTTTCGCCGATGTTGTGGGTGACGAGAAAGGCGCGCTTGCCGCGCTCGGCGATGATGCGGGCGACGTCGGCCTGCATCAGGAGGTGGGTCTAAAAGTCGAGCGCAGAGAACGGCTCGTCGAGCAGGATCACTTCGGGGTCGAAGACGGCCGTGCGCCTGACCTACTGCGCACCAATCCCCGCGCTCTCGATCACCCGCTTGTTGCGTGCGGTCTCCTCGACGATGAACGGCTCCATCTCGGCCGGGCCCTTGTCGGCGATCGACACCTGGCCGTTGGCGGTGAGGTCCGCGACGATGCCGGGGTCGGCGAGCACGGCGGCCATCGCCTCGGAGAGCCTGCTTACAATTCGCGGATCGGTGCCGGCCGGGACCGAGACCCAGGTCGAGCCGGCATTGACGGCGTCCGGGTAGCCGGCCTCGAGCACCGTCGGCGCGTCGGGCAGCGCGGCCAGCCGCGCCGCGCCTGTCGTGCCGAGCACCTTGACCTTGCCGGTGTCGATCAGCGGCCTCAGCACGGTGAGGTAGTCGAAGGAGACGTCCAGGATGCCCGACATCATGTCGGTCATCTGGCTCGAGCCCGACTTGTAGGGCACGTGGGTCAGCTTGATGCCGGCGGCCGCCTGCAACATCTCGCCGGCGAGGTGCTGGGCGGTGCCGGGGCCGGGGGAGCCGAAATTGACCTTGCCCGGATTGGCCTTCGCGTAGGCGACGAACTCGGCCAGCGTGCTGTAGGGCGCTGCTGCGGTCGCAACGAGGACCTGATTCGACGAGCTCACGCCGCGGACGTGGACGTAGCTCTTGAGCGGGTCGTAGTTGAGCTTCGTCAGCCCCAGGTTCGGCTGGATCGTCATCGGCCCGCCGGAGGCGTAGAGCACGGTGTAGCCGTCGGGCTGGGCCCGGGCGACGAACTCCGTCCCGATGGTCCCGCCGGCGCCGGGCCGGTTCTCCACCACCACGGGCTGCCCAAGCCGCGTCCGCAGCAGCTCCGCGATCTTGCGCGAGACGAGGTCGGTGACGCCGCCGGCCCCGAACGGCACCACCCAGGTGATCGCGCGGTTCGGCCAGGATTCCGCGGCCGACTGAGCCCTCGCAGCGCCCGCCTGGAGGGCCAGCGTCGTCGCGGCGACGAGACACAGGAGCGCTCTCGTCATCATCGTCGCTCCGGGGCGATCGAACGGCGCTCCTTGGCGGCGATGTCTTCCATGGCTGCAGTCCCCCCTCGCTGCAATGTGGCCCTTTATGGCCACGTTGACCGAAAGCTACAGCTTTGAGTGTCTTCCAACCATTCGCGTAATCTGAGCATCTCTTTTGCAGAATATGAAAAGATCGATCAGCGCCGCGAGCACGTGCTGAACGGCATCGAGGATGCCGAGGCCGCCGCGCTCGCGCGACGGAGCACGCCGCGCGCTTCAGAAGCTGGCGGGCTGACGTGGCGACAAGGGTTGAACCTGCTGCCGGCATGGACCGACCTAGCAACAGCGCGCCGACCGGCAGGAGCAAGTGATTCACGACGATGTTCGACAAGACCTACCGGCAGCGCCTCGAAGCTGATCTTACGCAATGGGAGGCCGACGGCGTGATCGCGCCGGCGGCCGCCGCCTCCATCCGCAACGTGCTGCCGCCGTTGTCGCCCGGCATCAACATTGCCGTGGTGGTCGGCATTGTCGGCGGGCTGTTGATCGCGGCCGCTTTCCTCGCCTTCGTCGCGGCGCACTGGACCGAGATCGCGCGGCTGGTGCGGTTCGCGATCCTGCTTGCCGGCATGGTCGCCGCCGGCGGTCTCGGGGCGTGGTTCGCCGCGACGGGCCGCATCGTTCTGGCCGATCTCTGTGCCAGCATCGGTGCCATCATCTTCGGCGCGGGCATCGCGCTGGTCGGCCAGATGTATCATCTCGGCGAGGATTTTGCCGGCGGCATGCTGCTGTGGTCGATCGGCGCGTTTGCCGCAGCGCTGCTGACCGGCTCGCGCGGCGCGCTCGCGGTCGGCCTCGTCGCCGCCTGCATCTGGACCTGCATGCGCAGCTATGACGCGCCGGATGTCGTGCATCTTCCATTCGCGGTGACCTGGCTGATCGCCGCAGCACTCGCCTTTGCGTGGAATTCCCGCGTCGCGGCCCACCTTGTCGCGATCGCGATGCTTCCCTGGTGGATCGCGACCTCGTTTCGTCTCGAATTCGACGGCGCCCAGCCGTCATTCGTGCTGGCGAACGGTGCGGCCCTGCTGTTCGGTGCCGGGCTCGCGATTGCCGCGGCGCCGTCGCCGCGGGCGCTGCGGCTCGGGAGCATCCTGTCGAGCTATGGAGCATTGGCGCTGGCCGTCGTTGCCTTCCTGGAGGTGACGACGGTCGACGACTTCATCCACTTGCGGACCGGTTCTGGTGCGGCCCAACCGGCCTGGGCGATCCTGTGCGGTGTTGCGGGTGTGGTCCTCGCGCTCGCGTCTGCCGGGATCACCAGGCGCGTCGGTGAAATTCTCGCGGCATGTGCGATCGGGCTCGTGCTGGTCGCCGCGCCGATCTGGCCGGCATCCGCGGCCGGCGAGCCCTGGTTCGCCTATGCTTCTCTTCTCTGCGCCATGCTGTGCCTCGTCGTCTCCGGCATGCTCGACGACGTTCGCCCGCGCATCGTTGCGGGCTGGCTCGGGATCGCCGGCGTCATTGCGGGCATCACCTGGGCGGTGAAGGGCTCACTGCTGCGCCGCTCGGCCTTCCTTGCGGCGGCCGGCATCATCGCCGTCGTCTTTGCAACCGCGCTCAATCGTGCGCTGCCGAGGGCCGGGCGATGATCGAGACCATCACAACATTCTGGCAGCGCATCCCGAAAGCCGTGCTGTTCGGCGTCGCCATCCTGCTTCAATGCGTGCTGCTGGTCCTGATGGTCGTCGATCGCATGCAGATCCTGCGCGAAGGCCGTGAGGTGACCTTGCAGACCCAGCCTGTCGATCCCCGCGATCTCCTGCGCGGCGATTATGTCGTGCTCCGCTACGACATCTCGCAATTGCCGGCGGGCGCGCTCGCCGGCAAGACGGCCGAGACGCGCAATCCCGTCGTGTTCGTGAAGCTCGCGCCCAATGCCAACGGGCTTTACGAGGCCGTCTCGGTCTCCGCCGAGCCCGTCACGGTCACCGCGCCCGAAATCCTGATCCGCGGCCGCATCGGCTATTCCTGCGGCTCGACCAGCCGCACCTTCTGCGACAAGCTGACGATCAAATACGGTCTCGAAAGCTATTTCGTGCCCGAAGGCGAGGGCCGGAAGCTCGAGCAGGCCCGCAACCAGCAAAAGCTTCGGGTCGTCGCCGCCGTGCTGCCCTCAGGCCGCGCCGCCATCAAGCGCCTGCTGCTCGACGGCGAACCGGTGTATGAGGAGCCGTTGTATTAGGCGCCGATCGTGCGGGGCGTTCCTTTCAACGCCCGCCGCAGCACGTCCCACACCTGCGGATCGCTCATGTGCGCCACGTTGAAGCGCATGAAGTTCTGCGCCGTCTGCGACACGCTGAACACGTTGCCCGGCGCCAGTACGACGTTTTCCTCGAGCGCGGCGCGCGCGACGGTGGTGGCGTCCTGTCCGCCCGCGAGGCGGCACCAGAGGAAGAAGCCGCCGCGGGGCGTCAGCCAGGGTTCGATGCCGAGCGCCTGAAGTTTTCGCGCAACGTCGCGACGGGTGCGCGTGAGCTTGTGGCGAAGCTCGTCCATGTGCTTGCGATAGCTGCCGCCGGCCAGCACGTTTGCGATGATCTCGGTTGCGACGGGACTCGGGCCGCCAAAACTGGTTGCGACCTGGAGGTCGACGAGATGCTCGATCCAGTCGGCGCGCCCCGCGATGTAGCCGCAGCGCACCGAGGCCGACAGCGTCTTGGAGAAGCTGCCGATGCGGATCACGCGGTTCAAGCCGTCGAGCGCGGCAAGGCGCGGCGAGCGCTCGGGCTCGAAGTCGCCAAAGATGTCGTCCTCGACGACGGTGAGGTCATGGGCGGCGGCCGCCGTCAGAAGCCGGTGCGCGGTCTGAAGCGAGATCGTCGCGCCGGTCGGATTGTGCAGCGCTGAATTGGTGATGTAGAGCCGCGGCCGCTCGCTGCCGAGGATCTGCTCGAAGCGGGTGACTTCAGGGCCCGACGGCGTCGTGGGCACGCTGACGATCCTGGCCTGATGCGCCCGCAGCAATGCGCGAAAGTTGAAGTAGCAGGGATCGTCGACCAGCACGGTGTCGCCGGGACGAAGCAGGAAACGGCAGATCAGGTCGGTTGCCTGAGTGCCCGAACCCGTCAACATCAGCTGGTTGATCGAGGCCTCGATCCCGTCTTCGGCGAGCCGCGTGAGCAGCAGCCGGCGCAGCGCGAGGGAGCCGGACGTCGAGCCGTAATTGGTCAGGACGCTCGCGTCAGTGCGGGCAAGCGCGCGGGCGGCGCGGCGCAAGGCCGCTTCCGGCATCCATTCCGGCGGCAGCCATCCGCAGCCGGGTTTCGGCACGGCCGCATCGGCGTCGAGCGATTGCCGGGAGACCCAGAACGGATCGACCTCGCGGTCGCGCCGCGGCTCGACCTCGGTCAGTGCGAGCGGCGATGTGACGGTCGGCGAGACATAGAAGCCGGAGCCGCGACGGGCGCGGATCAGCCCTTCGGCTGCGAGGCGATCATAGGCTTCGACGACGGTGGAGGGCGAGACGCCCATCGTCGTTGCGAGGCTGCGGATCGACGGCAGGCGGTCGCCCGCACCGAGCGTGCGGCCGGCAATCTTGCCGCGGATCGCGCTCATCACATCGATCGTTCGCGTTCCGCCGCGTCCCTTCGATTGCGCCTCGACGGTCAAGGTGTATCACCTTCCATACCCATACAATTTCCGCGAATTGTATTGGATTGTCACTGGTTACGCCATCGCGGGTGGTCGAGTATCGCCGTCCAACAAGAAAGACGGACATGCAATCTGCGGGCAGCGGCTGGGGCAACGGCCTTCTGGGCGTCATCATCTTCAGCGGCTCCTTGCCGGCGACGCGCGTCGCGGTCGGCGGCTTCTCCGCGCTGTTCCTGACGTCGGCGCGCGCGGTCATCGCGGCGCTGATCGGTTTGGCCGTGCTCGGCCTTCTCCGTCAGGCGCGGCCGCAGCGCAACGACCTCGTCTCGCTCGCCATCGTCTCCTTTGGCGTCGTGGTCGGCTTCCCGCTCCTGACCGCGCTCGCGCTCCAGCACATCACCTCGGCCCATTCGATCGTCTTCATCGGTCTCTTGCCGCTGTCGACCGCGATGTTCGCCGTGCTGCGCGGCGGCGAGCGGCCGCAGCCGCTGTTCTGGCTGTTCGCGATCCTCGGCAGCGCCACGGTGGCGGGCTTTGCCCTCTCCGGCGACGGCTCGGCTTCGCTCACCGGCGATCTTCTGATGGTCGCCGCGATCGTGCTGTGTGGCCTCGGCTATGCCGAAGGTGCCGCGCTGTCGCGCCGCGTCGGCGGCTGGCAGGTGATCTCCTGGGCGCTATTGCTGGCCTTGCCGCTGATGGTGCCGGTCGCGATCTGGACCTGGCCGCCGACATGGAGCGGCATCAGCGCGCCGGCCTGGATCGGGCTTGCTTACGTCTCGATCTTCAGCATGTTCGTCGGCTTCATCTTCTGGTACCGCGGCCTTGCGATCGGCGGCATCGCCCGAATTGGCCAGTTGCAGCAGCTCCAGCCGTTCTTCGGCCTCGCGCTCGCCGGCTTCCTGCTGCACGAGCCGGTCGCATGGAGCATGATTGCGGCGACCGCGCTCGTAGTGGTCTGCGTCTTCTTCGCGAGACGATTTGCGTGATGATAGCTGCCTAGTTCTGCTTCGTGCCCGGCGATTTTTCGATCCCTGGGATTCGCGCGATCTGCCCGGCGAGAAAATCGACCAGCAGGCGCACCCGCGCGACGCCGGATCGCTCCGGCACGATCAGCATGTTCAGCGGAACAGGCGGCGGCGAATAGTCCGGAAGCACGTGCTCCAGTCTGCCGGAGGCAAGAAGGTCGCCGACGAGCCAGAGATGTGCGGGCGCAATACCGCGGCCGGCCGCGAGCGCCTCCCGCGCGGCAAGTCCGTGATCGACCCGCAAGCGTCCGGCAAGCGGAACCGCATGGCGGCCGCCGCGACGTCCTTGCAATACGAGCACATCGCTGCCGGCGATGTTGGACATTCTGATCCCCTCGTGATTGGCGAGGTCTTGCGGACGCGCGGGCCTGCCGCGCTCGGCAAGATAGCTTGGTGCTGCAACAAGCATCCGCCGCGACTGGCCCAGGGACTTGAGCTTCATCGAACTCTCGGCGAGCGGCCCCAAACGGAGCGCGACATCGACGCCTTCCCTGACAAGGTCGATCCGTTCGTCCGTCAGGCTGAGATCCACCGACACGTCCGGATAACGGTCCTGGAAGGCGAAGATGCAACGGCTGATGTGGAGCGCGCCGAAAGCCGCGGTGCAGGATATCCGTACCCTTCCGGCGGGCGCACCGCGGGTGCTGCGCGCTTCGTCCCCGGCATGCTCGACCAGGCGCAGGACCTGCACGCAGTCGGCATAGTAGCGCCGGCCCTCTTCCGTCATCGTCACCCTGCGCGTGGTCCTGGTGAGCAACGGCACGCCGACGGCTTGCTCCAGTTCCCGGATGTGCCGAGTCACCGTGGACTGGCCAAGCCCAAGCTCACGCGCGACTGCCGACAGGTTTCCCCGCTCGGCGACCCGCACGAAGCTGCGCATGCGCTCGAGCGTGATCTCCGATTTATCCATTTTCCGGCACAATCCTATCCATTGCCGACATCTACCGATTTGCAGTCTGCCGCGCTAGCTCCGTGACATCATCAACGAACGGTGCTGATCATGAAAGTATTGGTTGTTTTTGCTCATCCGGAACAGCGTTCGCTCAGCGGATCGCTCCGCGATGTTGCCGTCAGAGAGCTCGAGGCTCAGGGTCACGAGGTGCGCGTGTCCGACCTTTATGCTGAGGGCTGGAAGTCGGACGTCGGCCGCGACGACTTCCCGTCGTTGCCGGCAGACGCACGGCTCGCGCCTGCGGCTGCATCGAAGCAAGCATTCGAGGCCGGCACGCTCACGCCTGACGTCAAGCGCGAGATCGAAAAGCTGCTGTGGGCCGACGCGCTGATCCTGCAATTCCCGCTGTGGTGGTTCAGCATGCCGGCGATCCTGAAGGGGTGGGTCGACCGCGTGTTCGCCTACGGCTTCGCATATGGCGTCGGCGAGCATAGTGAGAAGCGGTGGGGCGACCGTTACGGCGAGGGCACGTTAGCGGGCAAGCGCGCCATGCTGATCGTGACCGCCGGCGGCTGGCAGGAGCATTATTCGGCCCGCGGGATCAACGGACCGATCGACGACCTGTTGTTTCCGATCAATCACGGTATCCTCTATTATCCGGGATATGACGTTCTGCCGCCGTTCGTCGTCTACAAGGCCGACAAGCTCGGCGAAGGCGGTTTCGAAGCGATCGCGGAGCGATTGCGGGAGAGGATGAGGACGCTTGCGACAGCCTCGCCTATTCCCTATCGGCGCCAAAACGGCGGCGATTACCTGATTCCGAGCATGCAGCTGCGCGCCGGGCTCGAGTCTCCCGAGGCGAGCGGTTTCGCGCTTCACCTCGCGCGGGCGCAGGCGCGCGTCTCGCGAGGTGATCCGGACGCCACGCAGTCGCCAACGGATGCCAGCGCCGCAACAGCGTAAGTGTACGGACCAAAGCGCGACGAGATCGAGATGAATTGCCATCGTGCTTCGGGCTGTTGCTGGAGCGAACGAGCTCACTCCATCACCGTTTTCGTCAACGTGCTCCGTGCGAACTTCTTCAGCGGCATCGGCTTTCCGAACAGAAAACCCTGCACGAGGTTGAAGCCGAGCTCGTTGGCGGCGACGAGGTCGGCGCGGCTCTCGACGCCTTCGGCGACGGTGCATGCGCCATAGCCCTGCGCGAGCTCGACGATGTGGCGGCACACCGTGCGCTTGAGGCGGTCATTGCCGCTGCCGGTGACGAAATGGCGGTCGGCCTTCAGCTTGATGAAGGGAATCCTGTCCAGGTCCATCAGCTCCGGCCAGTTGGCGCCGAGATTGTCGATCGCCAGGCCGATATTGTGCAGGCGCATTTCGCGCGCGATCTCGGAGAAGAATGCGAGGTCGCGGAGCGCCTCCTCGCTGTCGATCTCGATCGTCAATCCGCCGAAGGCCGGATGCGTCGGCACGCGGCGGCAGAGATCGCCCACGGCTTGCGGCTCCTTCAGATAGGACGCCGGCAGGTTGATCGAGAGATCGACCGGGCTCTGCTGCTCCAGCAGATAGTGCCAGTCCTGCACCGCGCGCTCGATCACGAACTCCGAGAGGTCGCGCAGATGCGGATCGTGCTCCTCGGGAATGAAGTAGGCCGGCGGCACCACGCCCCAGGTCGGATGCCGCATCCGCACCAGCGCCTCGGCGCCGCAGCGGATCAGCGTGCGCGCGTCGATCTTGGGCTGGTACCAGAGCTCGAGCCAGCCGGCATGCAGGGCCTCGCCGACATGCACGGCCGGGCTTGGCGCCGGCTCGTCCGGCAGCAGCATCGCGACGCGCTCGCGCAGCGTCTCCGCGGCAAAGGGCGTGGTGAGCGGCGGCAGCATCGCAAGGCCATATTCTTCGCCGACCTGCTGCACCGCCTTGACGATGATCGACTCGCGGGCGCCGACAGCCAAGACCTTGCCGTCGAAAGCCTCGCGCACCAGCGTCTCCAGAAACTGTCCGGGCTCGATGCCGTCGGCGGCGATGCCGAGCAGGATCAGGTCCGGCAAGTCGCTCGTCAGCACCGCTTGCAGCTCGTCCGCGCTCGCGCATTCGCTGGTGACGAAGCCGAAATCCTCCAGCACCTCGGCGAGGAAGGCGCGCAAATGCCGCTTGCTATCGGCGACACACGCGCGCGGCATCACTTTTCGCCGTCCGAAGGTTTTGGGCCTCCGGCCGGCGAGTTCAACAATTTCATCGTTCATCGCAAACAACTCCCGTTCCGCGACCGGTGTTAGCGATGGGAGCAGTTTCAAATATGGAGGGCTTCAGACGATTGTTGAATTATCTGGGTAACGTTAAAGCCCGCATCATATCTAAAATTGTCCGGATCTCGTTGGAGAAGTTTTTACGTCTGCCCGCGCCATGCGCGCAGGAGTGCGGCAATCACGAGAGATTTTCGCGACGTGCAGTGGGGCAACATGCACGCGCCGTGTCCTGCAATTGGACGCAGCCGCGCGCGCTTCGCCCAATTGAATAATGCCTCGCCTCAATTGCCTGTGGCCTTGTCGTGCTGGGCCATGCCGACCGCCTTGTAGTCGTAGGTCGGATAGAATTCGGTGCGATAGGAGCCCCACGCGGTGTTCTCGATGATCCGATTGACTTCGCGTAAGCGCGAGGCCGGCAGACGCAGCGTGATCACCTGGCCGATGCCCATCATCACGTACCAGCTCACGACCTCGACGCCGGGCGGCGGAAAGGCCTTGTAGAAACCCTGCTTCTCGAGCTGCGCGTTGAGCTCGTTCAGCGGGCGCGACTGATCGTGCTTGAAGAACACGGTGAGCAGCACCGCGTTGTCGGCGGTCGGCGCGGCATTGCCTTGCGGCGGCGAAGTCTGCGCCATCGTCGCCGATGTCAGCGCCAGCGCGCCCGCAAGCAACGCCGCCATCGTCAGAGTGCGTCGATTCGATCCCATCGCAAATTCCCTCCCGTTGCTCTCTCAGATGCATCGGAGGATAGGAGCGACAGCCGCGATCGAAGAACTCATTTTCGCGCGATGCGCGCATATTCCCGCTTCGCGCGTGACAGTTATGCGACAACGCGTCCGGCCGCGGCGAGGCGAGTGTGAAGCACATCACATGTGTCTTGCTGCACCTGCGCTATTGCTCCGCGCAGCCGGTGGTGGGCTGTCGAGGATTGCAGCAATGACGACGCGGCGAATGTTGTATTGGTGGTTCAGATTCGTGCTGTCAGGGCGATTTATCGATCGCTTCCTGTACCTGCCGCGGGCGGATTAGCCGCGGTGCGAATTCAGGTCTGCCCGATCAATTTGCGAAACGCCGCCGCGCCGTCCTGAACGGCGTCGCGCCCCTTCCAGGCCAGGTAGGAGAGTTTGCCGCCGAGCGTATCGTGGCTGCGCAGCCGGCGCGAGCCGAGAATGTGTCCGACATTGGAGGGGAAGCGGCTCACCTCGGCGGCGACCAGCGACGCGATCGCATCCATCAATTGTTGGAGCCGAATGCCCCATTCGCAACCCTCGATCCCGTCGATGCGGACCTTGAGCGCATATTCAGTGTCGTAGATTTCGGCGAGCAGGTCGCGCGCGACCAGCACGCGATTGTGCCTGAGCGCGATCCTCAGAGCGAGGCGCTTGTCGTCGAGCCGGTCGAGCACCATGGGGACGACGCAGGCATAGGGCGTGGCGGCGACGTCGGCCGCGCTCTTGCTCGCGGCGCTCTTGGTGGCAAGACGCACCAATTGCCAGGACGTGGTCAGGCGCCTCGCCACCAGCGCCAGCGCAAAGGGCAGCGCATCCGGATGGGCCTTCTTGAAGGCGCCGAGCTGCGCGGTGATCTGGGCAACCTGGCCGTCGTCGAATTTCGCGATCTTCTCGGGCAGTTTTTCGTTGAATTTCGGCAACGCATCGCCGGCGCGCAGCACGTGCTGCATCTTCCTGACGTCGTCGAAGGCGGTGCGCGAGGCCGTGTATTGCGCGAGCTTGCCGCGCGCGATCTCGGTGCTCTCCGCCGATGCAAGGGTGTTCTCGAGCACCTTGACGACCTTGGTCTGAAAGATCGATGCGGTCTTCAGCACTTCCTTCGGGTTGTTGGCGGTGACCTGGTCGTTGATCGCTTTGATGTAGTCGCGCGCCATGGTCGGCAGCAGGTCGCGGCAGATCCACTCCCAGATCGGGGTCAGCGTGTTGCGCGAAATCCGCCCCGCATTGGCATGCTCGGGCGCGCCGTCGATCAACAGCAGTTCGAGCGGGGCGAAGAAATAGCGCGAGGGACTGGTGGCGCGCGCCTGGGTCGATCCGTCCTTGCGGAATTCGGCGCGCAAGCGCGCCTGGACCGCCGCCGAGCCAGGCATGTCGATGCCGCAGAGCTCAAGCCGCTCGAGCTCGCTGAGCAGACAGCTTCGCGACAGCGGCGTCAGCCTCTGCAGGAATTCCGATAGCTGGTCGATCTCGTTCATGGCACGCAATCTTCCGCAGCGTTTCCCGCAAGGCCAGGCGGCCCGGTGCGAGGAGGCATTTGCGCGCTCTCAATCGTGACCAAGAGAAGCAAGTCATTGTTAATTTATCCGTAAAAACCGGGGGATGGCCGACCCAATGGTAACCCGTCCGTTAACCGGGCACCGGTCCGGATGTCGCAGCCTGGGGGTTTATCAACCTCCACGCGGCGTCTCGCGCCGCTGCGCAAGCATAAATTGTGCCCATGCCGACGTTTCAGCATAAAACTGCCAAAATCACCGTAGTCTTACGGAGCAAAAAGTTAACCACAGACCGCCCCAGGTTCCGCTAAACGGATCACATGGGGTCACAGAACGATACGGCCATCGATTCGCGGCCGTCGGAATGGTACGAAAGCAGCGCTGCTCCGACTGAAGAGCTCGATTTCGTCCGTCTGAACGCCGCCCGTGCCAAGGCTGCCGACGAGATGGCCGCCGCCATTGCCCGCGAGCTCAACGGCCCCCTCACGGCGCTCCTGCTCTACATGGGCGAGATCAAGCATCACAGCGATCAGCTCGCGCCTGTTACGGGCGACCGGGTCTATCTGCGGCGGGTGGTGGAGAATGCGTTGGCGCAGACCGAGCGCGTGTGCGGCGTGGTCAAGCAGCTTGCCGGTCCGCACAAGGCGGGTCTGCCGATCCCGTCCAGGACCGAGGACGCCGAATCCCAGTCCGCCCGCGCGCCCCAGCCGCAGCGTGTGCCGAGCACCGAATTGCTGGGCCTGTCGGCGCAGAAGCGGCTGACCAAGCGCGAACGCGAGGTGCTGAGGCTGATCAGCGAGGGCTATTCGAACAAGCAGGGTGCGCTGCGGATGCAGATCAGCCCGCGCACCTTCGAGAGCCATCGCGCCGAGGCGATGCGCAAGCTCGGTGCACGCAACACCGCGGACCTCGTCCGGGCGGCACTGCTGCATTCGATCGATTGAGGTTCAGTGCGCCGCCGGGCGGGGCGATCAAGCCATGGGAATCAAGCCATGGGAATGGCTTGATACGATACAGAGGGGCCTGGAAGCCCGATCGCGCTCAGAGATAGTCTTCGGCGAAAGGGCGCGCGCGCGACGACGGCCGCAGCGGCTTGGGCTCGTCCTTCGGCCCGTTCGGAATGATCGTTATGATCCAGCGCGGAGGCATGGTCGATTCCTGCTCCAGCACCGAACGAACGAAACCGGTCACCGTCGCCTCGCCAGATTTCACCGTTGCCGTCCGGCCGTTGAACTGTGCGATGCGGAAGCGACGAACCTCTTTCTGGTCCGCAGTCTCATAGGTGAACATGGAAACCCTCCTGGTTTCCGGCGACTATCGCCACCTATGATTAGCCATCTGTGAAAATCGCAAACCGTAGAAGTACGGCGGGTCTTTCCTGTGCCGCTCTACTTCTGCGGCTCCTGCGCGTGCGCAGCGGCGTAGGCGGTCTCCATCAGGTCCAGTAGATCGTGGAATTCCGGTTCGGGAAGCGTCTCCGCGGACTTCTCCAGCCGCAGTGCCAGCGCCGCGAGCCTGACATAGCCGAACGTTGCGGCGGCGCTCTTCAGCGAATGGGCTTCGCGCGCGATCCTGGATTGGTGCCGTGCGAGCGAGAGCGTGCGAAACAGGTGCAGGCGCGCGCAGGTCTCGCTCCAGAACACCTCGCGGACTTCACGGGCCCCGTCCTCGCCGATCTCGCGCACCAGCGCCTCATAGGCGCCCGGCTCCCGCGCGGGCTCGGCATCGCGCGCTTTCTGCTGAGGTGCCGCGGTCACGTCAAACATGGTTTTGCCCGTCCTGGTCACGGTTCGATGGTCGCGCGGCCCGTCCGGCGCGAGGCACGCTCGTGTCTAGGACATTCGAATTTCAGTTCCGGTAGCGGGACAGGAGGTGTTTGCGGGCCGGCGTTAGCGGCCGGTTTACCAAGCCGTGGTGGTCAGCGCGGGCCGAGCAGCCGGTCGTACTGGGCCTTCACGGTGGCGTAGCATTCGCACGCCGTCTGGCGCAGGCCGTCCAAATTGAGGATCTGGATGTGTCCGCGGCTGTAATGGATGAAATTGGCCTGCTGCAACGTGTTGGCGACCAGCGACACGCTGTTGCGGCGCGCGCCGATCATCTGCGCCATCGCCTCCTGGGTCAGCAGCAGGCGGTAGTCGCCCGACAGGTCGTGGGTGTGCAGCAGGCAGCGCGACAGCCGCGCCTCCACCGGATGGGCGGCGTTGCAGCCCGCGGTCTGCTGAACCTGCGCGTAAACCGCCAGCCCGTGACGGGTGAGCAGCGTCCGCAGGGGGCTGCTCCGCTCGGCCGCGTCGCGCAGCCGGTCGAGGTCCATCACGGAGGCGGTGCCGGGAACCAGCACGATCGCCGTGTTCAGCGCAGCGGCATCGCCCATGGTCGAGAGGGTTCCGAGCAGGCTGTCGCGGCCGATCATGGCGACCTGCACATGCTCGCCCTTGGCGAGCTTCACCACCAGCGAGATCACACCGCGGTGGGGAAAGTAGGCGCGCTTGAGCGTCTCGCCGGTCTCGACCAGGACCGCTTCATGCGGCAGATCCATCGTGCGCAGATGCGGGCGGATCAATTCGTAATCCTCCGCCGACAGCGCGGACAGGAAACCGTTGGTTGGACGCACCATCGTCTCCAAGACTGCCTCCCCTCTCGTCAGCGAGGGACGTGCGAAAGCGAATTTGCCGATCCCTTCTTCCGGCAAGCTCCATCATGTTCACGTCGGGATATATTGGCAATTGGGACAAGTTGTCCGGCCGCGATGATCGCCCCTGCGGCACTGTGTGCACCCCGGCATGCAAGCTGGTCGCGTCGTCCCATCGTCACCGCAGGGTTCCCAGCAAGCGCGTATGGTGGGCCTTCACCGTGCCATAGCAGTCGCAGGACGTCGTTTCCAATGCGCGCAGGTCGAGGATCTCGATCTGGCCGCGGGTGTAATGAATGACGCCGGCGCGCTGGAGCGCATTCGCGACGAGGGAAATCGCGTTGCGCCGGACCCCCATCATCTGCGCCAGGGTCTCCTGTGTCAGCGGCAGGCTCTCGCTGTCGGACAGGTCGTGGGCACGCAAGAGCCAGCGTGCGAGCCGTGCTTCGACCGGGTGCAGCGTATTGCACAGCACCGACTGCTGCGCCTGCGCGAGCAGCGCCTGCTCGTGGCGGATCATCAGGCCGCGGAACTGCACGCTTGCAGCAGCGACCACCCGGAAAGCCGGGATTTCGAGCACGGAAGCCGTGCCCGGGAACAGCACGGCTGCGTCCGTCGGTGCAATGCCGTCGGCCAGCGCGGCGCCGCCGCCCACGACGCTGTCGCGGCCCAGCATCGCAACCTCGATCATCTGTCCCTCGGAGAGGCCCACCGTGATCGAAACGGATCCGCCGTGCGGGAAGTAGACATATCGCAGCGCGGCGCCCGCCTCGGCCAAGACAGATTCCCTGACCATTTCGACCGTCGCGAGATGGGGGCGCAGCAGATCGAAATCCGCCGCCTCGAGCATTTGCAGCAGCTGATTGTGCGGGTGGCCGCTTGCGGTCATGCAGGATCCATCCGGCGCGTTCGAAACATGATCGGCGCCGCGCCCTGTTCGTCATCCAGTTGCACGGCGACAAAATCATATTGTAAAGGTTGTGGCGTCGTCCATATACCCGTTGGAGGGCAGACAGGCAGCCGCATTTGCGGCGGAAATAAGTGGCGCGCTGATTCGCGCGTGAACTCGAAGCGCTCGCCCTGCATCGATTGGCAGGAAAAAGCGGCAAGGGGGCTGTCATGAGCCGGAAGCATCGCATCCGCGTCGCCATCGGACGCCGGCCGACAGCTGCGGCCTGCCTTCTCGAGCGCATATTCCCAGCGATCAGGGACTGGACTGCAACGCGGCTACGCAACCCCGCGAATGTCGCATCCCTTGCCGTTCGTTGCCCGACGCGATCGGCGGCGTTCGCGGCCATCAAGGTTTCGATCCCAGCCAGAGGAGAACGGCGTGCCCAACGGCTCAATTTTTGAATCGCCGAATCGGGAAGCCCAAACGGGGAAAAATCTGCGCCATATTCTCGTTGTCGACGACGACCCGATGGTGTGCATGGCCATCGAGATCTGTCTCCAGCGGAATAATTTCCGGGTGACGATTGCCGACGGGGGAGAAGCCGGACTTCGCGCGCTCGAAACCGAACAGGTCGATCTGATGATGATCGATATCTTCATGCCGCATATGCGGGGGTTCGAGTCGATCCGGATCTTCCACGAACGCGCGCCGGCGATTCCGCTCATCGCGATGTCCGGCTACGCCTTCGCAAATCTGAACTCGCCCGCACCCGACTTCCTCCGGATGGCGCTGGAGCTCGGCGCGACGCGTTGCCTGCGCAAGCCGTTTACGCCGAATGCGTTGCTCGCCGCCATCAGGGACTGCCTCGCGGAGCATCGCGCCGTCGCCGCGCGATTGGGTTAGCGCGTTGCCGGTCGCAGAGGCCGCGAGGTAAGCGTCCATTTACCGCAACTGCAGCTATTGCGGCTTCCGGCTGACGGCCAGCAGACGGCCGTGCGGGTGAGCCTGATCGCGCGTGATTTGATTCAGTTTCGCGCGGCCCGTGCATATCGTTCCTCACCGGCAGGGTTTTTTCGCGCGCGGCGCAACGTCGTTATCGGAGCGTTTACCTATGGCGTCTCACGCATGAGATGCGGACGCTGCCTTTGCCGAAAACCGCTATCGCATGCGGCCGAACCGCAAACTTGTCTTCAATATCCGTATTAGCACGGAGGCTGAAATTAACGGGACCGTGAAAGGGGTTGTCTAACGATCCAAGGCGAAGACTTCCGCCGATTCCAGACGTGGCACAGGCGTCGAAGTTCAGCTTAGTAAGGCGTATCCCATGGATGATCTGTTGCGGGAGTTTTTGACGGAGACCAGCGAGAGCCTGGACACCGTCGACAATCAGCTGGTGAAGTTCGAGCAGGAGCCGAACAACGCCAAGATCCTGGATAACATCTTCCGCCTGGTCCACACCATCAAGGGTACGTGCGGCTTCCTCGGGTTGCCGCGGCTCGAAGCGCTGGCGCATGCCGGCGAGACCCTGATGGGCAAATTCCGTGACGGCATGCCGGTGACCGGGCAGGCGGTGACGGTGATCCTGTCCTCGATCGACCGCATCAAGGAGATCCTGGCGGGTCTCGAAGCCACCGAAGCCGAGCCCGAGGGTACCGACCGCGATCTCATCGACAAGCTGGAAGCGATGGTCGAGCAGGGCATGGCCGCGATGGCTGCCGGCGCTGCTGCCGCGACCGCTCCCGTTGCCGAAGCCCCGCCGCTGGTGCCGGAAGCGCCTGTTGCTGCGGCGCCTGCACCGGCAAAAGAAATGACCGCCGGCACGCTGATCGACCAGACCCTGGAGCGCCCGTTGCGTCCGGGCGAAGTCTCGCTCGACGAACTCGAGCGCGCCTTCCGCGAGACCGCGATCGAAGCGCCGGCACCTGTTGCCAAGGCCGAGCCCGCGCCGGCTGCTGAAGCTCCTGCGCCCGTGGCCAAGGAAACGGCGAAGGAAGCCAAGGCGCCCAAGGAAAAGCCCGCACCGAGGAAGTCGGCCGCCGACGAGGGCGCTGGCGAGGGCGCCAGCATCGCCAACCAGTCGATCCGCGTCAACGTGGATACGCTGGAGCATCTGATGACCATGGTCTCCGAGCTGGTGCTGACCCGCAACCAGCTTTTGGAGATCTCCCGCCGCAACGAGGACACCGAGTTCAAGGTGCCGCTGCAGCGGCTGTCCAACGTCACCGCCGAGCTGCAGGAAGGCGTCATGAAGACGCGCATGCAGCCGATCGGCAATGCCTGGCAGAAGCTGCCCCGCATCGTCCGCGACCTGTCGAGCGAACTCGGCAAGCAGATCGAGCTGGAGATGCACGGCGCCGACACCGAGCTCGATCGCCAGGTGCTCGATCTGATCAAGGACCCGCTCACCCACATGGTGCGCAACTCCGCCGATCATGGCCTCGAGACCCCCGCCGAGCGGCTCGCGTCCGGCAAGGGCGAGCAGGGCACCATTCGCCTGTCCGCCTATCACGAGGGCGGCCACATCATCATCTGCATCGCCGACAACGGAAGAGGCCTCAACACCGAGAAGATCAAGGCCAAGGCGATCTCTAGCGGTCTCGTCACCGAGGCCGAGCTGGAGAAGATGTCGGAAGCCCAGATCCACAAGTTCATCTTCGCGCCGGGCTTCTCGACCGCGGCCGCCATCACCTCGGTCTCCGGCCGCGGTGTCGGCATGGACGTGGTGCGCACCAATATCGACCAGATCGGCGGCACCATCGACATCAAGTCGGTCGCCGGTGAAGGCTCGAGCGTCACCATCAAGATCCCGCTGACCCTGGCGATCGTCTCGGCGCTGATCGTCGAAGCCGCCGGCGATCGCTTTGCGATCCCGCAGCTCTCGGTGGTCGAGCTGGTCCGTGCCCGCGCCAACTCGGAGCACCGCATCGAGCGCATCAAGGACACCGCGGTGCTGCGCCTGCGCAACAAGCTGCTGCCGCTGATCCATCTGAAGAAGCTCTTGAAGATCGACGACGGCGCGGCCTCCGATCCCGAGAACGGCTTCATCGTGGTCACGCAAGTCGGCAGCCAGACCTTCGGCATCGTGGTCGACGGCGTGTTCCACACCGAAGAAATCGTGGTCAAGCCGATGTCGACGAAACTCCGTCACATCGACATGTTCTCCGGCAACACCATTCTGGGCGATGGCGCGGTCATCATGATCATCGACCCCAACGGCATTGCCAAGGCGCTCGGCGCCGCCGGCTCCTCGGCCCATGACATGGGCGACGAGAACGGCGCGCACCACATCGGCTCGGGCGAGCAGACCACCTCGCTCTTGGTGTTCCGCGCCGGCTCGTCGCAGCCCAAGGCGGTCCCGCTCGGGCTCGTCACCCGTCTCGAAGAGCTGCCGGCCGACAAGATCGAGTTCTCCAACGGCCGCTACATGGTGCAGTACCGCGAGCAGCTGATGCCGCTGGTCGCCATGGAGAGCGTCACCATTGCGAGCCAGGGCGCCCAGCCGATCCTGGTGTTCGCCGATGACGGCCGCTCCATGGGCCTCGTCGTCGACGAGATCATCGACATCGTCGAGGAACGGCTCAACATCGAGGTCGGCGGCTCCTCCAGCGGCATTCTCGGCTCGGCCGTGATCAAGGGCCAGGCCACCGAGGTGATCGACGTCGGCCACTTCCTGCCGATGGCGTTCTCGGACTGGTTCACCCGCAAGGAGATGAAGCCGTCGATGCATTCGCAGTCGGTGCTGCTGGTCGACGACAGCGCGTTCTTCCGCAACATGCTGGCGCCCGTGCTGAAAGCCGCCGGCTACCGCGTCCGCACCGCGCCGACCGCGCAGGAGGGCCTCGCGGCGCTCCGTGCCCAGACCTTCGACGTGGTCCTGACCGACATCGAGATGCCCGACATGAACGGGTTCGAGTTCGCCGAGACCATCCGTTCCGACAACAATCTCGGCTCGATGCCGATCATCGGCCTCTCGGCGCTGGTGTCGCCGGCGGCGATCGAGCGCGGCCGCCAGGCCGGCTTCCACGACTATGTCGCCAAGTTCGACCGTCCCGGTCTGATCGCGGCGCTGAAGGAACAGACCGCGGGTGCCGCCGGCGCCTCCGAGCTGAACCGGGCAGCGGCGTAAGAGCAGGACAGGGATCAGGAGTACGCACATGACCAAGAAGACCCAGATCGGCGAAGGCGCCATGGTCGAATACGTCACGGCGATGATCGGCGGCCAGCTGTTCGGCCTGCCGATCTCCCGCGTCCAGGACGTGTTCATGCCCGAGCGCGTCACCCGCGTTCCCCTGTCCTCGCGCGAGATCGCGGGCGTCCTGAACCTGCGCGGCCGCATCGTCACCGTGGTCGACATGCGCGCCCGCCTCGGCCTGCCCAAGCCCGAGGACGGCCAGACACCGATGGCGGTCGGCGTCGATTTGCGCGGTGAATCCTACGGCCTCCTGATCGACCAGATCGGCGAGGTGCTGCGGCTGGCCGAAGACGGCAAGGAAGAAAACCCCGTCAACCTCGATCCCCGCATGGCCAAGCTCGCCGGCGGCGTCCACCGCCTCGACGGACAGCTCATGGTCGTCCTCGACGTCGACCGCGTCCTCGAGCTGAAGACCGAAGTGCAGATGGCTGCGTGAGCCAACGAAACATCGAAACCGGAGAACAGAAATGAAGACATGTTTGGTGGTCGATGATTCCAGCGTCGTGCGCAAGATCGCGCGCCGGATCCTGGAAGGCCTGGAATTCCAAGTCACCGAGGCCGAGGACGGCTCCAAGGCGCTCGAGATCTGTCAGCAGAAGCTGCCCGATGCGGTGCTGCTCGACTGGAACATGCCCGTGATGGACGGCTTCGAGTTCATGGGCCATATGCGCCGCCTGCCCGGCGGGGACCAGCCGAAAGTGGTGTTCTGCACCACCGAGAACAACGTGGCCCATATTGCTCAGGCGCTCAGCGGCGGCGCCAATGAGTACATCATGAAGCCCTTCGACAAAGACATCATCGCCGACAAGTTCGCTGAAGTCGGTTTGATCCCGGTCGGACAAGCCATGGTCTGAGTGTGTCTGGCCGCACGTTGGCCAGAGTGTTCCCAGTACAGCTTCCGAGAGGCTTTCCGTGACCCCGACCGAGTATGAGTATCTGCGCAAGTTCCTGAAGGACAATTCCGGGCTCGACCTGTCCGCAGACAAGCAATATCTGATCGAAAGCCGCCTGCTGCCTCTGGCCCGCAAGGCCGGGCTCGCCGGCATCAATGAGCTCGTGCAGAAGCTTCAGGGCGGCTCGCGCGAGATGATCACCAACGTGGTCGAAGCCATGACCACCAACGAGACCTTCTTCTTCCGCGACAAGGTCCCGTTCGATCATTTCCGTGACCACATCATGCCCGAGGTGATCAAGGCGCGCGCCGGACGTCGCAGCGTGCGCATCTGGTGCGCCGCCGGCTCAACCGGGCAGGAGCCCTATTCGCTGGCGATGAGCCTGAAGGAGATGGGCGCGGCCCTGACCGGCTGGCGCGTCGAGATCATCGCGACCGACCTGTCGCAGGAGGTGCTGGAGAAGGCCAAGGCCGGCATCTACAGCCAGTTCGAAGTCCAGCGCGGCCTGCCGATCCAGATGCTGATGAAATATTTCAAGCAGACCGGCGAGACCTGGCAGATCAATCCGGAATTGCGGGCGATGATCCAGCACCGGCAGCTCAATCTGCTGCACGACTTCGCCCAGCTCGGCACGTTCGACGTCATCTTCTGCCGCAACGTGCTGATCTATTTCGACCAGGACACCAAGATCAACATCTTCAACCGCCTGGCCCGCCAGATCGAGCCCGACGGCTTCCTGGTGCTGGGTGCAGCCGAAACCGTGGTCGGGCTGACCGACACGTTCAAGCCGATCCCGGATCGTCGCGGCCTCTACAAGCCGAACGACCCGCGTGCGGCCGCGGCCAAGCCGGCTCTCGCCGGCGCGGCGCCGCGCGTGGCGGTGATGGCAGGACGATAAGCATGGCCGAGGATGGCAAGGGCGCGGAGCGCGTCACGTTCAGTCGAGGCTATGATGTCTGCATCATGGCGATCGACGGCACGTGGCGGCGCGACTGCAAGCTCAATGCGATCTCCGACACCGACGCCATCCTCACGGTGGAAGGCTCGATCCAGGGATTGAACCTGAAGGAATTCTTTCTGCTGCTGTCGTCCACCGGCCTCGCCTATCGCCGTTGCGAGCTGGTGCGCGTCAACGGCGCCGAAATGGACATCCAGTTCCTGCGCGGCAAGAACCGGAAGAAGCGCGGCGCTTCCGGTGGCCGTGACGAGGCAGCCTGATCGCCAGACAGGCCTCGTCATGAGTCGCGTTGCCGCTTTCCGGGGCGTTGGTTCATATTTGCTGAAACATCCGAACGAATTCGCCGCAACTGCTTTACGTGGCTGAAGCGCGATCCGTGTATCAATTGCCGGTCTCAATCTCAGGATACGGTAATGCCCAGAAGCTCTCTCTCCCCCATCCCGTCAAACCTGCCCGACGCCGCCGAGCGGCGCGCGCTTCAGCTCCTGGTGGTCGACGACGACGCCACGCAGCGCAGCCTGATCACGGTCGCCGCGAAGCAGGCCGGCCACGAAGTCACGGTGGCGCCGTCCGTCGCGGAGGCGATCGAAAAGCTCCGCGCCGCGCGCTTCGACTGCGTGACGCTCGATCTCGTGCTGGAGGATGGTGACGGCATCGACGTGCTGCGCGAGATGGCGGCGGCGAAATTCGCGGGCTCCGTGATCGTCATCAGCGGCATGGACGGCAAGCGCCGCAGCGCTGCCCGCAGCTTCGCCCGCTCCGTCGGGATCGAACTCCAGAGCCTGCCGAAGCCGCTCGATCTCGCGGCGCTGCGGATCAGCCTCGCCAATCTCGGCAAGGCGGCGATGGGCCTGCCGGTGATCCACACCTGGGGCGGCGTCGCCACCGACGCGATCGTGGAGCGGCACCGCACCTGAGACGCGGACCTGCCATGCAATCGGCTGCGGACGATCCGCCGCGCCGATTGCGGCCTACGCCGGACTGCCAAATTCCGATAATTGTTGCAGGGCGCGGCCGAGCTCCGCCCGGCAGGCGTTGAGGGCGGCACTCGCCGTGGCATAACGAGGCGTGAGGTCGTCGAGCACGACAATCTCGGTGGAACCCACGATAGCGCTATCGTCGTCCGGCTCTCCGTCCGAGGTCATGGCCGCGTCGATCAGACGCAGACTGATCTCGATGCGCGCGATCAGAGAGCGAAGTTCGGCTGCGATCAACTGACGGCTGTCCGTTTCAGCCATCGCGGCGAGCGGGGGTGTGCCAGCGTAATTTAGCATGGATATTCTCCGTCCCCCGCAATAAGGCACCTCGCCGCTACTTGTGCGTTAAGTCCATGTCCCGTACAAATACGGGTGGGCCGAATCCGCGCCGAGCGCCATAAACGTTGGCGCGGACGCGAGTCCGTAATGCCAACTGGATGTGGCACATGGCCGAGCAAACCTCTCGTGGTGAAATCTTTGTGGTCGACGACGACCCTGCCGTTCGCGACACCTTGTCGATGGTGTTGAAGGCGGCGGGCTATGAAGTGATCTGTTTTGCGGACGGCGCAGCCCTGCTGTCGGTCGCACGAAACCGCACCCCGGCTGCGGTCCTGCTCGACGTCCACATTCCCGGAAAGTCGGGCCTCGACATTCTGAAGGAACTGCACGGCGAGGACTATCCGGCGCCGATCTTCATGATCTCAGGGCAGGGCGACATCGCCATGGCGGTGGGCGCCATCAAGAGCGGCGCGCTCGATTTCATCGAGAAGCCGTTCCGCGGCAGCGAGATCGTCGGCCGGCTGGACGAGGCGATCGGTGCCTATGCACGCAGGCAGTCAGAGAGCGCATCGCCGAAGTTCGGCTCGCTGCATTTCCCCGGACGCGAGCCGCTGACGCGGCGTGAGCGCGAAGTGCTCGAGCAATTCGCCGCCGGCGCCTCCAACAAGGAAGCCGGCCGCACGCTCGGCATCAGCCCGCGCACCATCGAGGACCACCGCGCCAACATCATGAAGAAGCTCGGTGCCCGCAACGCCGCCGATCTGATCCGCATCGTGATGACCGCGGCCCAGCGGGCGTCGTAACATCGTCTCACGCCCCGGACGCAGCGCATCATGCAATGATGCGCTGCCGAGCCGGGGCCCATCTCTCCGATTTCACCGCTGACAGGTCTGGTCCCGGCTCTGCACAGCAGCCATGGCGCGTCGAAGACGCGCGTGAACGCGCTTATGGCGCGCTGCAGTGCGTCCGGGACACGAGCCGCGAGGCCTCAAGCGGTCAGCGCCCTGCGGATGATCCGCGCGAGGTCCGATTTGCGGTACGGCTTCGCCAGCAGCAGGACGCCCGAATCCAGCCGGCCGTGATGGATGATCGCGTTCTCGGTATAGCCGGACGTATAGACCACCCTGAGGTCGGGACGTGTCTTCAGCACCTCGTCGGCAAGCTGCCGTCCGTTCATCTTGCCGGGCATGATGACGTCGGTGAACAGCAGGTCGAACGGCTTTCCGGAGGCGACGATCGCGAGCGCTTCCGCGGCGTTCGCGGCCTGCAAGGTGACGTAGCCGAGCGAATGCAGCTGCGCCAGCACGTAGTCGCGCACCAGCCGGTCGTCCTCGACGACGAGGATCGTCTCGTGCCCGCCCTCGATCGTCGCCGGCATCACGCCCTCGCCCACTGCGGTGGGCGTCTTGCCCGGCGGCAGATACATCTTGATCGTGGTGCCGTGGCCTTCCTCGCTGTAGATCTTGATGTGGCCCGCGGACTGCTTGATGAAGCCGTAGACCATCGAAAGCCCGAGCCCGGTGCCCTTGCCCGGTCCCTTCGAGGTGAAGAACGGATCGAACACCCTGGCCAGCATGTTGGCGGGGATGCCGGTGCCGGTGTCGCTCACGGCGATCAGCACATAGTGTCCCGGCGGGACGTCGTTGACGCTGGCATAGACCTCGTCGAGATAGGCGGCGCCCGTCTCCACGATCAGCTTGCCGCCGCCGGGCATGGCGTCGCGGGCATTGAGCGCGAGGTTGAGGATCGCGGTGGTGAGCTGGTTGGGATCGACGATCGCAACGCAGCTCTCGTCCTCGAACACCGATTCGATCTGGATCTGCTCGCCCAGCGTCGGCCGCAACAGCTTTGCGGTGTCGATGATCAGCACGTTGATGTCGATCTCGCGCGGCTGGAGCGGCTGCTTGCGCGCGAAGGCGAGCAGGTGCTGGGTCAACTCGGCGCCGCGCCCGGCGGCCTCGTCGATCATCTTGGTGATCGCCGCAAGCTCCGGCTCCTTCGCCACCGCATCGGCCAGAATCTCGATCGTGCCGGTGATGACGGTGAGGATGTTGTTGAAGTCGTGCGCCACGCCGCCGGTGAGCTGGCCGACCGCCTCCATCTTCTCGGCGTGGCGGATGCGTTCCTCGGAGGCGATCTTGTCGGTGAGGTCGCGGTAGAACACGTTGAACAGAATGCCTTCGCGGCGTCTGAGCGCCGTGACGCTCAGCTCGGCCCTGAATTCCTTGCCGTCGCGACGTCGGACCATGAGTTCGCGCCGGCGGTTGAGCGTCTGACCGTCCTGGGTCTCGAGGAAGCGCGCGAGGCCGGCCTTGACCCTCTCGCGCTCGCTCTCGGCGACGATGAGGTCGACCGCATTCCTGCCGAGCGCCTCGCTGCGCCGCCAGCCGAACAGCTCTTCGGCCCGCGAGCTCCAGTTCAGGATGGTGCTGCGGTCGTCGGTCTGGACGAAGGCGTCGAGCGCGGTCTCGACGATGTTGCGCGCGAGCAGCTCGCTTTCGCGCAAGGATTCTTCCGCGCGCCTCGCCTCGGTCATGTCGCGTCCGACGAAGAAGAAGCGGTTCGCCTGCGCGGACCAGTTGCCGAGCCAGGACAGCCAGACCTCGTGGCCGTTGCTGTGGAGGCACCTGGTGTCGGAGAGCTTGGGGCGTTCGCCGCGCCGCAGCGCGCGCATCTCCCCGCGCGACTGCTCGAGATGGTCGGGATGAATGAAATCCGTGCCGCTGCGGCCGAGCATCTGTTCCGGCCGGTAGCCGAGAATGGTCTCGCTGCTCGGACTGATCTGCGCGATATGGCCGCGCGCGTCCATGACCATGATCAGATCCTGCGAGGTCTCGAAGATCTGGCGCCGCTCCTCGATCTGCTGCTGCAGCGCCCGCTCGGCCCGCCGGGCCTCGGTGAGGCTGCGCGCGGAGCCGGAGGCGCCGATGATCTCGCCCGACGGCCCCTTGATCGGTGACAGGCTGAGCGAGATCTCGACCGGCGTGCCGTCCTTGCGCAGGCGCACCGTCTCGAACCGCTCGATCGGCTCGCCTTCGGCGATCCGCTGCAAATAGGTCTTGCCTTGCGCGCGTCGATCCGTCGGGACGATGATCGCGGTGGATTGCCCGATCGCCTCTTCCGCCGAATGGCCGTAGAGACGTTCGGCGGCGGGATTCCAGCCGGTGATGATGGCGTCGAGCGACTGCATCACGATCGCATCGTCGGAGGATTCGACGGCGGCGCTGAACAGGCGCTCGCGCGCTTCATGATGGCTGCGCGCGGCCTCGGTGCGGCGGTGCTCCTCGACTTCGCGTTCGAGAGCGGCTGTCTTTGCTCGCGTCTCTTCGACCATCCGGGCAAAGGCCCGTGCCAGCACGCCCGTCTCGCCGCCGGCATCGAGCGGAATGTCGGCGGGCCGGCCACTGCCGATCGCCTCCACCGCCGCGGTCAGGCGCCCGATCGGGCGCGTCAACGAGCGCGCCAGGAATACGGCGAGCGCCGCCGCAGCGAGGACGGCAAGGACGCCGACGAGCAAGGACGTTTTCTGAATGGCGGCCGGCACGCGGCCGAAGACCGCCGGGGGCACGGTCACGATGATCGCGACCCATTCCTTGCCCGCAAGCAATGCCGGGGCCATCGCCGCGCCGCTCGGGCGGTCCGAGGCGTCGGTCATGAGCTGCGTGGATACGTCCGGCGCGCCGGCCAGGGCCGCAAAAAATGGGAAATCCTTGCGCCAGTCGTTGGGACGGCCCTGCAATGCGCCGAATTCCCGCGCGCGATCGGGATGGACGAGATAATCGCCGCGCGAATTCACGACGTAAATCTCTCCTCCCGAGCCCGCGGTCGAGCGGACGCGGTCGAGCGCCGGACGCATGTCGATATTGGCGATGATGATGCCGAAGGGCCTGCCGTCCGGCGCGAACAGCGGCGTCGCGACGCGCAATGTCGGAACGTGAATATCCGCGGTCCCGCCCTGCCGGGTGGCGAGGTCGATCGGGGACACATAGACCTCGCCCGGCGCCAGTCGGATCGTGTCCTGAAAGTAGGTTCGCTCGCCTTTGCGCTCCAGCTCGCTGTCGGGGGCGACCCGTGCCTTTCCATTCGGGCCGGAGCGATCGACGCGGACCAGTTCGCGATGGTCGTCGTCGAGACCGATGATCCGAAACTGCCCGTAGCTGGGTTTGGCGTCGATCTCGGCTGCGAGCCGCGCTGCGATGCGCTCGCGCCAGGTTTGCTCCGAAACGCCGTCGAGCGCGTCGATGCCTCCGCCGATATGGGCGCGGATCAGGCCATTGATGGCTGCGGCGGAGCGATAGCCGGCCAGATCGCCGCGGGTGCCGGCAACGTAGGATTCGAGATTGGTCGCCAGCAGGCGCGACTGGGCTTCGACGCGTTCCAGGACCCGCGGAATAACGGCCTGGGTGATGTTGCGATAGCCCAACCAGCCGACTGCGGCCACGGTCACCGCCACCAGCAGAATCATCGCGATGGCCAGCCGCGTTGCGAGCGTCATGGGGATATTCGTACCACGTCCCGAGTGGCCGCGCCCGTTCTGGCCCGAAACAGAGCGGAGGCTGTCGTCATTGGCGCTCGGTGCTGACATCGGGAGCCTCCGGCTGCAGCGCCTTCAGGCAGCCGTCGACCGCGGCGAGCAACGCGTCGGGGCGAAATGGCTTCTGAAGGCTTGCCACCGCGCCGAGCTTGGTCGCCATCTTGAGAAAATCCGGCTCTGCATAAGCGTCCGGCGTGAGCGAGCGTCCGGAAATGACGATGATGGGAATGGCCGGCTGCAGCGCCCGGATGTGGCGCATCGTCTCCAGCCCGTCCATGCCGGGCATGAAGATGTCGAGGAACAGCAAGTCGACCGGGCTGGCCTCGAACAGCGCGAGCCCCTTGCGGCCGTCGCCCGCAACGGTGACGTGGTGACCGGCCCTTTCCAGGATCAGCCGGATCGTGATCTGCACGGCCGGGTCGTCATCCACGATCAGGATGTTGGCCACGTCAAAAACCTCCGGGTCGGACAGGGATGCCTCCCGCGACCCAAATCAAAGCTTCAAATACGAAATTGTTGCGCGAATTGTGCTCGTCCTGCAAGCACCGCGCGGCTATCCGATGGTCGTAAGCGGCGCCTGGATTCGATGGCCGTCCATATGCACGATGAGGTGCACATGGTCAGGACGCCGTCACAATAGCCCGTCGGTCAGGTATTCGGGATAGTGGCTCCGGATCTTGTCCAGCTCGCTCAGTGTGCCCGACAGGTGTTTGCGCAGATGCTGTTGCGCAGCGTCGGCGTCGCCGGCCTCGATCGCACGCGTGATCAGCTTGTGATGGCGGACGATGTTCTGGGCCTTGCCGGGGGAGGGCAAATGCAGCCGGCGCAGCCGGTCGATATGTCCGCTGCGGCTGCGGACCAGCGTCCACAAATCCTGCTTGCCGGCCGCGGCATAGAGCTGCCCGTGAAAATCATTGTCGCCGGCCATGAAGGCTTCGAAGTCGCCGGCCTTGGCAAATTGCTGTTGCAGCGCAATGGCATGGTCGAGGCGGATCACCAGCGCGGCGTCGTGGCTGCCTGCCAGGAGGCGCACGATCTCCAGCTCTAGCGCCTGGCGCAGGAAATGCGCTTGCTCGGCGCGGCTGATGTCGATCCGGCTGACCACGGTTGCGTGCTGCGGAAACACGTCGACCAGGCCCTCTTCCTCGAGCCGCATCAAGGCGTCGCGCACCGGTGTCGAGCTGATGCCGAACTGGCCGGCGAGCTCGGCGCGCGACAGCGGCGCGCCGGGCGGCAGCTCCAGGGCAATGATCGCATTGCGCAGCCGCTCGAACACCTGCGGCGCGGCCTGGCGGGCGCGATCGAGCCTTGAACCGGTCTTCGCGGGCGCGCGTGGCGCGGTATGGGCTGCTTCCATGTCGGGTCCCGCGGGCTTGCCTTTGATGCACTAATATATTAGTGCATCAGCAGGGTCAACGCGGCTGAACGCTGGCCGGAGGAAACACACAACAATGATCAAGCATCTTCGTAGCAAGCTTGCGGCTGCCGCCCTGATCGCCGCCGCCGCCCTGTCGGGATCTGCGGCCCATGCGCAGCAGAAATCCGAGATCGCGCTGTCGCGCCAGCCCGGCATTTTCTACATGCCGAGCCACATCATGGAAAAACAGAAACTGATCGAGAAGCATGCAGCTAGCCTCGGAGTTGCTGGCGTCACCACCAAGTGGATCACCTTCTCCGGCGGCGGCGCGCAGACCGATGCGCTGCTCGCGGGCGGCGTCGACATCCTCAACACCGGCACCGGCAATCTTCTGTTGCTGTGGGACCGCACCCGCGGCGGCGTGAAGGGCATCGTTGCGACCTCGGCGCAACCGATGACGCTGATCTCCAGAGACGCCAACATCAAGTCGATCAAGGATTTCGCCCCCGGCGACAAGATCGCGGTGCCGACGGTGAAGGTCTCGACCCAGGCGATCGTGCTCCAGATCGCGGCGTCTGAGGCTTTCGGCGCCGATCAATGGTCGAAGCTCGACGCCAACACGGTGCAACTCGGCCATCCCGACGCCTATGCGGCGCTGTCCAATTCCAAGCACGAGGTGCATACGCACTTCTCGATCCCGCCTTTCACGTTCCTCGAGCTGAAGAACGTGCCGGGTGCGCATGTCGTGCTGTCCTCGCCTGACGTGATGGGCGGCCCGCTCAGCCAGGCGCAATTCTTCACCACGACCAAATTCGCGGACGCCAATCCAAAGATCATCCAGGCCGTGCGTGACGCCACCAAGGAGGCGCAGGACCTGATCCGCAGCGACACCAAACAGGCGGTCGAGATCTACAAGGAGATCACCGGGGACAAGACCTCCGTGGAGGAGCTGCTCGATCTGCTGAAAGAGCCCGGCATGATGGAGTGGAATCTGGAGCCGCAGGGCACGATGAAGTTCGCCGCGCATCTGTTCAAGACCGGCACGCTGAAGAACCAGCCCAAGGCCTGGACGGACTACTATCTCCCCGTCGCCCACGATTTGAAGGGCAATTGATGGCTCTGCTCGACGTCAACGGGGTGACGCTGCGCTACAAGACCTCCAGCGCCGTCGTCACCGCCACCGAAAGGGTCTCGTTCACCGTCGACAAATCCGACCGCTTCGTGCTGCTCGGGCCGTCCGGCTGCGGCAAGTCGACCCTGCTCAAGGCCGTCGGCGGCTACATGAGCCCCAGCGAAGGCCGCATGACCATCAACGATCGTGAGATCCACGGTCCCGGCGCCGACCGCATGATGATCTTCCAGGAGTTCGACCAACTCCTGCCCTGGAAGAGCGTGCTTGCCAACGTCATGTTTCCGCTCCTCACCGCGCGAAAACTGTCGCGCAAGGACGCCGAGGCGAAGGCGCGGGCCTATATCGAGAAGGTCGGCCTCACCCGCGTGGTCGATGCCTATCCGCACACGCTCTCCGGCGGCATGAAGCAGCGCGTCGCGATTGCGCGCGGCATGGCGATGGAGCCGGACATCCTGCTGATGGACGAGCCGTTCGCCGCGCTGGACGCGCTGACGCGCAGGACCTGCCAGGACGAGCTGCTCCAGCTCTGGAGCGAGACCAAGTTCACGGTGCTATTCGTGACCCATTCGATTGCGGAAGCGATCCGCATCGGCAACCGCATCCTGCTGCTGTCACCGCATCCCGGCCGCGTCAAGGCCGAGGTGATCGATGTCGATAAGGTCTCCAGTGGAGACGGCAGTGCTGGCCGATTGGAGAAGGAGATCCATGATCTCCTGTTCGCAGCCGAAGCCACGGCGCATTGAGGGAGCCTGCCATGGGCGAAGCGAAAATATTGCTGCGTGATGCGCCGGTCGCCGCCGCCGACGAGGTCGAGCGCAAGCTGAGCGTGCTTGAGTTGTTGTGGAACGACGGTTTTGTCCGCAAGACCGTCATCATCCTGTTCCTGGCCGCGATCTGGGAGGCCTACGGCGTCGCCCTCGACAATCCCCTGTTGTTTCCGACGCTGCACGATACCGCCGTGACATTGTTCGACCGCGTCAAGGACGGCACCATTCCGATGCGAGCCTGGACCTCGCTGAAGGTTCTGTTCATGGGCTATTCGGCCGGCATCGCACTGGCCGCGATCTTCACCGTGCTCGCGATCTCGACGCGCATCGGCACCGACTTCCTCGAGACCGTGACGGCGATGTTCAACCCGCTGCCGGCCATCGCGCTGCTGCCGCTCGCTCTGATCTGGTTCGGCCTCGGCAATGGCAGCCTCGTCTTCGTGCTGATCCATTCGGTGCTGTGGCCGGTCGCGCTCAACACCCATTCCGGCTTCAAGAGCGTGTCCAACACGCTGCGCATGGTCGGCCGCAATTACGGCCTGCGCGGGTTGCCCTATGTGGCGAAAATCCTGATCCCCGCCGCGTTCGGCTCGATCCTCACGGGTCTCAAGATCGGCTGGGCGTTCGCCTGGCGCACCTTGATCGCGGCCGAGCTGGTGTTCGGCGTGTCCTCGGGGCAGGGCGGGCTCGGCTGGTTCATCTTCGAGAACCGCAATCTGCTCGACATACCCGCAGTGTTCGCGGGCCTCTTGACGGTGATCATCATCGGGCTCTTTGTCGAGAACCTGATCTTCCGCGCCATCGAGCGGAACACCGTGCAGAAATGGGGCACCCAATCATGACCAAGAAGAAAATCACGCCCGACCAGCTCCGCAGCGCGCGCTGGTTCGCGCCCGACGATCTCCGCTCGTTCGGCCACCGCTCCCGCACCATGCAGATGGGCTACGCGCCGGAGGAGTGGAAGGACCGTCCTGTTATCGCGATCCTCAACACCTGGTCGGATGCGCAGCCCTGCCACATGCACTTCAAGTCGCGCGTCGACGACGTCAAGCGCGGCATCCTGATGGCCGGCGGCCTGCCGATCGAGCTGCCGGCGCTGTCGCTGTCGGAATCGCTGCTCAAGCCCACCACCATGCTCTATCGCAACCTGCTCGCCATGGATGCCGAGGAGCTGCTGCGCAGCCATCCCGTCGACGGCGTCGTGCTGATGGGCGGCTGCGACAAGACCACGCCGGCGCTCTTGCTGGGCGCGACCTCGATGAACATCCCGGCGATCTATCTGCCGGCGGGCCCGATGCTGCGCGGCAATTGGAAGGGCAAGACGCTCGGCTCCGGCTCGGACGGCTGGAAATATTGGGACGAGCGGCGCGCCGGAAAAATCTCCGACAAGGACTGGCTCGATATCGAAGCCGGCATCGCCCGCAGCTACGGCACCTGCATGACCATGGGCACGGCCTCGACCATGACCGCGATTGCGGAGGCGATCGGCATGACGCTGCCCGGCGCCTCTTCGATTCCGGCGGCGGATGCCAACCACATCCGCATGGCCTCCGAATGCGGCCGCCGCATCGTCGAGATGGTGTGGGAGGATCTGACTCCGAAGACGATCCAGACCCGAAAAGCCTTCGAGAACGCGATCGCGGTCGCGATGGCGATGGGCTGCTCGACCAACGCCATCATCCATCTGATCGCGCAGGCTCGCCGCGCCGGCCTCGATATAGGCCTCGACGATTTCGAAATCGCCAGCCGCAAAGTGCCCGTGATTGCCAATGTCCGCCCGAGCGGCGATGCCTATCTGATGGAGGACTTCTTCTATGCCGGCGGCCTGCCGGCGCTGATGGGCCAGATCAAGCAGCATCTGCATCTCGATTGCATCACGGTCACCGGAAAGACTCTCGGTGAGAACATCGACGGCGCCGAGGTGCACAATGCCGACGTGATCCGCTCGGTCGACAATCCCATCTACAAGGAAGGCGCGCTCGCCGTGCTCAAGGGCAATCTTGCACCCGACGGCTGTGTCATCAAGCCGAGCGCCTGCGCGCCGCGCTTCCTCAAGCACACCGGCCCCGCGCTGGTGTTCGACGACTATCCCTCGATGAAGAAGGCGGTCGACGATTCCAATCTCGACGTCACCGAGGACCATATCCTCATTCTGCGCAATGCCGGGCCGCAAGGAGGGCCGGGCATGCCGGAATGGGGCATGTTGCCGATCCCGACAAAACTCGTGAAACAGGGCGTGCGCGACATGGTGCGCATCTCGGACGCGCGCATGAGCGGCACCAGCTACGGCGCCTGCATCCTGCACGTCTCGCCGGAGTCGTATATCGGCGGCCCGCTGGCGCTGGTGCGGAACGGCGATCGCATCACCCTCGACGTCGCCGCCCGCACCATCAATCTCGACGTCCCCGAGGCCGAGCTGGAAAAACGCCGCGCCGCATGGAAGCAGCCCGAGCGCCGCTTCGAGCGCGGCTATGGCTGGATGTTCACCAAGCACATCAAGCAGGCCAACGACGGCTGCGACTTCGATTTCCTCGAGACCGATTTCGGCGCGCCGATCGGCGAGCCGTCGATTTACTAGAGAGTACACCATGACCAAACTCAGCGAAGCCACCCGCAACAAGCTCAAATCCGTCTCCACCGCCACGGTGGCGACCGCGCTGTTCAAGCGCGGCCTGCGCATCCAGATGATCCAGGATGTCCACCCGCTCGGCGCCGATCAGCCGACCATGGTCGGCGAGGCCTTCACGCTGCGCTACATGCCGGCGCGCGAGGACCTCAACACCATCGACGTGTTCAAGGACCGCTCGCATCCGCAGCGCAAGGCGGTTGAGGATTGCCCGCCGGGTGCCGTGCTGGTGATGGACAGCCGCAAGGACGCGCGCGCGGCGTCGGCCGGCGCGATCCTGGTGACGCGCCTGATGAAGCGCGGCGTCGCCGGCGTCGTCACCGACGGCGGCTTTCGCGATTCCGCCGAGATCGCCAAGCTCGGCATCCCCGCCTATCACCATCGTCCGAGTGCGCCGACCAACCTGACGCTGCACCAGGCGATCGAGATCAACGTTCCCATTGGCTGCGGCGATGCGCCGGTGTTTCCCGGCGACGTCATCCTCGGCGATGCCGACGGCGTGATCGTGATCCCCGCGCATCTCGCCGACGAGATCGCGAACGAGACCTTCGAGATGACCGCGTTCGAGGATTTCGTCACCGAGGAAGTCGGCAAGGGCCGCGGCATCTTCGGCCTTTATCCCGCGACCGATCCGCAGACGCTCACCGACTTCGCGGCCTGGCGCAAGGCGAACGGCCGCTGAGGCCCCGCGCGCCAATACCACGTCACGACAACGAGCTGGCGCATCAAGCGCCGGCCTTTTATCAAGCAGGGAGGACTTCAATGAACTTCACGCGACGCAATCTCATGGCCGGCGCTGGCGCGATGGCTGCTTCCACGCTTCTCGCCCGCGCCGCCGGCGCCCAGTCGTTCCCGTTCACGCCGAACCAGCGCTACCCCGATCCCGCCGTCCAGATTCTCGATCCCGGCTTCGCAAAATACCGGCTCTATTCCTCGACGGTCGAGCAGGTCGCGTCAGGCTTTCGCTGGGCCGAGGGTCCGGCGTATTTCCCCGAGGGCGGCTATCTCTTGTTCTCGGACATTCCCAACAACCGGATCATGAAGTTCGACGAGAAGACCGGGCAGACCAGTGTGTTCCGCGCCAACGCCAACTACGCCAACGGCAATGCGCGCGACCGCCAGGGCCGCCTCGTCACCTGCGAGCACTCGGTGACCCGCCGCATCACCCGCACCGAGAAGGACGGCAAGATCACCGTGCTCGCCGACAAGTTCGAGGGCAAGCGGCTGAACGCGCCGAACGACATCGTGGTGAAGTCGGACGACAGCATCTGGTTCACCGATCCGCTGTTCGGCATCAACGGCGAGTGGGAGGGCAAGAAGGAGAAGGCCGAGCAGGCCACCACCAATGTCTATCGCATCGCCAAGGACGGCAAGATCAGCGCCGTCCTCACCGATCTGGTCAACCCGAACGGCCTTGCCTTCTCGCCGGACGAGAAGAAGCTCTATATCGTCGAGTGGAAGGGCACGCCCAACCGCAGCATCTGGAGCTACAATGTCGGCGACGACGGCAGCCTCAGCGGCAAGACCAAGCTGATCGACGCGGTCGATCAAGGCTCGCTCGACGGCTTCCGCGTCGACCGCGACGGCAATCTCTGGTGCGGCTGGGGCTCCAACGGTGCGCTGCAGGCTGAACCCACCGATGTCGGCGGCCGCAAGGTGTTTCAGCTCAAGGCGAGGCCGGAGGATCTCGACGGCGTCATGGTGTTCAACGCGGACGGCAAGCCGCTCGCCTTCATCAAGCTGCCCGAGCGCTGCGCCAATCTCTGCTTCGGCGGCCCCAAGAACAACCGGCTCTATATGGCGAGCAGCCATTCGATCTATGCGCTCTATGTCGAGGCGCACGGTGCGGTGTGAGTCGGCGGGCCAAGCTGCCGTAGGGTGGGCAAAGCGAAGCGTGCCCACGTTCTCGTAGAAATCTGAAAAGACGTGGGCACGGCGCTTCGCGCCTTTGCCCACCCTACGAGAGTGCCTTGTGGGGCAGGTAACTCGCCCCACAATCTTCCCTGTCGTCCCTGCGAACGCAGGGACCCATAACCCCAGGGAGCAGTTTGACGAAGGCTCGCAGTTAAGAAGTCTTCGCCGGTATTGCTGCCGCATTCCATTGATAGATCACGCGGTATGGGTCCCTGCGTTCGCAGGGACGACAGTGGTGGATGTCGCTACACCCTGGCCTCCGCCATCCCCGCCGCCCACAGCGCGAACGCATAGACGATCGCGACCTCATCGAGCCGGTCGAATCGCCCCGAGGCGCCGCCATGGCCGGCGCCCATGTTGGTGCGGAGCAGGACCGGGCCGCCGCCGCTCATGGTCGCGCGCAGCCGCGCGATCCATTTGGCGGGCTCCCAATAGGTGACGCGCGGATCGGTCAACCCGCCCATTGCGAGGATCGCCGGATAGTCCTTTGCCGCGACATTGTCGTAGGGCGAGTAGGACAGGATGGTGCGAAAATCCTTTTCGCTCTCGATCGGATTGCCCCATTCGGGCCATTCCGGCGGCGTCAGCGGCAGCGTGTCGTCGAGCATGGTGTTGAGCACGTCGACGAATGGCACTTCGGCGACGATGCCGGCGAACAATTCGCCGGCGCGGTTCGCCACCGCGCCCATCAGCATGCCGCCGGCCGAGCCGCCATGGCCGACGATGCGTTTGGCGCTGGTGTACTTCGCATCGATCAGCGCGCGGGCGCTTACCGCAAAATCGTCGAATGAGTTGGTCTTCTTCTCGCGCTTGCCGTCGAGATACCAGCCCCAGCCCTTGTCGGCGCCGCCGCGGATATGGGCGATGGCGTAAACAAAACCGCGATCGACCAGCGACAGGCGGTTGGCGTTGAACGAGGCCGGCATCGCCATGCCGTAGGAGCCGTAGCCGTAGAGCAGCAGCGGCGCCGAGCCGTCGAGCTTGAGCCCGCGGCGATACAGGATCGACACCGGCACCTCGGCACCATCCTGCGCCTTCGCCATGATCCGCGTGGTGACGTAGTCGGCGGCATCGTGGCCGGACGGGATCTCCTGCCGTTTGCGCAAGGTGCGCGTCCGCGTGACCATGTCGTAATCATAGACTTCCGATGGCGTCGTCATCGACGAATAGGCGAAGCGCAAATTCGTCGTCTCGAACTCGTAGGAGCCCATCGTATCGAGCGAATAGGCCGCCTCGTCGAAGGCGATGGCGTGCTCGTCCCTGGTGGTGAGATCGCGGATCACGATCGACGGCAGCGCATTGGCGCGCTCCAGCCGCACAAGATGGCCGGCATAGAGATCGAGGTCGATGATGTAGATGCCCGGACGATACGGGATCAGGTCGCGCCAGTTCTTGCGCTCGGGCTGGCTCAGCGGCGCGGTGACGATCTTGAAGTCGATGGCGTCGTCGGCATTGGTGAGGATGAACAGCTCGTCGCCGCGATCGGCGAGCGAATATTGCACGCCGTCCTCGCGCGCGGCGACGAGGCGCGGCGGTGCCTCGGGGTTGGCAAGGTCGATCAGCCGCTGCTCGCTTGTCTCGTGGTCGCCGCCTGCGATCACGCAGAAGCGGCCGCTGGTGCTCTCGTGCAGATGGGTGAACCAGCCGGAATCCTGCTCTTCATAAACGAGCGTGTCGTCGGCTTGCTGCGTGCCGAGCCTGTGCCGCCACACCTGCATCGGGCGATGGTTGTCGTCGAGCTTCACATAGAAGAAGGACTTTGCATCTGCGGCCCAGACCACGCCGCCATCGGTCTCCTCGACGAGATCGTCGAGATCCTTGCCCGTGGCCCATTCGCGCACGCGAATGGAAAAATACTCCGAGCCCTTGGTGTCGGCGCTCCAGGCATGCAGCTTGTGATCGTTCGAGTGCCGGCTGCCGCCGAACTTGAAATATGTGTGGTCTTTTGCGAGCGCGTCGCCGTCGAGCACGATATGGCCCTCGCCGCCGTCGCGCGGCATGCGGCCGAACAGCTCGTGCTGCCCGCCCTCGCGAAACCTGCGGAAATAGGCGAACGGTCCGTCCGGCGACGGCACGCTGGAATCGTCCTCCTTGATCCGTCCGCGCATCTCGCGCACCAGCGTCTTCTGCAACGACGAGGTGTGGCCGAGCAGGCTCTCGGTATAGACGTTCTCCTCATCCAGATATTTGCGGATATCAGGGTCGAGCACCGCGGGATCGCGCAGCACCTCCTGCCATTTCTCGTCCTTCAGCCAGGCATAGTCGTCGGTCACGGTGATGCCGTGCCGTGTGAAGGAATGCGGCCGGCGCAGGGCGACGGGGGGCTGGGAAGGTGTTTTGGCTTGTGTCACTCGATCCTCATCATCTCTCATTCGCGCGGTGCCTCTTCCTTACCTCGCCCCGCTTGCGGGGAGAGGTCGGAATTTGCGAGAGCAAATTCCGGGTGAGGGGGTACAGGTCTCTCGACGATTTCACTCGCCGAGAGAGGCCCCTCACCCCAACCCTCTCAGCGCGAGCGAAGCTCGTCGCGGCCCCGTAAGAACGGGGAGAGGGAGAGGACACACCACCTTATATCGTCCCAGTTCCGCGAATTGCCAGCGCGCTGCGCCAAGTCGCCGGGTTGTTGATCGCTCCCTTGTATGCTTTAGGGACCATATCCCCGCCGCCGGTCCAGCCTGATGCTGTTCAATTCCTACCCGTTCATCCTGCTGTTCCTCCCCGTTGTGCTGGCGGGCTATTTCTGGCTGGGGCGGCGCAGCAATCTGGCGCCGGTGATCTGGCTGGCGCTGGCCTCAATCGCCTTCTACGCCATCGGCAGCTGGCAGTTCGTCGCCCTGCTGCTGCTCTCGATCGCGTTCAATTACGGCGTCGGCCATCTCCTGATCGTGGCGAAGCTCACGCCGGTGCAACGGAAGGCGGCGCTCGCGCTTGGCGTCGCCGGCGATCTCCTCGTACTCGGTATCTTCAAATATGCCGGCTTCGTCACCGAGAACATCAACGCGCTGGCCGGCACGCATGTCGCGGTCCACATCCTGCTGCCGGTCGGCATCTCCTTCTACACCTTCACCCAGATCGCGTTCCTGGTGGACGCGCATCGCGGCCAGGTCGCGGCCTATGCGCTGCCGCATTACGCGCTGTTCGTGACTTATTTCCCGCATCTGATCGCGGGTCCGATCCTCCACCACAAGGACATGATCCCGCAATTCGAGCGGAAGGAGTCCAAGCATCCGGACGGGCATCTCATTCTCTGCGGCGTCATCATCTTCGCGATCGGCCTGTTCAAGAAGACGTGCCTTGCCGACGGCATCCAGCCGCTGGTCGCGCTGGCCTTCGAGGCGCGCTCGCCGAGTTTCGATCAGGCCTGGCTGGGTGCGCTCGCCTACACGTTCCAGCTCTATTTCGATTTCTCCGGCTATTCCGACATGGCGATCGGGATCTCGCTGATGTTCGGCATCTTCCTGCCGGTCAATTTCAACTCGCCCTACAAGGCGACCAGCATCGTCGATTTCTGGCGCCGCTGGCACATGACGTTGTCGCAATTCCTGCGCGACTATCTCTACATCCCGCTCGGGGGCAACAGGCGCGGCCGCGTGCTGCGCTACGTCAATCTGCTGATCACGATGCTGCTCGGCGGCCTCTGGCACGGCGCGGCCTGGACTTTTGTCATTTGGGGCGCGCTGCATGGCGCCTATCTCTGTGTCAACCATGCCTTCAACGCCCTGGTGCCGAACATTCCGACGATCCTTGCGCGACCAGCCCGCATTGCCGGGGCCGTGCTGACTTTCCTCGCCGTCGTCGTCGCCTGGGTGTTCTTCCGCGCCGAGAGCGTCACCTGGGCGCTGCGGGTTCTCCATGCCATGGCCGATCCCTCGAATATCGTCTTCGGCCGCGAGGAGATTGCGGCGCTGGTGCTCGTCTTCCTTTATGCCGCACTGGTGTGGCTGGCGCCGAACACGCAGGCGATCATGGGCTACGATCACGGCAATCGCCGGGTCGGCGAAGCCTTGTGGGCAGGGCGCATGCGGCCGCTGGTGCTCTATGGGGCGTCACTGGTGCTCGCGTTCGGCATTCTGGGCATCCAGAGCCACAGCGAATTCATCTATTTCCGGTTCTGATGCGAGGCACGTTCACACATCTCAGGCGCCTTCTGCTCGCGAGCCTCGCATGCGTGCTGGGTGCAGCGATGCTCGTCTATGTCGTCGATCCCCTGCAACTGTTTCGCCCCTCGGGTCTCGCCTTTTATTCCGACGACACGCGCGTGCAGAATGCCGGGTTGATCCGCAGCCAGTCGTTCGACACCGCCTTCATGGGCACCTCGCTCGCGATCCATTTCCGCCAGAGCGACATCGACCGCGCGCTTGGCGTGCATTCGCTCAAGCTGGCGATGACCGGTTCCAATTCTCGCCAGCAGGGCTTTGTGCTGGAGCGGGCGATCGATCGCGGCGCGCGGCGCGTGATCTGGGCGATGGACGACTTCATCTTTGTCGATGCCGCCGACATCGAGACCGACCCTTATCTGTCCGTCGACCTCTATCGCAGGACCGCCAAGGGCATCGCGTCCTATCTGTTCAGCGCCGCGATGGCAAAGGAGTCGCTGTTCGCCCTGCTGCGGTCGGTCCCGCCGCTACAGCCGCCGCTCACGCGCGCGACACCCTATCTGCCCGTCAAGTTCGCGCTCGCTGACGTCGACGACATCTACGCGCTGCCGCGGGATTTCGACGTCGCGCGGGACTACAATGCGAAGAAGACGCTTGCCGCCTTCGCCTATATCACCAGCCCCGTGCGCAGCCGTTTCCTCGGCGAAGGCTACGGTTATGATGCCATGGTCAGGCATTTCGAGCGTGACGCCGTCGGCCTGATCATGCGCCATCCGGACGTGACCTTCGACATCTACTTCCCGCCCTATTCGATCCTGCAATTCGTCGCGATGCGCGATGCCTCACCTGCAACGCTGAAGATCGTCACGGATCTCACGGCGCTCATTGCGCAGCGGCTGACGCAGCTTCCCAACGTCCGGCTGCACGATTTCCGTGCGATCAAGGCGGTGACGCATGATCTCAGCAATTACGGCGACGTCATTCATCATTCGCCGGTGATTGATGCGAAGGTGTTGTCGTGGCTGGCGAGTGGGGAATATCGGGTTGATCCGAAGGCGCCGCTTGCGTCGCTGGACGCGCTGAAGGCTCAGGTCGAGGCGTATCGCGTCGAGCGCTGATCTTCCCCTCTCCCTTGTGGGGTGAAGGGGGCTCCTTCCGCTAGCTCGGTACCGTAGGGTGGGCAAAGGCGCGCTTAGCGCCGTGCCCACCATCGATCCAATAGTGCAACAGAAGCCGTGGGCACGCTTCGCTTTGCCCACCCTACGATACTGTCTTCGTAGGGACAGCAGCGGCCTTACACCGCCACCTCTTCGCCAAGATAAGAAACCGCCGCTTCCAGCCCGCCCTTGCCGTGCGGGATCTTCAGCGCGTTCAGGGCGATCTCGACCACCCCGAGCGTGCCGAGCAGCATCGGAGCGTTGACGTGGCCCATATGGGCGATGCGGAAGGCCTGGCCCGAGAGATCGCCGATGCCGGTGCCGAGCACCACGCCGCATTTATCCTTGCAATAGCGTTGCAGCACGGCCGGGTCATGGCCGTTGCTCATGGTCACCGTGGTCACGGTGTTGGAGCGCTCGCTGGCCTCCGCGACGTTGAAGCCGAGCACCTGGCCTTCCGTCCATGCGGCGACGGCGCGGCGCGCGGCTTCGCCGAGCAGGCTGTGGCGGCGGAAGGCGTTCTCCAGTCCTTCCTCGTGCAGCATGTCGATCGCCTTGCGCAAAGCGAACAACAGATGCACCGGCGCGGTGCCGGCATATTTGCGATAGTTCTCGGTGCCCTCGCGCTCGCTCCAGCTCCAATAGGGCGTGTTCATATTCGCCTTCTTGTGCACCTCGAGCGCGCGCGCGTTGGCGGCGACGAAGCCGAGGCCGGGCGGCGTCATCAGGCCCTTCTGCGAGCCGGACATCGCGACGTCGATGCCCCATTTGTCCATCTCGAACGGCATGCAGCCGAGCGAGGCGACGGTGTCGACCATGTACAGCGCGGGATGGCCGGCTGCCTTGATCGCCTTGCCGATCGCCTCGATGTCGTTCTGCACGCCTGACGCCGTATCGACCTGGACGACGACGACGGCCTTGATGGTGTGCTCCTTGTCGCGGCGCAGGCGCTCCTCGACCTCGCTCGGGCGCACCGCGCGGCGCCAGTCGCCCTTGAGCACCTCGACCTCGGCGCCCATCAGCGCGGCCGCGTTGCCCCAGCCGATCGCAAACCGTCCGCTCTCCAGCACCAGCACCTTGTCGCCGCGCGACAGCACGTTGCTGAGTGCGGCCTCCCAGGCACCGTGGCCGTTGGCGATGTAGATGTAGGACTTGCCCTTGGTCGCGAACAATTTCGAGATGTCGCCGAGCAGGCTTTCGGTCAGGTCGAGCATCTCCTTGGAGTAGATGTCGATCGCCGGACGATGCATCGCCCGCAGCACCTCGTCGGGCATCGTGGTGGGCCCGGGGATGGCCAGAAATTCCCGGCCCGCGCGAACGGTCATTGCTGTTGGTCCTTATTGCCAGAGAACAGATCGGTGGGTTGCTGATTCACAGTCTTACGCGGGGCGAGGGCCTTGGAAAAGCGCCCAAAATGCAGGTCTGGTTATCGCTTGGTCTCCCGGCAGCCGGCGGCCTCCGCTTCTTCCACCGAGCAGAACCAGCGGGTGCCCTTGCTGATCTTCATCTTGATCTGGGTGTACCAGCGGCTGGTCGGCTGGTGATAGATGCACTCGCCGGCGCTGTTGACGTTGCCCTTGATGGTGCAGTCGGGCGACGGGGCGACCGGCCCCGAGGCCGAGGCGAGCAGCACCGCATGCGCCCCGTCGGGCGGCTTGGTGGCGCCCAATATCGTGGTCTTCTTGTTGCGCACGCGCCAGTCCCAGGGCGCGATGAAGGCGCCCTGCCACATCCCGGCCTTTGCCTCGCGCGCGGTGGCTTCATCGGGTTCATAGTCTTTGGAGATGCGGGTGTAGGCCAGCGCCCAGCCGCTGCGCACCAGCCATTTCTGGATGTCCTCGCCGCCGACCTCGCAACGCGCCACGGTACGGCCGCGCCGGTCGATCGACCTCGCGTGGCAGACCCAGGTCTTGCCGTCGGTGTATTTGGCGAGCTCGTCGCGGGCCGCGATGCCGCAGGTCCAGCGCTCCGTCTTGGTGTTGAGGCAGAGCTGGTCGACCGCGGGCGCGTCGATGCCGCCGAGCCGGATGCGCGTGTTCCCGATCACGACGGCGTCGCCGGCGCGGACCTTTGCCGTGCCGGTGATGTCGGCGGCCTCCGCCAGCGACGAGATGCCGGGCAAGGACAAGGCGAGCAGTGACAGCGCAATCAGGAATTTTCGCAACATGCCAATCCGCGTGTGAGGAAAATCTCGATAGACTCCGCAATTGTGGTCGGCTTTTGTCCACCCGGCCAGCGTGTGCCTGACAGGTCGGCTTTCAACTTCCCGTCATTGCGGTGGGCCTTGCTTACCCTCCCCTGGAGGGGGAGGGTCGATCGCGCGCAGCGCGAGCGGGGTGGGGTGATCTCTCCACTCGGGCACTGCGCGTTGCGGAGAGACTGTCACCCCACCCCGTCTCACATTTCGCTGCGCTCCATGTGAGCCGACCCTCCCCCTCCAGGGGAGGGTAAGCAAACTCACCCCGGCGCCATCGCCCGCTTGGCCACCGCCAGCCCCATCAGCACGAACGCCGACGTTACCTCTGGCCCGCCGACCAGGATCCGCGTCGGCGTCTTCATCTTGTTCCATTCATAGGCGCGGAACGGGCCGCGGCGGCCGCCTTCGCCGAGGCTCGCGACGATCACGTTCAGCGCCGGTGCGAAGGCGCGGGGGTCGGCACCGAGATGGCCGAGCGCGATCAGCGCCAGGGCCGCGTCGAACACGTTCATCTCCGCGGCCATCAGCTCGCCCTTGACGTAGGACAGCACGCGGTGGCGGATAAAGTCGAAATCGCCGTCGGGATCGATCGCCGCCTGCGCCGCCAGCGGCAGCGCCAGGAAGGCTGCATAGCAGCGGCCGAAATAGGCGCTGTAGAGTTCCGGCAGGTAATAGATGTGGGAGCGCGGATTGGCGAAGGCGCCGCTGGCCGCCAGCCGCTTCTGGAAGCCGATGATCCGATGCACGGTCGCGAGACGCGACGGCGTCTCCAGAACTTTCCAGCGTGCGAGATTGCGAAAACTCACCTCGAGAATGTCGAGATTGAGCGTCGGATCGAGATCGTTGCCGTAGGGACGCTCGCCCTTGAGGTTGTCGATCCAGGTCGCAACCCCGCCCTCGTAGTCGATATTGTCGTTGAGCGGCACGGTCACGCGCGGCTCGTTAACGCCCGCGCGCACCTGATAGCCCGCATAGAAGTCGAGCAGCGGCTGGTCGATGATCTCATCGGTGCAGCCGGCCTGTGTCGCTGCCGAGATCGAGCAGGCCGTGGTGTCGCAATCCGGCACATAGACGCCGAAGCCGAGATCCTGCTTGATCTGCGCGAAGTAGCGCGAGAAGCGCGGATGCGGCGCGGGCGCCAGCGCGGTGATGACGTTGAAGCGTGCGCCGCCCAAGCCCTCGACTTCCTCGCGGCTGATGTTGACGCAGAAATCGACCATGTCGGCGATGGCACGCTCCGCCGCAACCTTGTCGGCGGGCGAGGCGAGCCCGGTCTCGACATAGCCGAGCAGCGCCTCGATGAAGAACGCATCGTAATAGGCCGAGCGGTGACGGATCTGCACCGGCTCCCACATCGGCTCGGCGACCCCTCGCCAGGGCGGATTGATCACGGCGGCTGCGTGAGAGCGCGCGATGAAGACGCGGGCGAGGTTGAACAGCAGCGAGGAGTTCTTGTAGCCGCGCGCATTCAGTCCCGTGAGCGCCATTGTCAGCTCGCGGCCGCGGAAATCGGGATCGCCGATCAGGTTGAAGGCGGCATAGGTCGGCAGAAAGCCGTTCTTGCGGTAGGCGCCGAGCAGGTGCTGCGCGCAGTCGCGGATCACGCCGTCGATCTGGGCTTGCGAAGGCGCGGAGCCGATGAACATCGCCGGCGGCGGCTTGGGGTGGTCGAGGGCGATGCTGTCGACGAGATCGGCGACGGGCTGGCCGACCGCCGCCCAGTCGGGCTCGGCCTCGTCGCGGGCGCGCACCAGGGCCTCGCGCAGCCGGCTCAGCTTCGCCTCGTCGCGCAGCTCGGGCACGCCCGCGCGTCGCAGCAGCAGCCGCAATGCGGGATTGCCGAGCGCGGTCTTGTAGAATTTGGCCAGATGCGGATCGCCGCTGACCGTAGCAGCCAGCACGGGATCGCAGACATCGTAAAGCGAGGGGCCGTCTTTCCGCGCCGTCAGCGCCCGGCAGGCGGCGCCGGCAAAATATTGAAAGCTCATGAAATACCTGGTCGCGGGGCATTGGCCAGGGGCCGGCCGGCACGCTCCCATCTGCGCGCCACCCCCTGCAAGTCTTTGAAAAAGCTACCCGGATTCGCAGGAAATACAAATGTGATGGTGGTCACGGAAAAAGTCGGCATGAGGACTGCATGATTGAGCCCCGGAAGAGTACTGGAAAGCGGTGAAATGCCTGTTTTTCGTCCGGAGGATTGATAAGCATCTTCAATGGTTTAGCTCTAATTTCGAGCAATCTATTGCCCGAGGGCCTATATCCGGTTAAGGGTTTGTTTGGTGCGGCGCCGCAAATTGCGCGCAATTCGGGGTCACATCCCCGGCCAATCCCTCAAACCTGAAGCCGCTATCGCGCTACTCAAACAGTGTGCGCGCGCTTGGCAGGTCTTTGGCACTGACAGGAATGAAGCGAGATGAATGTAAGGCAGCTCGATATTTCCCGCCGCACGATCGCGGTCGCCGCGGCCCTCATCGGCACGGTGTCGCTCGTGATCGGGGCGCATGCTGCCCTCAACATGCGTGCGCTCGATGCCGCCAAGGCCGTCTCGACCGACCTGGTCACCGGCGCGATCGGCCAGACCGCGCGCCTCGCGCTGGTCATCGGCAATGGACATTACCCCGACGCCAGCGCGCCGCTGACGCAGTCGATCAACGACGCCCGCGCGCTGTCCTCGGCCCTGCGCAAGAACGGTTTTGACGTCGACATGGTGGAAGACGCGACCAAAGACGACATGGTCCGCGCCGTCAACCGCCTGAAGTCCCGGATCAAGCGCGACACCGTCGTCATGCTGTTCTTCGGCGGCTACGGCGTGCAGGCCGGCCGCGAAAGCTACATGCTGCCGGTCGATGCCGTGATCTGGAAGGAAAATGACGTCCGTCGCCAGGGCGTGTCCATCGACGGCGTGCTCGACATGATGAAGGAGCAGGGCGCGAAGGCCAAGCTCGTCGTCGTCGATGCCTCCCGCCGTAACCCTTACGAGCGCCGCTTCCGCTCCTACAGCCACGGTCTGGCGCCGATCAGCGCGTCCGACAATGCGCTGATCCTCACCTCGGCCTCGCCCGGCAAGGTCGTCGACGACGGCAAGGGCGAGCACAGCGTGCTGGTCGGCGAGTTCCTCAACAACCTCACTGCGCAGGGCAGCGCCGAAGGCGTCTTCAACAAGACCCGCCTCGCCATCTCCCGCGCCAGCGAAGGCGATCAGGTCCCGACCGTCTCCTCCTCGCTGCTCGAAGACGTCCACTTCGACGCAGCCGGCGGCTAGTTCTTCTTAGAGCTCGCGAGCCCTCGTAGGGTGGGCAAAGGCGCAACGCGCCGTGCCCACCATATTCCAAAAATTCGATAGAAGAACGTGGGCACGCTTCGCTTTGCCCACCCTACGATACTGCGCACGTAGCGCGCATCTGCTCCCACATCGTCATTACTTCGCCGCTTCTGTCGCCATCGCCGGGCGCACCGGATCGCCTTCGCGCAAGAGCGCGCCGGCGCGGGCGACGACGATATCGCCTTCGTTGAGGCCGTCGCGCACCTCGATATTGCCGCCCGACATCAAGCCGATCTCGACGCGCTTGGTCTCGACGCGGTTGCGGCGGATCACCTGCACCACGGTGCCGGCGGAGGAATATTGCACGGCGGTGAGCGGCACCGCGACGTTGCAGCTCTGCCCGGTCTTGATCAGCGCGCGCCCGCTGGCGTTGAGCAACAACCGCTTCTGCGAGGAGATGCCGATATAGACCATGCCCTGCTGGATGTTCGGCTCGACGGTCGGTCCGATGCGGCGGATCTTGCCGTCGAGATCGCCGGCGCCGGCGATGCGCACAGTCGCCTGCTGGGCCACCGCGAGCTTCCTGATATCGGTGGTCGCGACCAGACCGACGAGATCGTATTCGCTGCGCGCCACGATCGTGAACAGCGCTTCGCCCTTGGCCGAGGCGGGATTGCCGATCTGCGCGGTCGAGGTCGCGATCACGCCTGCCACGGGCGCCGTGACCTGAAGCGTACCGCCTTCGGGCAGCGCCAGCCGCGCCAGCACCTGGCCGGCCGTGGTGGTGTCGCCGGCTTCCGCCAGCACGTCCGTGACCTTCAGGCCGGGACGCTCCGGCCGCACCGAGGTTTCCTCACGCGCGATGATTGTGCCGGTGGCCTCGACGATGTCGGAGAAGCAGGATTTTGCGACCTTTAGCACCGTGACCGCCGGCCCCTTGGGTGCGTCGTCATCGGCGGCGAGGGCGAGCGGGGCGGACAGGATCAGCAGCCCGGTGAGCGCAACGAGATGTCTGGAAAAGGAACGCGCAGGCAATGGACGCATCGGTCATTCCGGTTGGGGCCTTGACGACCTCATCGATAGCAGAAGCGCGCGCGGTGGACCATGGGCCGGCCGGATGAGAATGCCGCAGCGCAGGCGGCGCGATGCCGCCTGTTGAATTAGTGTTCGGGACCGGGGGAAGGTTCGCTGCTCTTCACCCTCCCCTGGACGGGGGAGGGTCGATCGCGCGCAGCGCGAGCGGGGTGGGGTGATCTCTCCACGCGGGCACCGCCTCGATGGAGAGACTATCACCCCACCCCGCTAGACATTTCGCTTCGCTCAACGCCTAGCGACCCTCCCCCTCCAGGGCAGGGGAATCGCATGTGGCTCTAAGGCATTGCGATTTGGAGAGAAATCGATTCTGAAGGTGGCTCCCGGAGTTGGAGAGGGCGACCGATGGATCGATTTTCGGAGTGCTTCGAAGACCTGCCCGACCCGCGTGCGGACAATGCGCTGCACGACCTGACGGAGCTTTTGTTCATCGCGCTGATGGCGACGTTGTGCGGAGCGACGAGTTGCACCGACATGGCGCTGTTTGCGCGGCTGAAGGCTTATCTTTGGCAGGACGTGCTGGTGCTCAAGCATGGCTTGCCGAGCCATGACACGTTCAGCCGAGTGTTCCGCATGCTCGATCCAAAAGCATTCGAGGCGGCATTCCGCCGCTTTATGGAAGCCTTCGCTCAAGGCGCGCAGATTGCACGGCCGCAAGGCGTGATCGCGTTGGACGGCAAGGCGCTGCGGCGTGGCTACGAGAGCGGCAAAAGCCACATGCCGCCGGTGATGGTGACGGCGTGGGCAGCGCAGACGCGCATGGCGCTGGCCAACGTTCTGGCGCCGAACAACAACGAAGCCGCCGGCGCTTTGCAACTGCTCGAACTCTTGCAACTCAAAGGCTGCGTCGTGACGGCCGATGCACTGCATTGTCACCGAGGGATGGCCAAGCAGATCGTGACGCAGGGCGGCGACTACGTGCTGGCGGTGAAGGAGAACCAGCCCGCCCTGCTGGCTGACGCCAAGGCCGCGATTGCCGCAGCGGCGCGCAAGGGGAAGAAGCCGGTTGCTACCGCCGATGCAGACCATGGGCGTAAGGAAAGACGCAGCGCGCTTGTCGTGCCCGTCAAAGACATGGCCGAGAAACATAACTTTCCCGCCCTCAAAGCTGTCGCCCGGATCACCAGCAAGCGCGGCAAGGACAAAGCTGTCGAGCGCTACTTCCTGATGAGCCAAAACTACAGTCGCACACAGGTTTTGCGCATCGTTCGCACCCATTGGACCATCGAAAACGGCCTGCACTGGCCGCTCGACGTCATCCTCGACGAGGATCTGGCCCGCAACCGCAAGGACAACGGTCCTGCCAACCTTGCCGTCCTCAGGCGACTTGCCCTCAACGTCGCCAGAGCTCACCCCGACAGCACCATCTCCTTGCGTCTCAAGCTCAAGCGGGCCGGCTGGAACGATGCCTTCTTCTTCGAACTCCTCGGCCACATGCGATAGCCCTGCCCTCCAGGGGAGGGTAAGCACGAGACCTCACTTCAGGCTCAAAAACTCCACCCAGTTCGGCTTCTTGCCGGTGGGATAGGATTTCAGCTTGGCGAGCGCACCGCTGCTCTGGTCGATGGCATAGACCGTCATGCTGTCCGAGAGCTCGCCGACCGCGGCGAGGTAGCGCCCCGCGGGATCGATGTGGAAGCCGCGGGGCTGCTTCTCGGTCGGCACGCTGCCGATCGTGGTCAGCTTGCCGCTTGTCGCATCGACCTTGTAGGCGGTGAGCGTGTTGGTGGTGCGCTCGGAGGCGTAGAGGAAGCGGCCGTCCGGGGTGATGTGGATGTCGGCGGCCCAGGGTTTGCCAGTAAAGCCCTCGGGCAGCGCGGTGGTGCGCTGGATCTCGGTCCAGGCGCCGCTCTTGGCTTCATAGCTGAACGCCGCGACGTCGCCGTTGAGCTCATGAATGAGATAGACGAACTTGCCGCCCGGGTGAAACACGAAGTGCCGCGGTCCTGATTTCTCCGGCACCTTGATCGCCGGCGGATCGTTCGGCGTCAGCGTGCCGGCCGCGGCATCGAAGGCGAAGGCCAGCACCTGGTCGGAGCCGAGATTGGTCGCGAACACGAAGCGATTGTCGGGCGCCGGCAGGAAGGCGTGGGCGTTGAGCCCGGTCGGGATCACCTGCTTCGGCTCGCCGGCAACGCCGTTCGCGGCAAGCGGATTGAGCGCGACCTTGTTGCCGCCATAGGAGGCGCTGAACAGGAATTTGCCGTCGCGATCGACCGCGATGTTGGCCATGCTGTCGGCGAGCGGCCCGTTGCCGATGGGACTGAGCTGGCCCGTCTTGGGATCGATCGCGAAGCTCACCGCGAGGAACGGCTGCGAGCGCACGCCCGCGATCAGCACGCGGTGGTCGGGCGTGATGGCAAGCGGCGTCGAGGATCCCGGCTTTTCGACGCCGGTGAAGGCGGCGGTCTGCACCGGGGTCATCTCGCCGCTCTCGGCCATCTTGAACACGCTGATGTCGTTGCTGTCGGCGTTGCCGACATAGGCAAAGGTCTCGGCCATGCCGGGGCGGGCTCCAGAAACGAGAGTGAGGAAGGCGAGGGTGGTGGCGATCGCAGCGCGCGGGGCGATGCGGCGTGTCGGTCTCAACATGGGGTCCTCCTTACAGCCGGTGCGGCCTTGTCATTTTGCCGTGGAAGATAGCGGGAGCCGCGCCACCGTACCAAATTCCAGTTGGGGATCGATCGATGCTGAAATTGTATCGGTCGCGCCGGATCGCTACCGCGCCGCGGCCGTCTGGCTGCGCGAAGGCAGATGGAGACCGGACGCAGTGTCAGGCGCCCCGAGCAGGCCCCAGACGGCCACCGCAAGCAGCGCGCAGGTCAAAATGGTCCAGGCGACCAGTCGTTTCCGCATCAAATCCGTCCGCCAATTGGAATGCGCCAAGTAGAATGCGCCAAGTGGGAATGCACCAAGGCGCGTAGATGATCGTGCACTGCAAATGGCGGCGATCCTATGAACTCGCTCACAGGCGAAAACAGCTCGCGCAATTGCGAACCAATGCCGCGCCAGCGCATTGACCCGGCATGCCCCGTGAAAACGACCTCGAAGGCAAGCCCGACATGGGCGGCAAGCATGGCGGCCAGAAAGGCCAGCCCAAGCCGCCGCCGCGTCCGCCCGAGGGCGAGCGCGACGAGGATGTCGTGGCAAAGCGCCACACCGGCCAAACCGATCGCGGCTCACCGCCGACCAAGCAAAAATAGCGCTACGCTTCGCCCGCACACGCCCTGCCGCAATCGCGCCGGGAACGGCAGCGTTGCCTTGCAGTTAGCTTGGTCCTGCGGGCGGAGGAGATCGAACTGGAGGCTGGCAGATGTTTTGGATCTATTGGAACACCGCCTGGTCGCTGATCATCAGCGGCATCTGGGTCGCTACCATCGTCAGCCATCCCGATTCCGAAATCGCCGAAGTGCGCGCCGCAAGACGGCTGATGTGAATTTGCGCGATCGCAATCAACCGATCGCGAAGTCGGCCGCGGTCTCGGCGTGAATGGCCGTCGTGTCGAAGGTCTCGACCGTCGTGTCGTCCTGGCCGACCAGCATCGTGATCTCGGTGCAGCCGAGGATGATGCACTCGGCGCCGCGGGCAACCAGCGCCGCCATCGCGTCCTGATAGCGGCGGCGCGAGGGTGCGGAAATGATTCCAAGGCACAGCTCGTCGTAGATGATGCGGTTCACGTCGGCCTGCGTGTCGGCGGGAGGAAGCAGAACATCGAGATCGTGCGCGCGCAACCGGTCGACGTAAAACTCTTCCTCCATCGTGAACTTGGTGCCGAGCAGTCCGACCCGCCGGTACCCTTTGGCGCGGATTCGCTTCGCCGTCGCATCGCCGATGTGAATGAAGGGAATGGTCACGCGCGAGGTGATGTCGGGGGCCAGCTTGTGCATCGTGTTGGTGCACAGCACGATCGCGCGCGCGCCGGCGCCTTCAAGCCGCCGTGCGACCTCCGCCAGGCTTGCCGCCGCCTCGTTCCAGCGGCCGGCATATTGCATCTCCTTGATCTCTTGGAAGTCGTAGGAATACATCAACAGCGGAGCCGAATGCAGCTTGCCCAGGCGATCGCGGATCCGCTCGTTGATGAGCTTGTAGTAGAGCGCGGTGCTCTCCCAGCTCATGCCTCCAATCAGGCCAATCGTCTGCATTCTGCGGCTCCGATGATTTCAATCGGATCCTAGCCGAAGACGCGCAGGCCCGCCATCATGATGCGGAATGATTGTCTTGCCGCGGACGCACGCCGCCCGAACGATGAGTTGCAGGCGGCGAAGTCGGTGTCGTCAGTCAGTGATGGTGATGACGCCAGTTGCCGCGTCCCCGATACCAGCCGTAGTGATGTCCGCGATTGCCATGCCAGCCGCCGTGATGGCCGTGACCATGGCCATGGCCGCCACGGACCTGGATGATCGCTTCATCCTGACCGGTGGCCGGGGGCGCGATGCCCAATCGTGCCGAAGCCGGCGCGGACAGTGCGATCGTCGCGATCAATGCCGTCGCCGCGGCCAGTGCTGAAAATTTCATTGTCGGTCCCTCTCGCTGCTCGTCTGATCCCGGATCGCGCCACGATCGGGGTGGCGCTTCAACGGGAAAAATCGGCAATCGTTCCCGGCGGCGGGAATGATACAGGGGATGCGGGGCCAGCTAAGCCGCCGCAGCCTGCGCCGACAACAATTGCTTCAGCTTCGCCGCGGGCACGGCCGGGCTGAACAGCCAGCCCTGCATCTGGCTGCATCCGAGCCGCCGCAGCACCTCGCGCTGGGCTTCGGTCTCGACGCCTTCGGCCGTCGTCGCCATGTGGCGAGCGGCGGCCATGTGCACTACGGCCTGAACGATCGGTGAGGAATCCTCAGACTGACCGATATCGCTGATGAAGCTGCGGTCGATCTTGATCTTGTCGAAGGGGAAGCGGTGCAGATAGCTCAGCGATGAATAGCCGGTGCCGAAATCGTCGAGCGCGATGCGCACGCCGAGCTCGCGCAGCTGCTGGAGGACAGTCAGCGCCTCCTCGTCGTCGCGGATCAGGACGGTCTCGGTGATCTCGAGCTCGAGCCGTCCCGGCGTCAGCCCTGATTCCGCCAGCGCGGCTGCGACCTTGAGCGCCAGCGTCCGCGAGCGGAACTGCACCGGCGAGACGTTGACCGCGATATGGATCTGGCCAGGCCAGCTTGCTGCTTCGGTACAGGCCTGTTTCAACACCCATTCGCCGATCTCGCCGATCAAGCCCGTCTCCTCCGCAACCGGAATGAAGTCGGCCGGCGAGATCATGCCGCGCTCGGGATGGCGCCAGCGCAGCAGCGCCTCGCAGCCGGTCACCACATTGGCGGCCAGATCGACCAGCGGCTGGTAATGCACCTCGAATTCGCCGCGGACCAGCGCCTGGCGCAAATCGAGTTCGAGCTGGCGGCGCAGCCGTGCCTTGGCGTCGTATTCGGGCACGAAGACGCGGAAGGTGCGGCGCCCTTCCGACTTTGCTGCATACATCGCAAGATCGGCGCGCTTGAGCAGGTCGTCGAGATTGTCGCCATGATCGGGCGCGATCGCGATGCCGATGCTGGCGTCGGTCGGGATCTCCTGGCCCTTGCAGTCCACGGGCGTGCGGAGCGCCTTGAGGATGTTTTCTGCCAGCGCGGTCAGCTCGCTCGGGTCGCTCATGCCGGCCTTGACGATGGCGAATTCGTCGCCGCCGAGCCGCGCGACGAGATCGTTGCCGCTGACGCAGGCGCGCAGGCGGTTCGCCACCTGGCGCAACAACTCGTCGCCGACCTCGTGGCCGAGCGAATCGTTGACGCCCTTGAACTCGTCGACGTCGATATAGAGGATCGCGAACGGCTTGCCCTCGGCGAGCTCCGCCACCCGGCGCTCCAGATGGCCGCGCATCAGCACGCGGTTGGGCAGGTCGGTCAGCGCGTCGTAATGCGCCATATGCGCGATGCGCTCGTCGGCGCGGATACGCTCGGTGACGTCGTCATGGGTGGCGAGCCAGCCGCCGCCGGCGGCGGGCTGGTTCTTGATCTCGATCAGGCGGCCGTCGGCCGTCTCGATGATGGCACTGTGCGTCTGCCCGACGCTGTCCAGAATGCCGTCGCAGTAAGTGTCAACGTCGCCGTGGAACGAGCCGGTCTCGAAGCGATGCTGGATCACGTCGCGGAAATAGGCGCCGGGCTTCACCAATTCGGCCGACAGCCCGTACATCCCGATGTAACGGCTGTTACAGACGATCAGCCGCTGGTCCTGGTCGAACATCAGCAAGCCCTGCGTCATCGTGTTCATCGCCGTGTCGAGCCGCTGCTTCTCGACCGAGAGCCGCTGCGTCATCTGGCGGAAGATCAGGAACAGCGTCAGCACGAGCAGGCCGATCGACAGCACGGCGACGGTGACGAAGAATTTCGTCTGCGTGCGCCAGGTCGCGAGCGTGGCGTCCAGCGACTTGGTCGCGACCACGACCAGCGGCTCGCCGGTCAGCATGCGCGAGGCGACGATGCGGTCCTTGCCGTCGATCGGGCTCGCGAGCTGCGTCGTGACGAAGGTGCGCTCGAACACCGCCATCTGTTCCGGCGTGCCCTTGCGGTAGTTTTGCCCGATCATCGCATCGACATGCGGAATGCGCGCGAGCAGCTGGCCGTTCTGATGGTGCATCGCGACCGAGGATTCCTCGCCGAGCCCGGCCGAGGCGAAGAAGGCTTCGAGCTGTTCGGGCGAAATCGCCCGCGATACGATGCCGAAGAACTCGCCATGCGGACCGGTGACACGCCGCGCGAACACGATCGCAGGCCCGTTGCCGATCCGGCCGCTCACGACCTCGACCTCTTCCTGCGAGGCCGGATCATTCTTGAGACGCTTGAAATAGCCGCGGTCGGCGACGGTGACGTCGGCGACCGGCCAGCGCCGCGAGGAGTTGATCAGCACGCCGTCAGCATCGAATACATTGGCGCCGGCGACGTCGGACCAGCCGCTGGCTTTTGCGCGCAGCACCTCGTGCATCGCAAGCGTGGCCATCTCGCTGCGGAACACATCGGCGGATTCGATGCCATGGCTTTCGAGTTCCGCGATGACGCTCTTCTGGAGCACCGCAAAGGCCTCGAATTCGCGGTCGAAATGCCGGGCGAGCAGGCGCACGGAGTTTTCCAGGCTGTCACGGCCGCTTTCGATGGCATTCTGGCGGAAGCGGTCGACGGTGAGCGCGGTGCCGATGGCCATCGCGACCATCAGCACGACGCCGCCGGCGATCAGCCACGTCAGCGGTGCGCCCTGCCAACGGCGGAGCAACGCGCGCATGCGCGTGGTCCATCGAATTGATGTGCCCATCCAGCCCTCCCGTGGGATGCAAGATGCAGCAAAACCGACAAGACCGGGTTACCAGTGAAGGTTAGGAGAGTATGAATTGGAGCGGAATCAGGGAGTTGGTTCCCGGGCCGCCGGCGCTCACCGCCGGATTTCCCACCTCAAGGCTTCCGCATTTCCCTTCACGAACATCGCCGGCACGTCAAACGTCCCGGTCTTGAGGTCATAGCGGCAGCGCCAGTCGGCCAGTCCCTTCACGGCGACGTTCTTCGGATGCTTGTCCATGGCGCCCGAGAGCGAGATCACGAGGTAGCGGTTGTCGGGCCATTTCACGCCGAGGCCGCGATAGGCCTCTTCGGTGCCTTTCACGAGATTGGCCGAGATGTGGTAGTCGAGCTTCATCTTCTTCGTGTCCGGCCGGCCGTGGAAATAGGCCCAGGCGAGGTCGCTCAGCGAGGTCCTGGTCGCGCTCGCGAAGGCGCCGTTCTCGACGTGGTAGAGAAACAGATCCTGCGCGCCGGAGCCGGTCTTCTGCATCCGCACCAGCCATTGCGAGTCGTTGGTGAAGCGGAAGCCGGCGCCATAGCCCTGCTCCGGCTTCAGCTCCGTCATCTGCTCGCCGTGCCGCGCCCAGACCTGCCATTTGACGCCGAAAAGGTCTTCACTGTCCTTCATGTACTGCTCGAGCCGGGTAGCGCCGTCCGGCGAGGTGAAGGCGAGATCGGCATCGTCGGTAAGGATGAACCCCGGCGGCGGCCCCGATGCGGCGAGTGCGGGGGAGGCTGCGAGCACAAGGGCAAGCGCCAGCCATGGCGCGCGGCGGCAAAATGCGTTCACGGAAAAAATCCCTAAAAATACTGCGCTGCGGTCTCGCTCATTTGACGCCGACGGGGCCGCACCGGTTCACCGGAACGGCGAGGCACTCATCCTATCGAACGTCTTGCTGCCGTGGCCAAATCGGCGCAACGTGCCGGCCTCGGCCAATTTGCGACCCAAGGCTCGTTTGATCTAAGGCTCGTTTCAAGGCTCGTTGAGGTTCGTTTCCGATGATGACCGCTTCCAAAGCCTTCATTGCATTCTGTCTGCTCGCATTGGCCGGCACCGTGCTAGTGATCGGGCCCACCGAGTTGCGCCGCCTGCTGCCGGGCGGCGCGCAGACCGACATCGTGGCGGCCGCGAAGCCGGAGGCCAAACCTGACGCCAAGGTCGAAGCGAAAGCCGAGTCCAAGCCCCTGTCCAAGCCAGACACCCGGCCGGACGAGCCGAAGCTTGCCGCCAGCACGCCGCCGGCGCCGTCCGCGGCTCCGGTTCCCGCGCCGAAGGCCGATGCGCTGGCCGAGACGCAGAAGGAGGTCAATGCGCTGGCCGATCTCGCGCCGGTCAAGCCGCCGGCGGCCGTGGCGGACACCGGTCCCCGTTTCGACGTCGCCCGCGTCGACGATCATGGCGAGGCCGCGGTGATCGCAGGTCAGGCCGCGCCCGGTGCCAAGGTCGAGCTGCTGCGCGACGGCAAGCCGCTTTATTCGGTGGTGGCCGATGCGTCGGGCCAGTTCGTGATGACCCCGCCGCAGCTTCCCGCCGGCTCCTATGAATTGACCCTGCGGGCGAAAGCGCCTGACGGCACCGTCACGCAGTCGGCTCGCACCATGCCGGTGACCGTCGCCGAAGCCGCGCCGCCGCCCGCACGCCCGCTGCCGGCCGCCCGGCAGGAGGCGAAGCAGGCCGAGAAACCGGACGACAAGTCGGATGTCGTGGCGTCCCTGCCGTCGCCGCGCCTGGCCTCGGCATCGGACAAGCCCGCCGCCCGGCCCCGACTGATGGGCGCGCCGAAGCCAAGGAGCACGTCAGGCGTCATGGCGCGGGCGCCCGCCGCACCGGCGGCCACGACGGTCGCATCGGCCTCGCCCGCGGAGGTCTTCAATGCCGCACCGGCGGAAGCAGGCGGTAACCGGGTCATCTCCCGCGGCGACAGCCTGTGGGCTCTCAGCCGGCTCGCTTACGGCGACGGCGCCCGCTACGCCGTGATCTTCAACGCCAACCGCAGCAAGATCCACAACCCCAATTTGATCTATCCCGGTCAGACTTTCGTGCTGCCGCAAAAGGCGCCGTGAGCGGTCTCTCCTCTCCCTCTGCCCGTTCTTACGGGGCCGCGACGAGCTTCGCTCGCGCTGAGAGGTAAGGAAGCCGCGCCGCGACGCTTTGCCCCCGGCAGCCCTCGGAACCTTTGGTTCCCCTGCGCGTCATCACGATGCGGCGCGGTGCGCGCTTGGCGCCGGAGGAGGACCAGGACGTGGTCAGCTCAGTGGTCAAACCGCTGGTCGGGTCAGCGATCATTCCGGGATCACGCATGGGACTGGCGCTGGCAGGCGCAGCCCTCGTTGCTCTGGCCGTGCTGCTGCCTGATAAAGCCGAGGCGCAGTTCGGAATGCGCGGCGGTCCGCTTGGCGTCGCACAATTTGCCGTGGGTCATGTCATCGGCATGTCGCGCCTGCGCCATAGCCGCATGGCGGCGCGCGGCAGCCGGTACCGCTCCGCTGCGTTGCGGGCGCAGGACCCGCGCGGTGCCGAGCGCGGCCAACCTTCCAACCCCACCATCCTGCGCGCGGCGCTTTCGGCGCAAGCTGCGCTGTCTGGCTGGCGTGGCGGCCGCCGCCCGCAGGGCTGGTGGCGCCATCCCGACGGCAGCTACGGCTGGGCCGGCCCGGTGTTCTGGCCGTTCGCGCATGACGAGCTCACCAATACCGTCGTCTACGGCGATACGACCGGCCTCTCGCTCTACGGCTATGGCGACATCTATGCCGCGATCTTCGCGCCCTATGCGGCCACCGAGCTTGCCGCCTACACCGCGCCGCAAGGCCGGCGCGCGCGCAAAATTCCGTCGGCACAGAACATCTGCGACGCCAGCGATCCCGCCGGCTTCCCGGTGGACCGCATCGCCGCCACTGTCCAGCCGAACGAATTGCAGCGCAGCGCACTCGACGATCTCAATGCCGCCTGGCTTGATGCCCGCGACAGCATCCGCGCGACCTGCCCGGAGCAGGCGCCCGCGACCGCATTGGAGCGCCTCGGCCTGATGCGCGAGCGCATCGAGGCCATGATCAAGGCAACGGACCGGGTCGCGCCGCCGCTGGCAAAGTTCGAAGGTCTCCTCGACAACAACCAGAAGACAAAGCTCGATGGCCTGGCCCGGGAGCGTCAAGCCGCGCTGGCAGCGGCTCAGCGCAAGGACGCGCAGGCGGCAAGCGCCTGTGCTGCGGACAGCGATCCCCGCTACGACGAAAAGCTGCAGCGCCAATATGAGCAGCTCGTGCAGCAGCAATGGCCCGCGGCCGACATCGCGTCCACGCTCAAGCTCGACGAGATCGCCCGCGCCCGCCTCGAGGTGCTTCAGGACACCACGCTGCGCACGATGGAGACGCTGAGCCCGTGCCCGTCCAAGGCGGCCGAGACACCGCAAGCCCGCCTCGCCGCCGTGAAGGCGCGGCTTCAGACGATGCTGCAAGCGGTGAGCGGCGTCACCGATGCGCTCGACGATTTCGAGGCCGACTTGAGCGACGAGCAGAAGGCCGGCTTCGAGGCGATTGGGCCGAAGCGCGGGGCGTGATCAGTAGCCCACGCGCGCTTCAATCTGCAATCCTAGCTGAAGAAATGCCCGCTGGATGCCAGCGAATAGGCCTGCCATTGATGATCGAGCACGATCGTCTCGTGGCTGCCATTGCTCTGGCTGATGTCGATCACGAGGTCGTTGGCGCCGCCGCGATGGGCGGTGACGTCGGCCGAATCCTTGACGAGATCGGCCAGCGCCGCCATCGACTTCACCACCGTGCCGGAGCCCAAACCCTCGCCGGTGTCGAGCACGGTCGCGGGATGCGCGCCGGATGAGGCGAAGGTGCCGGCCTCGTAGTCGTAGAGCACCAGCGCATCGCCCTTGTTGAAGTTGAGGTCGAACACCGTATCGGTGGCGCGCTGGCCGGCCGCCTGATCGGTGCCGTTGAAGCGGAACTGATCCGCGCCGGCGCCGGCGTAGAGCAGGTCGTTGCCGGCCCCGCCATTGAGCACGTCGGAATGCTGGCCGCCGATCAGGATGTCGTTGCCGCCCTTGCCGTCCAGGAAGCTGCCGACCGGGCTGAACAGCTTCGCGATCAGGAGATTGTTGCCGTCGGTGCCCTCGACGAGATTGTCGGCGATGGCGGTGATCTTGGTGCCGCCATTGCCGTCGGAGGACAGCTGGAAGTTCAGCCCCGAGGCATAGGCATGCGGATCGAGCTGGAGCGTGATCGTGCCGGACTTGCTGCCGGTGATGGTGAGGACGTTGTCGGCCGACAGCGTCGCCTGCGTGGCCTTGCCGATGCCGGCGAGGTCGATGGTGTCGCCGCCGCCGAAGCCTTCGATGGTGTTGTCGAGATGGCCGTGGTCCAGCGCCGCCCTGTCGATCTTCAGCGTCTGCGCGCCGTCCTCGAAAATGATCGCGCCGGTGCCGGCGGCATCGCGTGCGGCGAGTTCCAGCGTGCCGGCATGCAGCATGGTGCCGCCGCTGTAGCTGTTGCTCTGGCTGAGCACCGTGGTGCCGGTGCCGGCCTGGTCGAACGCGCCGCTGCCGGAGATCGCCGCGTTGAACACGAAGACGTCTGAATGGGTGGAGGCGAAGACGCCGTTGTCGGTTATGGCGCCGGTGAGCGAGCCGCCGTCGGCGATCGCGAGCCTGGCGCCGGTCTCGATGGTGATGCCGGAGGCGAAGCTCGCGGCATCGCTGACGCTCCAATTGCCGGCCTGCACGTCGAGCCGCTCGAAGTTCACCGTATGCGCCAGCGTGCCGGAGCCGGTGCCGAGCAGGTTGAACGTGTCGATGCCGTCGCCGCCGTCGATATCAGCGGTGAAGGTCGCGCCAATGTAGTCGTTCACGATGTCGTCGCCGCCGCCGAGCGCGATGCTGCCGTCGATGACGCCCTTGTTGGTGAGCGTGTCGGCATAGGCGTCGGTGATCGAGATCGCCTCGCCGTTGCCGCCGCGGATCGTGCCTTCGTTGTAAATCGTCGTCGGCGCGAAGGCGTTGCCGAGGTTGGAATCGTCGACCGTGATGGCGCGCTCGACGCTGGTGATCGTGCCGTAATTCGCAATGCTGCCGCCGCCGATGGTGATCGCTTCGGCGAGGATGCCGTCGCTGTGGCCCGTCGTCGTGATCGAACCGTAATTGGTCAGCGCGATGAGGCCGTCGACGTCGATGCCGTCGCCATCGCTGATGCCGTCCGCATGTCCGGTGATCAGACCGGCGTTGAGGATGGTCGTGGTGGTCGTGCTGGCGGTGTCCATGTTGATGCCGGAGCCGGCATCGCCGATGATGCTGCCGCCCGCATCGTTGCTGATCGCGATCGGCTGATCGCCGGTGATGCCGTGGCGGGTGCCCTCGATGGTGCCGCCCGCATGGTTGTTGACGACGCCACCGGCGTTGCCCTGGAAGTCGACGCCGTCATTGCTGTCGCCGGCCACGCCGCCGCCGAAGATCTTGCCGTAATTGTCGATCACCATGTTGACGCCGCCGCGGATCGCATCCGCATCCGCCGTCTTGATCACGCCGGTCGCCTGGTTGGTGAGGTGAATGGTGCCGCTGGTCGAGACCAAATCGGTGAAATCGATCGCCTGGCCGTTGCTGGCGCCCGTTCCCGTCGACTGGATGGTGCCGGAATTGTCGACAATGATCGAATAGGTCGCGGACGTGGTCAGCGTCGCCGCCGTGATGCGCACCGCATCGCCCTGCGACTGGATCACGCCGTGCTGCGCGTTATCCAGCGTGAACGAGGTGATGTTCGAGAGGTTCGACGTGTTCAGATTGATCGCGCGGCTGGCCGACACGGTCGCGTCGATCAGCCCGTCATTGCTGATGGTGATGATGCCGGCGCCGGGGCGGATCGCATCATTGCCGGAGGCGCCGATCACGGCGCCGGTGTGATTGGTGATGTTGATCTCCTCGCTCGCCGAGACGATCGCGGCGAAGTCGAGCGCCTGCCCGCTGGTGCCGGCGACGATGTTGCCGTTCGCATCCACCGTGCCTGAGACGAGGATGCCGGAATTGTCGACAGTAATGGTGCCGGTGGTGAGCGCCGTGTTGATGCGGAACGCATCGTCGGCTGCGATCAACTTCGCGCCGGCTTCATTGGTGAAGGTGAAATTGCCCGTCGTGAACGAGCCCTTGGTGTCGATGCCGCGATTCGTCGCAATGAGGGTTCCGGCGTTGTCGATCACGACGGTCTGCCCGGCCGCGCCGCCGGTCCAGCTGATGTCGGTGGTGGAGGACAGCGTGCCGCCCGCCTCGATGGTGCCGGTATCGGTGTTGCCGACGGTCTTCGCGGACGTGACTGTGGAGCCGCTTGCCACGGTGAAAGAAGCCATGATTCCCCCTGACGTGCCCTGGACATGCGGCGCCGGTCCGGCGCCGTGAAAATGCGTGTGGGACGAGAGCGGTATCGGGAGGAGATGACGGTGGGATGACGCGTTGTGGATCGCGCGCGGTGCTTCCGGCGCTATCCGCACGCCCAGTCGAATTTCATGTCCTTGAAGTCGAGCTGCGCATTGCCGGTGCCGAAATTGTAGCCGCCGAAATATTCCTCGAACTCGATGTAGAACGGGCTCATCTCGGGCACCGCCTGGCACGGCCGCATGGTGCCGCCGAGGTGGTTTTGGGCGTGATCCTTGGCCCAGTCGTGCACGCGGTAATTGTCGGTGGTCGGCACGCCGTCGAGAAAATAATAGTAGGACTGGTAGTCGCTCGGCACTTCGCGCGGGATGTGCGGGTCCTGCGGGGGCTTGCCGGCGTTGGGATCGGTCGCGCGCGGCGTCAAGGCGATCGCGAGGTTCTCCGCCAGATCGGCGCGCGGCGGCCTCGCGAACATCTCCTGCGCGAAGGACGGCGCGGACGCGAAGAAGGCGCTGGCGCCGCCGACGTCGAGCCAGCGCGGCCGCTCCGCCGTCGCCAGCGCAAGCGGCGCCGGCGGCACCGCGAACGCGCCCTCATATTCGGCTTTGGTCAGCAGCAGCGCGGCATATTCGTAATCGAGGATGTCGCTCATGCGGGAGAGACGCGGATGCGCCGACCGCGCCAGCACCGCCTCGCGAATCCCGGGCTCGTCAGTCGCGCCGCCGTCATTGTGATCGGCCGGGGTGGCAAAGAACGACACCGCGACGACGTCCTCGCCATGCACGCGATAGTCCTCCGGCAGCAGCAGCGTGAAACCGTGCATGAGCGGATAGCCGGTGACGGGATCGAGCGGCCATTGCTCGGATGTGATGCCCGGCGGCAGCCCATAGACCCAGCCGTGGTCGCGCGCCCGGTCGGCCGGGCGGTCCAGCATCTGCAGATCATAAGCACGCGAAGGCAAGGCAAACGCCACAGGTCGTCTCCATACGGATTATTGCCTCGACGCTTGAGGCGATGGTTGGTCGCGGTGAGGAGGGATGTGGTTCTCGGGGGAGGGGCGATGTTGCCATTCTGCCGGTGTTTTGCCCGACGTGTCAAAGCGCCAGCCTGCGCGGATTTTTGTACCCGCGTAAGTCATTGATCTCACAGCCCCCGCCTACTGTGCATGGGGTTGTTTTTCGACTTTTTTGTTTGGCTACCCGCGCCGCCGCGCGACCGAGGCATCCACCACGTTCTCCACCTCCTCGCGCCACGACAAAATCTCCATCGCCAGCACCGGGTGATTGAAACCCTTGAGCTGGAGATCATCGAGGGCGCGCGCCTCCACCCAGGGCTCGACGATGCCGTAGACGCGGCGGCTGACCACGATCTGGTTGGCCTTGGCTTCGCCGCAGAGGCGGGAGGCGAGGTTGGTGACGCTGCCGATCGCAGCGTATTCGAGCCGCTGCTCGAAGCCGACCTGGCCGAGCGTGGCATAGCCGACCGCAATGCCGATGCCGAAGCCGAGGCTGTGCCCGCGGTTGCGCCAGCGCTCGGTCAGCGGGCCGATGGTGTCGCGCATCTCCACCGCCATCCGCACGGCGCGCTGGGTGTGGTCCTCGAACTGGATCGGCGCGTTGAACAGGATCATCACGCCGTCGCCGGCATATTTGTCGAGCGTGCCCTCGTATTTGAAGATCAGCTTGCCGAGCGCGGCGTGATATTCACGCAGCACGTTCATCGCCTCTTCCGGCTCGGTCGCCTCCGTGAACGCGGTGAAGCCGCGCAGGTCGCAGAACACCACGGTCACTTCGCGGCGCTGGCTGGTGAGCAGCCCCTCGGGGCTGTCGGAGGAGGCGATCAGCTGCGCCACCTGCGGCGCCAGGAAACGCTCGAGCTTGCGGATGCGCTCGATCTCGCCGAGCTGCTTCTCGACGCGCTCCTCCAGCGAGCGGTTCCAGTTGCGCAGCTGCTCGGTCTGCTCCTGGAGCTTTGCCGCCTGCTGCTGCACGGTCTCGTGCGCAGCGGCGAGCTCGCGGCCCTTGTGGTCGACCTCGGTGAACAGCCGCGCATTGCGCATCGCCAGCACGGCCTGGTTGGCGAAGGTACGCATCAATCCGATGATGCTGCCGGCAAACTCGCCGCTGGCGCGGCGCAGCACCACCAGCGAGCCGAGCGTGCCCTGCTGGTCGACCAGCGGCACCACCAGCACCGAGTGGAAGCCGGCATCGACCGCGACGTCGCGCAGCGGCTGCTCGGCGGCGTGGTCGAGATCGGCAATCGCGATCGGCTCGCAACTCGCCGCGGCATCGCTCAGGATATTCGCACCTTCGTCGATCGTGACATGCGCGCCGTCGACCGATCTGTCGATGCCGTTGGATTCGACCAGGTTGAAGCGATGCTTTTCCGCGTCGTAGCCGTAGATCAGCACGGCGTCGGCATGGGTGATCTCGATCGCGCGCGCGGCGATAGTCGGCAGCACGGCGTTGAGGTCGAGCGAGGCGGCGACGGCGCGGCCGACCTCTTCCAGCACCTTCAGCTCGTTGATCGACTGCGCGAGATCGCGGGTGCGCTCGTCGACCTTGGTTTCGAGATTCGAGTAAGTCTCCTGGATCTGGCCGGCCATGCGGTTGAACTGGCCGGCGAGGTCTTCCAGCTCGTCGGAGGTGTGCACGTCGATGCGGTGGCTGAAATCGCCCTCGCCGAGCTTGTGCGCGCCGTCGCGCAGTGCCGTGATCGGGATGATCATGCGGCGGGCCAGCAGCGTGCCGGCGAGGATCGCGATCATCAGGCCCATCCCGATCAAGAGCGCGATGCGCACGAGCTGGTCGCGGATCGGCATCAGGGCCTGCGTGGTCGGCTGCTCGAACAGCACGCTCCAGCCGAGCTTCGGCACGGTGCTGGCGGCGCTCATCACCGCATGGCCGTTGAAGTCGGTGCCCGACGTGTCGGCCTCGCGGCCGGGCGCGATCGCAGCCGCGACCTGCGGCAGCTTCGACAGATCCTTGCCGACATCGGGCCCCTTCGACGAGGTCGCCAGCACGCGGCCGCGCGGATCGACCACATAGGCGAAGGCGGCCTTGCCGACCTGGGTATCGGACAGGAAGTCGGAGAGGAAGCTGAGATCGACCTCGGCCACGGTGACGCCGGCCTTGAAGCCGGAATGCGCCACCGAGATCGACATGAACGGCGTCTGGTCGGAGAACCAGGCCGGCGCATAGCTGACGCCGCGGGCGACCGTGTCGGTGAAGCGCATGTCGCGGGAGAGATCGGCATTGCTGCCGGTCGTGGTCGACTGCCGCGAGACCCGCAGCACCTCGCGGCCGTCGCCGTTGAGCTGGAACAGCTGGGAGACGACCGAGGCCTGTTGCAGCAGCTGGGCGTAGTCGGCGCGGCGCTTCTCGAGCGTGTCCCGGCTCGCCGTCGTCACCCAGCTGATCTGGCGCTCGATCTCGGAGATCGACTGCTCCATGCGCCGGGCGACGGCCTGCGCCTTGTCCTCCAGCCCGTCGGTCAGCTGTGTCCTGGTGGCGCGGTAGGAGATCCAGGTCTCCATCGCGCCGTTGACGGCGAGCACGAACACGACGAGGCCGACGAGGGAGACGACATATTTGGCGAACAGGCCCTCGCGCAGAAACCGTGTCTTGTCGTTCGCTCCTGCCATCCGGATCCTCTCGCGCCGCCATCGACGCCGGCGCTACGGGCCGTACCGGCCCTCGGCGTCTTCTACCACAATTTGGGGCAAGGGATCGTCAAGCGACCGTCCCGGGACCGGTAGACCGGCCGACGTGGTTACCCGCTGTGGACACTGGGTGAATTGTCGCAGCCTCGTCCGTTCGGATGAAGCGGCGGACCGGGAAGCCGGTGTAAGGGACTGCCGTGGAGTCCAGCGCGTTGGTCCGCCAATCACCGATTGAAGAGTTGCCGCAGCACGTCGTTCATTGGCTGACTGTCCTGCTCCGCCATCGGCGGGGCCTCCGGGGCGGCCGGCTCGGGCGAAGCCAGCGGTGCCGGCTTAGACGGCGTTGCCGGCAGGCTCCGGCTGCGGCCGGTGCCCGTCGCGGTGCCAGCGCCGGTTCCGGCGCCGCCGGAAAGCCCCTGCTGGATCAGATTGCCGATCGCCTCGCCCAGCGGGCCGCTGAGCGGGTTGTTCTGCCCCGGCTGCTGGGTTTGCGGATTGGCGTTGCCGGTCGCACCACCGCTGCCCGGCGCGGTGGCGCCGCCCAGCCCGAGGCTGCCCAGGATATTGCCGAGCCCGGCACCATCGGGACCGAACAGCCCCTTGCCCATCTCGCGCAGTCTGGCATAGGCGGCGTCCGGATTATCGAGCATGCCGGCCATGTCGGGGTAGATCCGCGGCTGCGACCAGGTGCCCTGGATCATCACGGGGATGCCGAAGCCGACCGGCTCGGAGGCGCGGCCCTGGCCTTCGGTGGTCATCACCAGCTTCGGCTCGACGCGGAAACCCATCATCTTGGTGTCGAGCGCGATGGTGCCGGCGCCGGTGACGCGCACCAGCGGCCCGATCAGGTTGAGATCGGTCGTCACCGCTTGGCCCTTGTCGATGCGGAAGGAGGCCGAGAGCTGCGACAGATCGGTGCTCTGCTCCTGGCTGGAGCTCTGGTTGTCCTGCCAGCCCGACAGCGTGCCCGATGTCAGCGAGCGGATCATCTGCGCGACGTTGATGCCGCGAATGGCGCCGTCCTGGAAATTGACGAAAGCGGTGCCCTGCATGTTCGCCATCAGCGCGCGCTGGCTGGTGCCGGCGCTGCGCAACGCGAGCTTGGCTTGCAGCTTGCCGTCGATCCGGTCGAACTCGGTAAGGCCCTGGAGCAGCGGCAGCGCGCGCACCCCGACGAGATCGGAATGCATGGCAAAGCTCGGGGCACCGGTGGTGGCATCGAGGATCACCTCACCGGAGACCTGGCCGCCATAGGCGCCGAGATTGGCGGTGCTGGCCTTCAGCACGCCGCCTGCGAGCTTGGCATCGAGGGCGAGCGGCGCAAGACGGGCGTCGCCGATCACGGCCTCGTTCGCGGAGAGCCTGATTTGTGCATCGACATAATTGAGCCCGGACACATCGATCGGCGCATTGCTCCAGGGCTGTCCAGATGCACCCTCCGGCGTTTTCGCCAACGGCATCGCGAGCCGCTGGAAATCGAGATCGACCTTGACCAGAGGCTTGCTCGCGATGTCGACCGAGGCCCAGCCGTTGAACGAGCCGTCGCCGAGCCTGCCGTTCACGCCGTTGATCATCACGACGTCGCCGCTGAGGCGCATGTCGGCACGGCCGGTGAGCTGGGACTTCAGCACGTCAGGCATGTCGACGGCGAAATCCACCGGAATGGTGGGCCGGTCGGCCGGCGGTGCCGGCGTCGTCGCCTTGATGTCGAACTTGGTCGGGTGATCGCCGACGCGCGCGGTGCCGGCGATGCTGACCTTGCGGTCGCGACCGACGACGGCATCGGCGTTGATGGCGCTGATGCGGCCCTCGATACGATCGCGCACGCGCGAGAATGCGATCTCGCCGTCGGTGACCTTGACGCGGTCGATGGTCGCCCCGTTCGTGTCGAGCGCAGGCGGCTTCGACGCGGTGCCGGCGTTTGGCAGACGCTCGCGCAGCAGCGGCTGGTAGAGCACGGGATGGGTGACGACGAGCTCGCTGATCTCAGGACGGCCCGACGATACGCTCGCAAGCGTCATCTCGGCCTGCACGCTGTCGACCGTGAGGCGGGTGATGCCGCTGCGGTCCTTGGGGTCCTGGAGCGTGAGGTCGTTCAGCGTGACATTCAGCGTCGGCCACAGGCTGATCTTCGTGGTGCCGTCGATCGACAGGCGATAGCCGGTCGCGCTCTCGACCCGCGCGGCAATCGTCGAGGTCAGGAAGCCCGAGGGGATGCCGACCACCAGCAGGAGCGCGATCACGATGATGACGGCGGCCAAAGTCGCGCCGGCGAATTTCACTATTCTCATGTCGACTTTCCAACGACAGACAATCGGCGCCGAATACAGCAAGTTACCGACCTATGCGCCCGTCCTTTGCGCCTGAGTTTATCCCCGGACGGGAAGTGGCTCCAAGCGTGTAAAAATAGTCAGGGGGAGCTGTAAAGTTATGTGACTTATGACACACTTCCCCGACGCGGTTTTACGCGATCCTGATGTTGATGGTTCCAAGCGATTTGCCAAGGAATTGGCCAAGCAAGCTGGCCAAGCAAGCTTGCCAAGGAAATTCACAAGGATACTGAAATGAGCAAGCAGGCCGAATTTGCGGTCATCCTGAAGATGAATGCGATGTTCGCCGATCTCGGCGCGGACGAGCTCCAGCGGCTGTCCAGTCTCTGCCACACCCAGCATCTGGGGAACGGCGAAGTGCTGTTCCAGAAGGGTGATGCCGGCGACGCGCTGTTCGGCGTGCGCCGCGGCCAGGTCCGCATCGAGACCGGCGCCTCCGACGGCAGCCGGCTGACATTGAATTTCATGGGGCCGGGCGACCTGTTCGGCGAGGTTGCGGTTCTGGACGGCCAGAACCGCACCGCGGATGCCACCGCGGGCGAAGCCAGCGAATTGTTCGTGTTGCGGCGCGAAGATTTCCTCGCCTTCCTCGAACGCGAGCCGAAGGTCGCGATCAGGATCATCGCGCTGCTGTGCCAGCGCATCCGCTGGCAGAGCGAGCGCATGGAAGAATCCATGCTGCAGCCGCTGCCGGTCCGGCTGGCGCGGCGGCTGTGCGCGCTCGCCGCCGATTTTGGCTCCGAGGTGCACATCTCGCAGGAGCAGCTCGGCGTCTTCGTCGGCGCCGCCCGCGAGAGCGTCAACCGCCAGCTTCAGGCCTGGCGCAAGGAGGCGATCCTGGATCTCCAGCGCGGCCGCATCCTGCTGAGGAACATGACCAAGCTGACGGCGATCGCGCGGAACGAATAGGCTTCACAAGAGCAATGGCCTAAGCGCGTCCGCGCGCGTGGTTTGCGCCAGCGCGCGCCGCTGAGTCGGCCTACTCCGCCGGATGTGCGGCGTTCTTCGGATCCGGCGCCGCCCCGTGATGACCGTCCGTCTCGGCATCCTCGCTGTGCACGATCAGCCGCTTGGCGAAGCGCCAGATCAGGGCGCCGAGGTCGTCCATCACCATGAACATCGCGGGCACGAACACCAGCGACAGGATGGTCGAGAAGATCAGGCCGCCGATCACCGCGAGCGCCATCGGCGAGCGGAACTCGCCGCCGGCGCCGACCGCGAGCGCGCTCGGCATCATGCCCGCGGCCATCGCGATCGTGGTCATCACGATCGGGCGGGCGCGCTTCATGCCGGCGTCGATCATGGCTTCGTCGCGCGGCTTGCCGGCGTGAATGGATTCGATCGCGAACTCGACCAACATGATCGCGTTCTTGGTGACGATGCCCATCAGCATCAGGATGCCGATCCACACCGGCGTCGTCAGCTGCTTGCCGGTGATGAGCAGGGCCGCGATGGCGCCGCCGATCGAGAGCGGCAGCGAGAACAGGATGGTGATCGGCTGGAGGAAGGTGCCGAACAAGAGCACCAGCACCGCGTAGACCATCATCAGGCCGGCCGTAATCGCAGTCGCGAAACCATCGGACAGCTCGTTGAGGCTTTCGGCGTCGCCGGAGGGCGAGACCTTCACGCCCTTCGGCCGGCTCTTCATCACCGGCAGGTCGTAGATCTTCTTGGTGGCGTCGCCGAGCGCGGCGGAGCCGACGAGGTCGGCGGCGACGGTCGCCTGCCGTTCACGATCGTAGCGGTTGATGCTGGTCGGACCCTGGTCGAGCTTGACGTCGGCGATGACCGAGAGCGGCACGCCGCCCTTCTCGCCGCGTTCGCCGAGCGGCACACGCAACTGTTCGAGCGTCTTCAGATTGCCGCGTGCGGCGTCCTCGAGCTGGACGCGGATCGGCACCAGGCGGTCGCCGACGTCGAACTTGGCGAGCGCGGGGCCGACGTCGCCGATGGTGGCGACGCGGATGGTTTGCGACAGGCTTTCGGTGGAGACGCCGAGGCGCGCGGCGAGGTCGGCGCGCGGCTCGATGCGCAGCTCGGGCCGCTCCAGCGTGGTTTCCGAGATCACGTTGGAGATGGTGGGGATCCGCTTCATCTGCGTCGCGAGCTCGCTCGCGACGTTGTTGACGATGTTGGCGTCGACCCCGGTCACGACCAGCGAGATGGCGCGCAGGCCGTTCTCGTCGAGGAACCAGAAGCGGATGTCGGGAACGTTCTCCAGCTCCTGGCTGATCGAGAATTCGAGCTCCCGCTGGGTGATGTCGCGGCTGTCCTTGGGCGTGTAGTTGATGATCAAGGCGGCACGCCGGACTTCCTGGGTCCCCGGTGGGACGCGCCCGCCGTCGACGAAGATGCTCTTCACCTCGGACCGCTTGCGCAGGCGCGCGACGATGTCCTCGGTGACCTTTTCGGTGTAGGCGAGCTGTGTGCCCGGCGGCAGCTCGAGGGCCAGCAGCGAGCGCGCGCTGTCCTGCGCCGGCAGGAAGCCCTGCGGCAGCAGCGTGATGCTCCAGATCGAGGCGGCGAAGACGCCGAAGCCGGCCAGCACCGTGATGAAATAGTGCTTCACCGACCAGGCCACGATCCGATGATAGGATCGCAGCACGCGGCCCGGCGGCGGCTCCTCGTGATGGCCGTGTTTGAGGAAGTAGGCCGCCAGCACCGGCGTGACGAAGCGCGCCGCGAGCAGCGAGAAGAACACCTGCACCGAGACGGTGATGCCGAACTGCTTGAAGAATTGTCCGGCGATGCCCGACATGAAGCTCGCGGGTGCGAAGATCGCGATGATGGTGAGCGAAATCGCGATCACCGCAAGGCCGATCTCGTCGGCGGCTTCGAGTGCGGCGCGATAGGGCGACTTGCCCATGTTCATGTGCCGGACGATGTTCTCGATCTCGACGATGGCGTCGTCGACCAGAATACCCGTCGACAGCGTGATGGCGAGGAAGCTGACGAGGTTGAGCGAGAAACCGAGAAGGTCCATCGCCCAGAACGCCGGGAAGATCGACAGTGGCAGCGAGATCGCGGCGATGATGGTGGCGCGCAGGTCGCGCAGGAACAGCAGCACGATGACGACGGCCAGGATGGCGCCTTCGAACAGGGTCGAGATCGCCGCGTGGTAATTGCCGTTGGTGTATTCGACCGAGGTGTCGATCACCTTCAGGTCGACGTCGGGATAGGTGGCCTTGAGCGCATCGATGCGCTTCTGCACGGCCTCTGCCACCTTCACGTCGCTGGCACCCTTGGAACGCTTGATGCCGAGCGCGACGATCGGCTCGCCGTTGAAGCGGGCGAAGGTGCGGCGATCTGCGATGGTGTCGGTCACTGTGCCGAGATCGGCGAGCCGGACCTCGCCGCCGCCGAACAGCGGGATCATGGTGCCGGCGAGGTCGCCCAGCGTCTTGGCGCCCGCGAGCGTGCGGATCGCCTGGTCGTTCTTGCCGATCTCGGCACGGCCGCCGGCGACGTCGACATTGGTGCCGCGCAGGCTCTGGCTGACATTGACCGCGGTCAGCCCCATCGCCTGGAGACGGTCGGGATCGAGCGAGACCAGGATCTCGCGCTCGACGCCGCCGATGCGCTCGACCTGGGCGACGCCGCGCACGCCTTGCAGCGCGCGCTTGACGACGTCGTCGACGAAGTAGGAGAGCTGCTCCGGCGTCTTGCCGGGTGAGATCGCGGCATAGGTGACGATCGGCAGTCCGATGACATCGACGCGCTGGATCAGCGGCTCGGTGACGTTCTGCGGCAGATTGGAGCGCACGCGCGTCACCGCGTCCTTGACGTCGTTGAGCGCGCGGTCGGTGTTGGTCTCCAGTGCGAACTGGATGGTGGTGACCGACAGGCCGTCGGTAATCTGCGATGTGATGTGCCTGACGCCTTCGACGCCGGAGACGGCGTCTTCAACGGTCTTGGTGACCTGGGATTCAAGCTCGGCGGGCGCTGCGCCGAACTGCGACACCGCGACCGAGATCACGGGAATGTCGGCCGACGGCAGCCGCGTCACCGCGAGCTTGGTGAAGGAGGTCCAGCCCAGGACCAGGAGGATGATCGAGAAGACGACCGACGGCAGCGGATTCCGGATCGACCAAGCCGAGATATTGAGAGCCATCAGCGTACCCGCGTGCGATCGAGTTCATCGGCGAACATGGTCTTGATCTGGTCGCCGTCATGGAGCGAAGAGCCGGCGTCGGCGACGACGATTTCGCCGACGTCGAGGCCTTCCAGGATTTCCGTGGCGCTGTCGGAGGAGAGTCCGACCCGCACCTTGCGTGTCTCGACCACGTTGCCTTTGACGACCTGCACGGTGAGATGGTCGATCGCGGTCTTGGGGATCGAGACGCCGCAGCTGCGTTTGGCGTCGATGGAGGCGCGGGCAAATACGCCGACCTTCAGCGAGGGATTGTTGGTGACGCTGATGCGGACGCGGCCGAGCTGGGTGGCGCGGTCGATTTCGGGCGCAACCAGCCGGACCCGGCCGATCAGATCGGGCGCGTCGTCGCGGCTGATGCGCACGGTCGCGCCGGAGCTGAGCTTGGGCATGTGCACCGCCGGGACCTGGGCGTCGAGCTCGATCTCGTTGTTGACGGCGATGCGGAACATCGGGCCGGCCTGCGGTGAGGCGGGTGCGCCGACGATGGTGCGGACCTCGGTGACGAGGCCCGGCGCAGGCGCCTTCAGCGAGACCGGACCTTGCGGGCCGGGCCGCTGCGGCTGGCCGGGAATCTGCGGCGGTGCCGTCAGGCGCGCCAGCTCCTGATTGTCGGTGACCATGGTGCCTTCGGTGACGAAGAGGTCCGTCACTCTCGATCCCTCCTGGTCGGCGACGACCACGGCCTCCCGGCGGGGCACGAAGAAGCCGGTCACCCGCACCAGGTCCGAGAAGCAGGCATTGGTCGATTTCGTGACGATGACGAGCGCCTCGCCCGGCGTCTCCTTCACCTCGGGGCGCTTCCGATGCTCGAACAGATAATAGCCGACGCCGAGCGCAACGACGAACGCCACGGTTCCGGCAGGCTTGAGGTATTGGGTGAGGCTCATCGCCGGATCATCCTGGCCTGGCTCACGGCCATCCGCACGAGGCCTGCTGAGAACGTTTCCCTGAAATGAAGCGGCGTCCCGCAAGGCTGCGGGACGCGCGTCGATAGCAAGACTTTACACCACATCACGACCGGTCACTTCAAAAGGATTGCGTCGCGCTTACTTCGATGCGGTGGTCTTGTTCTCCATGTTGACGACCTGCACGCGGCGGTTGACCTCCGCCATCGGCTGGCTCGGGTCCTTCAGCTTGCTCTTGCCATAGCCGACGGTGACGAGGTCGGTCGCGGAGATGCTGTATTTGTCGACGAGATAGCGCTTGATCGAATCCGCGCGGCGCTCCGATAGGTCCTGATTATAGCCTTCGCCGCCGGCGGCGTCGGTGTGGCCGGCGACCACGAAGGTCGAGCCCTTCAGGTCGGGGCTGGTCAGCGCACGGCCGAGCGCCTGCACGGAGGCAAGCGACTTGTTGCTGATATTGGCCGAGTTGTAGTCGAAGGTGATTTCCAGATCGATGTTCGGCTTGTCCTTGGCGGCGGACGCGATCTCCTCGCGCTCGGTCGACGAGAGCGAGCGGGTCGAGCGGCCGCGCACGGACTGGATCAGCTTGGTCTCGGCCGCGTTCGGCGCGGGATCGGCCTGCGGGGCGATCGAGAGGCCGCGGGTCAGCGGCTTCTTCGGCGGCGGCGCAAGCGCGCGGACGATCTCGTCCTCGGTGACGTTCTTGCTGTTGCCGTCGTCGCCCGCGAATGCGAGCGGGGCCGTCAGCGACAGAGCGGCGCCGACCGTGATGATGGACAGGATCGCGGTAAGCCCTTTTGCAGCCATTCTCATTGCCAGTCCCTCCTGCGCAGCAGACCTGCGTGTTCCAAATTTCTGCAACCGGCCCCCGGAAAGGCCGCCTGCGGCATCCGTTCGTTAGTCTTCCTTGGGGCATCGGGGGTTCGAGGCATCTCCTGCCCCAATTCAAAAAAATACTAGCGTACTCCGTAACTTGCGAATTCCTGAACGATGTTCGGGTCCATCGCCTTGGCGTTGGCGATGTCGAGCGCGCCTTCCTGGGCCGAGCCATTACGCTGCTTGGCAATGCCGCGGCCATAGAGCGAGGAGGTCAGGCGCGGATTGATCCTCAAGGCAGCGTCGAAATCGGCGATGGCGTTCTTGACCGCGCCCGATTTCAGATTGACGAGCCCCCGGCTGTCCAGCGCATCGACGAAGTTCGGCCGCAGCCGTAGGGCCTCGTTGCAATCCTTCAGCGCGCCCTGGAGGTCGCCGACCACGGTGCGGGTCCAGCAGCGGTTGTTCAGCGCCTCGACGTCCTTGGAGTTGATCCGGAGCGTGTCGTCGAAATCCTTGATGGCGAGGTTGTAGGCGCCCTTGCTGGCATAGACCTGGCCGCGCCGGTACAGCGCGTTCACGTCATCAGGATTGGCGGCGATCTTGGCCGTGAGGCCCTTGATGGTCGGGTCTTCCGCCAGCACGGCCGGGTTCGGTCCGCTATCCATGCTCGGGGCGGGAGTGGTTTCGGTCGGCTTCACCGGCGGTGGCGGCGGAGGCAGGGCAGCCTCGACCTGCGGCTTCGGCGACGGGGCCGGTGCGGGGACAGGAGGCGGAGCCGGTGCGGCCGCCGTGTCGGCCGGCTTCGACGGCGGGGGCGGTGATGGCGGTGCGGGCGGAGCCGGCGGCGGGTTGTTGGCGACGACCGGCGGCGAAGGCGGCGGTGGTGCCGTCACCGGCGGGCGCGATCCGCCAGCGCCGGGAATGAACGAAAAATCTTCGGCGAGCGAAGAGGAGATCCACGGCACCTGCTCGCCGCGCGAAGCGCGGGTGACGCCCATCTTGGTGCGGTTCAGCGTCTCCTCGGCCATCAGGTCGGGGACACGGATTTCCTTGAGGAGTTCCTGGACGAACAGACTGTGCTCGCCGCCGGCGTCCGAGACCACCGAGGCCAGCGCCGCCGAATACATCACCAGCGTGCCGTTCGGTGCGATGACCGGAGTCAGGCCGGCCGAGAAGCTGCGGAACCGGCGCTCGAAAGGATTGCGCCTGGAGGCGTCGATCAGCGCGATCTTGACACCTGCGCCGCGGGTGTTGAGCTCGCCGAGCACGGTTTCGAGGCTGACGCCGTCGCGGCGCACGTCGGATTCGGTCCAGATCTGTGCGTCGATCGGCAGCATGTAGCTCTGGCGCGCCGACTGGATGCCGAAACCGCTGAAGAACACCAGCGCCACCGAGCCAGGCTTGATCTTGCTGTAAAGCTTGTCGAACGCGCGGCGCATGCCGTCGCCGGTCAGGTTTTCGCCGATTTCGACCGAAAAGCCGTCGCGCTTGAGCTCGTCGGCGACGTCGCGCGCGTCATTGAGCGGTTCCTTCAGCGGGGCATCCGCGTCCGGATATTTGGCGTTGCCGATGACGAGCGCGAAACGATCGCCGGCGGCCAGGGACGGCGCGGCCGGAACAAGCGAAACGAGCAGGGGCAGAAGAAAAAGGAAGCGAATTTTCATAATCAGCGCGGTCCAGCCAAAAAGGCGCCGTTACCAGCTTGCGCCGCGGCGACCTTAACTTACGCAAAGTGCATTATCAAACCGGGGAAGGGGGGCGTCAACCGCTTGGAGATTCGGCGTTATCGCGACAATTGACCGCGACGCATGGGCTCGCTGCGAGGGGAATAAACGGACTGTCACGGTTGCACTCGACACGATTGGGTTCTGCATTGCAGCGGCCACGTTACGGCAGTTGCCGCGACGATAGTGTGATTGGTCTCACATTGCAGGCCTGTCTCAACCGCAATGCCCGGCGTTTGACCTTTGCGGCCGACAATGGCTTGGTGCGCCCGATCATCCCGCAAGATCCAACTCAGAAAAAGCAGGACCATGGGAAACGCCTACGAAATCTATGCCCTGCGCTATGCGACCATGTCGCCGCGCACCCCCAACATGAATTTTCTGGCGCCCGACCCGCATGACAGCGCGGCGCAGGACCTCGACTATTTCGTCTGGCTGATCCGAGGGCAGGGCCGCGACATCCTGGTCGACACCGGCTTCAACGCCGAGGAAGCGAGCGCGCGGGCGCGCAAGCTGACGCTCAATCCGGTCGATGCGCTGGAACGCTTCGGTGTCGCGGCGCCCGCTATTCGCGACATCATCGTGACGCATCTGCATTACGACCACGCCGGCAATCTCGATCGCTTTCCGAACGCGCGCTTCCATCTCCAGGAGCGCGAGATGGCTTACGCGACGGGGCGCTGCATGTGTAACGGCCTATTGCGACATCCGTTCTCGGTCGAGCACGTCACGCAGATGGTGCGTCATGTCTATGGCGAGCGGGTCAATTTCTATTCCGGCGACGGCGAGGTCGCGCCCGGCGTCACCGTGCACCGCGTCGGCGGCCATTCCGACGGGTTGCAAGTGGTCAAGGTCGAGACCGCGCGCGGGCCGGTGGTGCTGGCATCCGATGCCGCGCATTACTATGCCAATCTGCAGCGCCGCAGCCCGTTCCCGATCGTCTATAATGTCGGCGACATGGCCGTCGGCTGGGAGACGATCGAGCGCCTCGCCGGCCACCCCGATAGATTCATTCCCGGCCATGATCCGATCGTGACGGAGATCTATCCGCGCGCCAGCGACAAGGTCGACGCCTGGGCACTGCATCTGCCGCCGTCGCGGTCGTTTGCGAAATAGTCGAGGCCCGACCCGCATCCTGAGGAGCGCGCTCTTGCGCGCGTCTCGAAGGATGAAGGCCGAACTGCTGCAGCGAGGCCTTCATGGTTCGAGGCAGCGCTTCGCGCCTCCTCACCATGAGGATCGAGAGTTCAATACGCCTGCTTGGCGTCGGCCTCTTCGCTGGTCTGGATCAGGTCGAGGCTCTGCTCGATCTTGCCGAGCAGTGTGGAGAGCAGCTTGCGCTCCTGTGCGGACAGGCAGGCAAGGATCTCGTCTTCCCGCCGCAGCAGTTGCGGGAACAGCTCTTCATAGAGCGCGCGGCCCTTCTTGGTCAGTTGCAGGCGGAATTCGCGGCGGTCGGCTTCGTTCTCGACCCGCTCGATCAGCTCCTCGTGCAGCAGCGTCGTCACCGCGCGGCTGATGGTCGATTTGTGGGTGCGGGTGCATTGCGAGATGTACTGCGCGCTGCAGGCATCGTTGCGGAAGCCGAGCGTGGCGATCACGCGCCAGGCCGGAATGTCGAGGCCGTGGCGTTCCTGATATTCGACCGACAGCGCGGAACTGACTTCTGCGGCAAGCCGGTTGAGACGGAATGGCACGAACTTGAACAGGTCGAGTCGTGCTTTTGCCTTCGGCGATGGCTGGTCTGCCTCGCGCGTCTTCAGCGCAGTGTCTGTCGTCCTCGCCAAGGAGAGCGCTCCGAATTCCAGTTGACGGCCGGCCGGCTCCGGTCCAAAATAGTTGCACGTGAGACTATCTAGCAGATCAGTCCTCTCCTGACCAGAGCCGAGGTTAGTGTATGGCGCAGGCCAGTACGCATCAGGCCAAAACCCAGTTCGGCTATCGCCGCCACCCCGACCAGGACCGTCCCGGCCAGGACGCGGCCGAGCATCCGGTCGTGATCGTCGGTGCGGGCCCGGTCGGGCTGTCGCTGGCGATCGATCTTGCCCAGCGCGGCCAGCGCGTCGTCCTTCTGGATGACGCCGACCGCATCGGCGAGGGCTCGCGCGCGATCTGCTTCTCCAAGCGCTCGCTCGAATATTGGGACCGGCTCGGCGTCGGCGACCGCATGGTCGACAAGGGCGTGGTGTGGAGCGTCGGCCGCATTTTTCACGGCGAGTCGCAGCTCTACCAGTTCAACCTGCTGCCCGAGGCCGGCCACAAGCGGCCGGCTTTCATCAACCTCCAGCAATATTACGCCGAAGCCTATCTGGTCGATCGCATCAGCGATCTGCCCGGTATCGACCTGCGCTGGCGCAACAAGGTGACGGCGCTGGAGCAGCGGAATGACTCCGTTACGCTGACGATCGAAACGCCGGAGGGCGCCTACCGCCTGCATGCGCGATATGTCGTCGCCTGCGACGGCGCGCGGTCCTCGCTGCGGCAGATGGTCGGTGCCGAGTTCGCCGGACAGGTGTTCGAAGACCAGTTCCTGATCGCCGACGTCAAGATGACGGCGGAGTTTCCGACCGAGCGCTGGTTCTGGTTCGACCCGCCGTTTCATGCCGGACGCTCGGCGTTGCTGCACCGCCAGCCCGACGATGTCTGGCGCATCGACCTCCAGCTCAATCGCTATGCCGATCCCACAGTCGAGAAGAAGCCGGAGAACGTGCGGCCGCGGATCGCGCGCATGCTCGGCCACGACAAGTTCGAGTTCGAGTGGATCTCGCTCTATAAATTCCAGTGTCGGCGGATGGATCGGTTTCTCCATGGCCGCGTGATTTTTGCGGGCGACTCTGCGCATCAGGTCTCGCCCTTCGGCGCGCGCGGCGCGAACTCCGGACTCGAGGACGCCGAAAACCTCTCCTGGAAGCTCGATCGCGTGCTGCGCGGCACTTCGCCCGCGAGCCTGCTCGAGAGCTACCATGTCGAACGCAGTCTCGCGGCCGACGAGAACATCCGCGAATCGACCCGCTCTACCGATTTCATGGCGCCGAACTCGCATCAGGAGGCGCGGCTGCGCAAGGCGGTGCTGTCGCTGGCCAAGGAGACCGAGTTCGGCAAGCGCATGGTCAATGGCGGCCGGCTCTCGGTGCCATGCAGCTACGACTCGCCGCTGTCATCGCCCGATACGGATGCGTGGCGGGGTGGGCCGTCTCCCGGCTGTTCCATGCTCGACGCACCCATTGCCGAGCAGGCCTATCTGACGGACGCATTCCGCAAAGGGGGAACAGACTTCACCTTGCTGTCGTTCAGCAATGGCGCGGCGATCGATGCGCCAGATGGGGTCAAGGATATCTGTATCGGCGGTGAGGGCGGCTTGGCCGATTCCTCGGGCCTCGTCGCGAGGCGCTATGATGCAGAGCCGGGTGCCGCCTACCTGCTCAGGCCCGATGGCTACGTTGCCGCACGCTTCCGCCATCCGACGCGTGAGGCGATCCAAGTGGCGCTGTCGCGCGCCGCAGGCGTTAATTGAGGTTTCGCATGCCGCTGTCCACCAGTTCCAACTTCGCGCGGCCAGACGACGCCTTTCGGGCCATCGTCGAGGCGCATCGCGGCCTCAGCGACGAGCAGAGTGCCGATTTCGACGCGGCGCTGGTGCTGATCCTCGCCAATCATATCGGCGACATCGAGGTGCTCAAGGAAGCGATCTTGCTCGCCAAGCGCCGTATGATCGACGGCCAGCAACAGCAACAGCAACAACAGCAACAACAATAACCCTGTGACTTGAAGGACGAGTTTATGGCGAAGAACTTCGCATCCACCGGCGATCTCTCCGAAAAGAAGATCACCTTCTCCGAGATCGGCACCGATCTCTATGCCTTCACCGCCGAGGGCGATCCGAACACAGCCATCATCGTCGGCGACGACGGCTGCCTCGTGTTCGACGCGCAGTCGACGCCGGCGATGGCGAACAAGGTGATCGAGCGCGTCAAGGCGGTTACCGACAAGCCGATCAAATATGTCGTGCTGTCGCACTATCACGCCGTGCGCGTGCTGGGCGCCTCCGCCTACAAGGCACAAGGCATCGTCGCTTCGCAGGAAACCCATCGGCTCATCGCGGAGCGTGGCCAGCAGGATTGGGATTCCGAATATGGCCGCTTCCCGCGGCTGTTCCAGGATGCCTCGAGCATTCCCGGCCTGACCTGGCCGACGCTCACCTTCGAAGGCGAGATGTCGATCTATCTCGGCAAGCGCGAGGTGCGGCTGATGCAGTTAGGGGCCGGCCACACCTCGGGCGACATCGTCGCCTGGGTGCCGGATGCCGAGGTGATGTTCTCCGGCGATCTCATCGAATATCACTCGGCCTGCTATTGCGGCGACGCTCACTTGCGCGAATGGCCGCTGACGCTGAACGAGATCCGCAACTTCAATCCGAAGGCGATCGCGCCCGGTCGCGGTGACGCGCTGAAGGGCACGGCCACGGTGCGCGAGGCCATTGCGATGACGCGCGACTTCGTCACCTCGCTCTACGGTGCCGCCGAGATCTCGGTCGCCAAGGGCCGCACGCTGAAGGAATCGATGGCGGCGACCCGCGAAGTGATGGACCCGAAATTTTCCAGCTTCGCCATCTACGAGCACTGCCTGCCGTTCAACGTCTCGCGCGCCTATGACGAGGCGTCGGGGATCGACGACCCCGTGATCTGGACCGATAAGCGCGACCAGGAAATGTGGGCCGCTTTGCAAGGAGGAGGATAGTCATGAACATCAATACCTCGCCTGATCAGATCATCCGCAGCTCGGCGCAGGTCACGCCGGGCTATATGTCCGGCTTCGGCAACAGCTTTGAGACCGAGGCGCTGCCCGGCGCGCTGCCGATCGGGCGCAACTCGCCGCAGCGTTGCGCCTACGGGCTCTATGCCGAGCAGCTTTCCGGCTCGCCCTTCACCGCGCCGCGCGGCACCAACGAGCGCTCCTGGCTCTATCGCATTCGACCCTCGGTGAAGCACTCCGGCCGCTTCGAGAAGGCCGATGCCGGCCTGTGGCGCTCGGCGCCGTGCCATGAATACGACCTGCCGATCGCGCAATTGCGCTGGGACCCGGCGCCGATCCCGAAGGAGGACATGACGTTCCTCCAGGGCGTGCAGACCATGACGACGGCCGGCGACGTCAATACGCAGGCCGGCATGGCCGCGCATGTCTATCTCATCACCAAATCGATGGTTGACCAGCATTTCTACGATGCCGATGGCGAGCTGATGTTCGTGCTCCAGCAGGGCAATTTGCGCATCGTCACCGAGTTCGGCCGCATCGATGCCGAGCCCGGCGAGATCGTGGTGATCCCGCGCGGCGTCAAATTCCGCGTCGAGATTCTGAGCGGCCCTGCGCGCGGCTATCTCTGCGAGAACTACGGCGGCGCCTTTACGCTGCCGGAGCGCGGGCCGATCGGCGCCAACTGCCTCGCCAATGCGCGCGACTTCCTGACGCCGGTTGCGCATTACGAGGACAAGGACACGCCGACCGAGCTGTTCGTGAAATGGGGCGGAGCGCTGTTCAAGACGACGTTGCCGCATTCGCCGATCGATGTCGTGGCGTGGCACGGCAATTACGCGCCCTACAAATACGATTTGCGGACCTTCTCTCCGGTCGGCGCGATCGGCTTCGATCATCCCGATCCCTCGATCTTCACGGTGCTGACCTCGCCGTCGGAGACCGCGGGCACAGCGAATATCGACTTCGTGATCTTCCCCGAGCGCTGGATGGTCGCCGACAATACCTTCCGTCCGCCCTGGTATCACATGAACATCATGAGCGAGTTCATGGGCCTGATCTACGGCGTCTACGACGCCAAGCCGCAGGGCTTCGTCCCCGGCGGCATCTCGCTGCACAATTGCATGCTGCCGCACGGCCCCGACCGCGATGCGTTCGAGCACGCCAGCAACGGCGAATTGAAGCCCGTCAAGCTGACCGGCACCATGGCCTTCATGTTCGAGACCCGCTACCCGCAGCGCGTTACCGCCCACGCCGCGAATGCGTCCACGCTGCAGGACGACTACGCGGATTGCTGGAAGGGTCTGGAGAAGCGGTTCGATCCGAACCGGCCGTGAGGCTTCTTACCCTCCCCTGGAGGGGGAGGGTCGCTACGCATGCAGCGAAGCGGAATGCGTAGCGGGGTGGGGTGACGGTCTTTCCGCAAGCAACACTGCCAGTGTTGAGAGATCACCCCACCCCGTCTCATATTTCGCTGCGCTCCATATGAGCCGACCCTCCCCCTCCAGGGGAGGGTGACACCGTCACCGCTGCGCCACGGGAAACCAATGCCTCACCCCAACGACCCCAGCCTCCGCTCCTTCATCGACGTCGATCCCGCCTCGGACTTCCCGATCCAGAACCTGCCCTATGGCGTGTTCTCCGCGAATGGATTGGCGCCGCGCGTCGGCGTCGCCATTGGCGACTACATCCTTGATCTCTGGGAGCTCGAACAGGATGGCCGCCTGGATGTCGGTCAACCGGGGATATTCGCGGCGGGCAGTCTGAATCCGTTCATGTGGTTGGGCCCGAAGGTTTGGTCGAGCACCCGCGCGCGGATCAGCGAGCTCTTGAGGCATGACAATCCGGAGCTGCGTGACAATGACGAGCTGCGCAAGCTTGCCCTCGTTCCGATGTCACGCGCAAAACTGCATCTGCCGTTCGCGGTCTCCGGCTACACAGACTTCTATTCCTCGAAGGAGCACGCCACCAATGTCGGCGTGATGTTCCGCGGCAAGGACAATGCGCTCCAGCCGAACTGGCTGCACATGCCGATCGCCTATAACGGCCGCGCCTCGACCGTCGTCGTCTCCGGCACCAAGGTGAAGCGGCCGCGCGGACAGCTGAAGCCGCCGAATGTGGATGTGCCCAGTTTCGGACCGTGCAAGCGGCTCGATTTCGAGCTTGAGATGGGCGTCGTGGTCGGCCAGCCCTCAGCCATGGGCGGCATGCTGAGCGAGCAGCAGGCCGAGGAGATGATCTTCGGTTTCGTGCTACTCAACGACTGGAGCGCGCGCGATATTCAGCAATGGGAATATGTGCCGCTGGGGCCGTTCCTCGCCAAGGCGTTCGCGACCTCGATCAGCCCGTGGGTGGTGACGCGCGAGGCGCTGGAGCCGTTCCGCCTGAAAGGGCCGGAGCAGGAGCCGGTGCCGCTCGATTATCTCAAGCAGGGCAAGCCGCAGAACTACGATGTCGAACTCGACGTGTCCCTGCGCGCCGCCGGCGCCAATGCGCCGGCCGGCGTCAGCCGCACCAATTTCAAGTACATGTACTGGTCGTCGGTGCAGCAGCTGATGCACCACGCCTCCAGCGGCTGCGCCATGAATGTCGGCGATCTCCTGGGAAGCGGCACCATCTCCGGCCCGGAGAAGAACCAGCGCGGCAGCTTGCTCGAAATCAGTTGGAACGGCACCGAGCCGGTCGAGCTGCCCGGCGGCGTCAAGCGGTCGTTCCTGGAAGACGGCGACAGTCTGGTGATGCGCGGCTGGTGCCAGGGCAACGGCTATCGCGTTGGCTTTGGTGAGGTCGAGGGGACGATTCTGGCGGCGGAGTGATTGCGGCGCGCTCCGGTCTCGTAGGGTGGGCAAAGCGAAGCGTGCCCACCATATCGATGACGTGGGCACGGCGCTAACGCGCCTTTGCCCCACCCTACGAGATCTATCGCCGATCCGCCGGCACGTCTCTGATCCGCGCGCAATGCGCTGCGACATCGTCCACGCTGTATTTCAAATGCACCCGCTTGTCCGACGGCGCCTGCTTGGTCGTGCACACACCCGGCCGCCATTCCTGCGCGGGACGGATCGGGCGCGGGGCAAAGCCGCCGCCGCAGTTCGGGCAGACGTTGGAGAGCTTTGTCTCGACGCAATCCGCACAGAACGTGCATTCATAGGAGCAGATCCGCGCATCCGTCGCGTCAGGCGGCAGGTCGCGGTCGCAATATTCGCAGTTCGGTCGAAGCTGGAGGGCCATGGCTCGATCTCCCGGATTGGCTCGGATCATCGCAGATGGCGCGCGAAGCGCGAATGGCGCAGTTCCCTCGATTTCAGCCAGCCTTCGAATCCTTCAGCGGGAGCTTTGAGCTTTCCTTGAGACGATCGAGCACGATCGAGGAGCGCACATGCGCCACGCTCTGGTGCGGCATCAAGACGTCGTTGACGAGGTTGGAGAGGCCCTTGAGGTCGCGCAGCACGGCCTTGAGCACGTAGTCGGCATCGCCCGTCAGTGAATAGGCTTCCTGGATTTCGTCGATGCGGTTCACCAGCGTGCGAAACCGCTTGGAATTGTCGGGCGAATGGGTCGCAAGCCCGACCTGGATGAAAGCGACCACGCCGAAGCCGAGCGCGTCGCTGGAGAGATCGGCGTGGTAGCCTGATATCACCTTCTCCTCCTCCAGCCGCATCCGCCGCCGCGAGCATTGCGAGGCCGAGAGCCCTGCGAGATCGGCCAGTTCCTGATTGGTGAGGCGGCCGTCGTCCTGGAGCGCGCCCAGAATCTTGAGATCGAAGGCGTCAACAGAAGTCATGCGTTATTGTCCTGTTTCGTGCACGGATGGTGCATATCATAGCCAAATTGCGGCTCGTTTGCACGCTCATTGCGCGCCCCGTGAAGGATAGTTCATAGCAGCAGCAAATTGGGAGAGCACCATGGGTCCGTTTCCGCACGATGCACCGCCGGCCACCATCACCGCCGACAATCCGATGGGCACCGACGGGTTCGAGTTCGTCGAATACGCGCATCCCAATCCGGAAGAGCTGCACGCGCTGTTCAAGCTGATGGGATACACGCCCGTCGCGCGCCACAAGGCCAAGAAGATCACGGTCTATCGCCAGGGCGATATCAACTACCTCATCAATGAGGAGCCTGGTATGCACGGTTACGACTTCGTCGCCGCGCACGGCCCCTGCGCACCGTCGATGGCGTTCCGGGTGGTCGATGCAAAGGCGGCCTATGACCGTGCGATTTCGCTCGGTGCGGAACCTGCCGATGTGTCATCGGTGCAGAAGACCCTCGACGTGCCCGCGATCAAGGGCATCGGCGGAAGCCTGCTCTATCTCGTCGACCGCTACGGCGCCAAGGGCTCGGCCTATGATGCCGAGTTCGAATGGCTAGGGGCGCGCAATCCGCAGCCCAATGGCGCAGGCCTGTTCTATCTCGACCATCTCACCCACAACGTCCATCGCGGCCGCATGGATGTGTGGACCGGCTTCTACGAAAAGCTGTTCAACTTCCGCCAGATCCGCTTCTTCGACATCGAGGGCCGTGCTTCCGGCCTGTTCTCGCGCGCGCTGACCAGCCCGGACGGCAAGATCCGGATTCCGATCAACGAGGACGCCGGCGATTCCGGCCAGATCGAGGAATATCTGAATATCTATCGCGGCGAAGGCATCCAGCACATCGCCTGCGGCTGCCGCGACATCTACCGCACCATCGAAGGCCTGCGCGAAGCCGGCCTGCCCTTCATGCCGCCGCCGCCAAACACCTATTTCGAGCGGATTGATGCGCGCCTGCCCAAGCACGGCGAGGATGTCGCGCGTCTCCAGAAGAACGGCATCCTGATCGATGGCGAAGGCGTGGTCGACGGTGGCCAGACCAAGGTGCTGCTCCAGATCTTCTCGGCCAATGCGATCGGCCCGATCTTCTTCGAGTTCATCCAGCGCAAGGGCGACGACGGCTTTGGCGAAGGCAACTTCAAGGCCCTGTTCGAGTCGATCGAAGAAGATCAGATCCGGCGCGGGGTGTTGAAGGTGGATGCGGCGTAGGTCGCGACGTTCGCGCCCACTGCCGTAGGGTGGGCAAAGCGAAGCGTGCCCACCACCTTTATCGAATTGCGGGGAGGACGTGGGCACGGCGCTTTGCGCCTTTGCCCACCCTACGCGACCTTTGCCGGCGCTGTATCTATCGCTTCCACGCCTTCATCACTGCGCCGATCTCGGCGCCTTCGGGCTCGCGGACCGCGGAAGGTGTGAGCGAAAACCGCGGCGCGGGCGCGGGCTGCTTGACGCCGTGGCGCTCGACGAAGACGTTGCGGGCGACCATGTGCGGATGTTGCGTGGCTTCCGACATGGTCAGCACCGGCGCGAAGCAGATGTCGGTGCCTTCCATGATCTTGCACCAATCCTCGCGCGTCTTGCTTTTGAACACGGACTTGAGCTTCTCCTTCAGCGCGGGCCAGGCCTTGGGGTTCATCTGCGCGTCGAAATCGGCGTCCGTCAGGCCGGCGTGCTGGCGCAGCAGAGCGTAGAATTGCGGCTCGATCGAGCCGATCGAGACGAAATGTCCGCAGGCGCATTCGTAGACGCCGTAGAAATGCGCCCCGCCATCGAGAAAATTCTGGTTGCGCCCTTCGGTCCAGCGGCCGAGCGTGGTCATGTCGAAGAAGAACGACATCAGCGAGGCCGCGCCGTCGCACATTGCGGCATCGACAACCTGCCCCTTGCCGGACTTTGATGCTTCCAGCAGAGCAGCGAGCACGCCGACGACGAGATAAAGCGCGCCGCCGCCGAAATCGCCGACCAGATTGAGCGGCGGCACCGGCGCCTCCTTCGTGCCGATCGCCGCGAGCGCGCCGGTGATGGAGATGTAGTTGATGTCATGGCCGGCGGCATTGGCGAGCGGGCCTTCCTGGCCCCAGCCGGTCATGCGGCCATAGACCAGCTTTGGGTTGCGCGCGAGCACGACATCGGGACCGAGGCCGAGCCGCTCCATCACGCCGGGCCGAAAGCCCTCGACCAGCGCGTCGGCGCTGGCGAGCAGGTCGAGCACCTCTGCGATCGCCGCCTTGTCCTTGAGGTCGAGTTCGATCACCTTGCGGCCGCGGCCCGCCACCGACTTCATGCTCTTCTTCGCGCCGACGCGGTCGAGCGTGACGACATCGGCACCCATGTCGGCGAGCATCATGCAGGCGAACGGGCCGGGTCCGATGCCGGCGAATTCGACGATGCGGAAGCCGGAGAGCGGGCCGGAGGTGCGGACGGAAGCGGAGGGGGCTGATTTGTCGAGCACGTTTTTGTTTCCTCGGATCCGAGGCGCTGTTGCCGATGGTCGGCAAGCGCCAAGGCGTTCCTCTGTGGGGCGAGTTAATTGGCTGATTAACTTTTCTCGCCTTCACGTCAGCGAGGCAAGCGGTTTTCATGCCGCATGGCCAAAATAAGAACGGCGCGCACCGAAGTGCGCGCCGCGGAAAATTTGCGTCGAGGCGCTATCAGCCGGCAGCGGCCACCGCGCGCTGCGCCATCACCTTGACGAGGTTGGCGCGGTACTCCGCCGTGCCGTGGATGTCGGCGAGCAGATTGCTCGCCGAAATCGTCACGCTGTCGATTGCCGACGGCGACCAGTTCGCCTTCAGCGCGGCTTCGATGGCCGGGACCCGCATCACGCCGCTCTGCGAGGCGCCGGTCGCAGCCACCCGGACTTCGCCCGACTTCGTCTTTGCGACGAACACGCCGGTGAGTGCGAAGCGCGAGGCCGGGTGACGCATCTTCTCGTATCCGGCCTTTTCCGGAACCGGGAACGATACCGCCGTGATGATCTCGCCGTCTTCGAGTGCCGTCGTGAACAGGCCCTGGAAGAAATCCTCCGCCGAGATCGACCGCTTGTTGGTCTTCACCGTGGCGCCGAGCGCGAGCAGCGCGGCGGGATAATCCGCGGCTGGATCGTTGTTGGCGATCGAGCCGCCGATCGTGCCGCGATAGCGCACGGCGGGATCGCCGAGCACCGAGGTGAGATGGGCAATCGCGGGGATCGCCTTCTTCACATCGGCGTTCTGCATGATGTCGTAATAGGTCGTGGCGGCCTTGATAGTCAGCACGTCGCCCGAGAGCTCGACGCCCTGAAGCTCCTTGATCTTGCCGAGGTCGATCACGTCAGAGGGGCTCGCGAGCCGCTGCTTCATGACCGGTAGCAGCGTCTGGCCGCCTGCAAGGAATTTCGCCTCGCTGCTCTTGCCGAACAGGGCGGCGGCCTCGTCGACCGAGGAGGCGCGATGATAAGTGGTCTGATACATCTTGCTCGCTCCCTTTAAGCCGCGTGGATCGTGCGCCACACCCGGTCAGGGGTGGCGGGCATTTCCAGATTGTTCTTGCCGATCGCATCCGTGATCGCGTTGATCACGGCCGCAGAGGCGCCGATCGCGCCGGCCTCACCGCAACCCTTGATGCCCAGGGGATTGCCCGGACACAGCGTCGTGGTGTGGGAGAGGTTGAAGGAGGGCACATCGTCGGCGCGCGGCATGGCGTAGTCCATGAACGAGGCCGTGACCGGCTGGCCGTTGGCATCGTAGATGGCGTGCTCGAGCAGTGCCTGTCCGATGCCTTGAACCAGGCCGCCATGGACCTGGCCCTCGACGATCATCGGATTGATCAGCCGGCCGAAATCGTCGGCCGCGACGAAGTTGACGAAGGAGGTCTTGCCGGTGCCGGGATCGACCTCAAGCTCGCAGATATACGTGCCGGCCGGGAAGGTGAAGTTGGAGGGATCGTAGAAGGCACTCTCCTTCAGCCCGGGCTCCATCCCGTCAGGCAGATTGTGTGCGGTGTAGGCCGCGAGCGCGACCATCGGGAAGGCGATCGCCTTGTCGGTGCCGGCCACCTTGAACTCGCCGTTCTCGATGACGATGTCGCCTTCCGACGCTTCAAGCGCGTGCGCCGCGATCTTCTTCGCCTTGGACTCCATCTTCTCCATGGCCTTCAGGATCGCGGTGAGACCGACGGCTGCCGAGCGCGAGCCGTAGGTGCCCATGCCGAACTGCACCTTGTCGGTGTCGCCATGCACGATCGAGACCTGGCTGATCGGAACGCCCAGGCGCTCCGCGACCAGCTGGCAGAACGTCGTCTCGTGACCCTGGCCATGGCTGTGCGAGCCAGTGAGGATCTCGATGGTGCCGACCGGGTTGACGCGCACTTCTGCCGACTCCCAAAGGCCGACGCCGGCGCCCAGGCTGCCGACCGCCTTGGACGGCGCGATGCCGCAGGCCTCGATATAGCAGGACACGCCGATGCCGCGCAGCTTGCCTTGCGATTTTGCCTGCGCCTTGCGCCCGGCAAAGCCGGCATAGTCGATTGCCTTCATCGCCGCATCGAGCGAGGCGTTAAAGTCGCCGGTGTCATAGGCCATGATCACGGGCGTCTGGTGCGGGAACTGGGTGATGAAGTTGGTCCGGCGAAGCGCGGCCGGATCGACCTTGAGCTGCCGCGCGGCCGTCTCCATCAAACGTTCGATCAGGTAGCTCGCCTCGGGGCGGCCCGCACCGCGATAGGCGTCGACCGGCGTGGTGTTGGTGTAGACCCCGACCACCTCGGCGTGGATCGCCGGGATGTTGTACTGGCCCGACAGCAGCGTCGCGTAGAGATAGGTCGGCACCGACGACGAGAACAGCGACATGTAAGCGCCGAAATTGGCGTAGGTCTTCACCTTCAGCCCGGTGATCTTGTTGTTGGCGTCGAACGCCATCTCGGCATGGGTCACATGGTCGCGGCCATGCGCATCGGTGAGGAAGGCCTCGGTGCGGTCGCCGGTCCATTTCACGGGACGGCCAACCTTCTTCGAGGCCCACAGCGCCACCATCTCCTCGGGATAGATGAAGATCTTGGAGCCGAAGCCGCCGCCGACGTCGGGCGCGATCACGCGCAGCTTGTGCTCGGGGGCGATGTTGTAGAACGCCGACAGCACGAGGCGGGCGACGTGCGGGTTCTGCGAAGTCGTATAGAGCGTGAAGTGCTCTTCCGCCGCGTCGTAGTCCGCGATCGCCGCGCGCGGCTCCATCGCGTTCGGGGCGAGGCGGTTGTTGGTGACGTCGAGCTTGACCACATTGGCGGCCTTGGCGAAGGCGGCATCCGTGGCGCCCTCGTCGCCGATCACCCAGTCGTAGACCTGGTTGCCGGGCGCTTCGGGATGAAGCTGCGGTGCGCCGGCCTTGATCGCGGCCTGGACGTCGGCAACTGCCGGCAGCTCTTCATAGTCCACGACCACGGCTTCGGCGGCATCGCGCGCGAGGTTCTTGCTGTCGGCGATCACGACCGCGACGGCCTGACCGACGAAGCGCACCGTTTCCGGCGCCATCGCCGGCCATGCGCCCATCTTCATCGGGCTGCCGTCCTTGGAGGTGATGGCCCAGCCGCAGATCAGGTTGCCGACCTTGTCGTCGACGATCTCTTGTCCCGTGAGCACCGCGACCACGCCCGGCATCTTCAGCGCGGCGGACGAGTCGATCTTCTTCACCTTGGCGTGCGCGTGCGGGCTTCTGATGAAATGGGCATGGGTCATCCCCTGCAATTTGATGTCGTCGACGTAGCGGCCCTTGCCGGTAATGAAACGCTTGTCTTCCTTGCGCACGACGCGTGCGCCGATCCCTTCAACACCCATGTCTGGTCCTCCCGACCGGAAACTTGTTTTGACCGCGCTTTCCCTCGAAAGCGGCAGCGGTGGTTCTTGTTTCGAGGCGTGCCGCTTACTCGGCCGCCTGCGAGACCTTCATGCGGCCGGACGCATCGAGCACGGCCTTGACGATGTTATGGTAGCCGGTGCAGCGGCAGATATTGCCTTCGAGTTCCTGGCGGACGGTGGCTTCGTCGAGCTGGCCACCATGACGGTGCACGATGTCGATCGCCGACATGATCATGCCCGGGGTGCAATAGCCGCACTGCAGGCCATGATTGTCGCGGAAGGCGGCCTGCATCGGGTGCAGCTCGTCGCCCTTGGCGATGCCTTCGATGGTGGTGACGCTGGCGCCGTCGGCCTGGCCCGCCAGCATGGTGCAGGATTTCACTGCCTTGCCGTCCATGTGCACGACGCAGGCGCCGCACTGGCTGGTGTCGCAGCCGACATGGGTGCCGGTGAGGTTGAGGTGGTCCCGCAGCAGATGGACCAGCAGCGTGCGGTCCTCGACGTCGACAGCAACGGCCTTGCCGTTCACCGTCAGTTTGACTGTAGACACGTGGAGTCCTCCCGTATGTTTGTAATTATTCCAATTAGAGACAGCGCAAGCAGAACTTTGCAACTGGCATTTTGATGATCTCGCGTCATGGAAAGGTCATCGTGGCGGCCATCACCGGCGCGCGATCGAGTCATGATGGTTCGGGCCGCCGCCAGCCCGTGGCGCGACCTGCAATGTGGGTCTGAAAGATCTGCATCGCGCCCGCAGGCAATGTCACATCGTCGCTGTCGCGCGCCGCCTCCGTCTGCGGAGGTCAGCCCTGTCGCGCGTTGTCTCTCCCTGGATGATCTGTTCCTTGCCGCAAATTGGAGCACGCGCTCGCGTCCTTGTAATCGCGATCTTGGTAGTACGCGGTGAAAACGATAAATAACTGATTTTGCTTGAGATTCTGGCCCGTGTCTCGAGCGCTGGGCGCCGCGGTCCGGCGCTCGCGCCTCGTCCATGCGCCCCCGGTCCTTCCTGGCGATTGATCGAAGGCCGGTGGCCTCCGGCGGTTTTGCCAAGGGCGGCGCGAAAGTCGGGCTGGAGGAAGAATCGCCCGACGTGACCATCCTGCAGGACGAGACCGACGCGCAGATCGGCGGCAAGCTCGCACAGCCCGGCTCGCGATTGATCGATTCGACGTCGCGCAAACTCGCTGCGAACTTCTTCGAAAGTCTTGCCGCTTTGGTAGCGCCGTCATCGCGATGGACGCGCCGATGATGTGCGCGAGGTCGAACGGAATCGTTGGACTGCAACACGGCATCGCCCGAATTCGATGGCGCGTTTCGAGCTGCAAAACGCGGCCAAGACGCGAGCGTCGACAACGAGATGCGCGACAAAACCCGGCAATGATTCGCACTACTACCTTCCGCCAATACTGAGCGCGAGAAGGCGATGCTGTAATTTCGATCGATGGTTCGCAGACAACTGCGCATCGCGGGCGCAGCGCGCTCGGGCGCCCAACATGGCGTGCACAACAACACCACGGAGGGAATACATGACCTTTGGAACGAAGGGCTTTCTGGCCGGCATTTCGGTGGTTGCGATGCTGACCGCCGGCACGCTTGGCGTCAGCGCCAACGACTCGCTGATCAAGGCGCAATCCGATTCGAATCAATGGGCCGTTGCCGGCCACGACTACGGCAACACGCGCTTCAGCCCGCTGAAGCAGATCAATACCGAGAATGCAGGCAAACTGACGCTGGCCTATTCGTTCTCGCTGGCGTCGCTGCGCTCGAACGAGTCCTCGCCGATCGTCGTCGGCAACACGCTCTACGTCTCGAGCTCCTGGGGTCCGAAATACGTCTACGCGCTCGATGCCGCCACCGGCGCGCGCAAGTGGACCTGGGAACCCGAGATTCCCGATGACGTGCTGCAATATGCCTGCTGCGACGTGAACAACCGCGGCGTCTCCTATGCCGACGGCAAGATCTTCGTCGGCCGTCTCGACGGCAAGCTGACGGCGCTCGATGCCGCGACCGGCAAGTCGCTGTGGACGGCGAAGGTGGTCGACTACAAGCAGGGCTCGGTCATCACCTCGCCGCCGCTCGTCGTGCGCGACAAGGTCATCACCGGCTTCGGCGGCGGCGAGTACGGCGTGCGCGGCTCGCTCCAGGCCTTCGACATCAACACCGGCAAGCAGCTCTGGCAGATGTTCACCGTTCCCAGCCCGGACGAGCCCGGCGGCGATAGCTGGAAGGGCGATTCCGCCCAGCATGGCGGCGGCGCGGCCTGGCTGGTCGGCTCCTACGATCCCAAGACCGACACAGTCTATTGGGGCACCAGCAATCCCGGTCCGTGGAATACCGGCGTTCGCTCCACCGGCGACGGCAATTTCGGCAAGCTGACCAATCTCTACACCGCCTCAACGCTCGCGCTCGATCCCAACACCGGCAAGATCAAGTGGCACATCCAGACCACGCCGGCCGATGCCTGGGACTACGACGGCGTCAACGAGGCCGTGCTCGCGGATCTGAAGATCGGCGGCAGTACCGTTCCGGCGCTGATGAAGGCGGATCGCAACGGCTACTTCTTCGTCGCCAACCGCGAGACCGGCAAGGTGCTTTCGGCGGAGAAATACGTCTTCTCGAACTGGGCGAAGAAGTGGGACGTCAACACCATGCGCGCGGAGGAGGATCCCGACAAGCGTCCCGGACCGAACCATCCCGCCAAGGACATCTGTCCGAACCTGATCGGCGGCAAGAACTGGCAGCCGATGTCGTTCAATCCGCAGACCGGGCTCGTCTACATCCCCTCGAACAACGTCTGCATGGATTGGTCGGTCTCCGATGTCGCCTATAAGCGCGGCGTGTTCTATCTCGGCGCCGAATTCCCGACCAAGGAGGGCCCCGGCGGCTTCCTAGGCGAGCTCGTGGCCTGGGATCCCGTCGCCCAGAAGAAGGTCTGGTCGATCAAGGAAGACCTGCCGTTCAATGGCGGCACGCTGACCACCGCCGGCGGTCTGGTGTTCGCCGGCAACATCCATGGCGACTTCCGCGCCATCGATGCGAAGTCCGGCAAGGTGCTCTGGAGCAAGAATCTCGGCTCCGGCATCGGCGCGGGCCCGGTGACCTACAGTGTCGACGGCAAGCAATATGTCGCCATCGTCGTTGGCCGCACGGCCGCGCTGCCCGCGTTCCTGGGCGAGATCGGCAAGAAGATGACGGCCGCAGCTCCCGAGGGCGGGTCGCTCTTCGTGTTCTCGGTCCAGTGACCACTCGCGCGCGTATCCCGGAGGTGACGGGATACGCGCGCGTTCTTTGAAATTGCGCGGTTGCGGCATCGGCCGGATTCCATGCCGCAACGCCGGTCAACGATCTACAGATCACGGGAGATGAGGATGCGTCCGAACAGTCTTGGAAGCGGCAAGGGCCGAAATCGCATCGTCGGCGGGCTCCTCGCATGGGCTGCCGTGGCCGCGACGATCGCACCCACCGCAACGGCGCGCGCAGACGATGCGAAGCCGTTCCGTCTCTGCGCAGATCCGACCAATCTGCCGTTCTCGAGCGATAGTCCGTCGCAGCCGGGCTTCTACGTCGAGATCGGCCGGGCGCTGGCGCAGGCGCTCGGCGAACCGATCGCTTACGACTGGTACAAGTCCTATTTCGGCAAGCGCACGGTGCGTGTCACGCTGCTGGGAAAGCAGTGCGACGCCATGATCGGCTTGCCGCGCTCCGAGGATTTCATGGGACCGGCCGTGATCTTCTCGAATAGCTTTGCGAAGGAAGGCTACGCCCTGGTCGCGGCCAGGGGGCTGGCGCTCGGCGGCGTCGACGACCTCAAGGGCAGGCGCGTCGCCGTCCAGTACGCCAGCACGCCGCAAAACCTTCTTGCGACGCGCGACGACATTCAGAAGGTGACGGTGCTGTCGCCCGAGGAGGGCATGCAGGCGCTCGACCAGGGCAAGGCCGACGTCGCCTTCATCTGGGGGCCCGTCGCCGGCTGGCTGAACAAGACCGCCTACAATGACCGCTATCAAATCCAGCTCACCGAAGGCGAAGGCTTGTCGTGGGATGCCGCCATCGGCTTCGCGAAGACCTCGGCGGAGCTGCGCGATCGCGTCGATGCGATCCTGCCGCAGCTCCAGGGCACGATCGCCGGTCTTGCGGTGAAATACGGTTTGCCGGCCGGGCAGCCGGTTCGCTTCGGCGCGGCCCAGGCCGTGCCGGCGGGAACGACGACCGGAACCGGGCCCGGGGCGAGCGTGGTGCAGGTGGCAAATGGGGTGGCGACCGAGGCCAAGGGCGACGCATCCGCGCTGAACGCGGCAACCGTCGGCGCCGGCAAGGAGATCTTCAACGGGACCTGCGCACATTGCCATGGCCCCGACGCCATCCAGAGCGAGCGGAAGATCGACCTGCGCCTGTTGCGCCACCGCTACGGCGACGACATGCGCGATACGTTCTGGAAGACCGTGCACGACGGACGGCCCGCCAAGGGCATGCCGGCCTGGAGCGAGGTCTTCACCGACGAGCAGTTCGACAGCATCTATTCGTTCCTGCTGACGGTTCAGGCGGAATCGAACGATTGATCGGTCTTGACCGGACGGGTTCGGGAAGATGTGCTAGCGTCCATCCGGCATCCTCCCGACACCGGACCGGCGCGGGATGGATGCGCTGCCACCCCTCGCGCGGTGGAATTCTGGAAGGCGCCATGGCCAGCTTCCTGATCATCGACGATCACCCGCTGTTTCGCGAAGCGCTCGGCAATGCGGTGCGGCTGGCCTTGCCCGAGGCCCGCATTCTCGAGGCGATGTCGATCGAGGATGCCCTGCACATCCTGTCGGTCGAGCAGGGAATCGACCTCGCGCTGCTCGATCTCTCGCTGCCGGACGCGACCGGCTTCTCCGGTTTTCTCCGCCTGCGCGAAACCTATCCGCGCCTGCCCGTCGCCATCGTGTCGAGCGAGGAGGACCAGCATGTGGTCCGCGAGGCGCTGGCGCTCGGCGCAGCCGGCTATCTCCCGAAGTCGACGTCGAAACGCGAGCTGGCCCTGTCTATCGAGGGTGTGCTCGCCGGCTCGATATCGGTCCCGAGGGATTTCGTGGCGGCGCCGCAGCGGCGACGGGCCGAGACCAGCAAGGCCCTCGAGGTCAAGCTGCGCGAGCTCACGCCGCAGCAGCTTCGCGTGCTGGACCTGCTTCGCCGCGGCTATCCGAACCGGCAGATCGCGCAGGAGCTCCAGCTCGCCGAATCCACGGTGAAGGCGCATATCACCGAGATCCTGCGCAAGCTCGGGCTGTTCAGCCGCAACAAGGCGATCATCGAGATCGGCAAGATGGAGCTGCCCGATCCCAGGAGCCGGCCCTTTGCGAGGGCCGAGCGCGGGAGGCCGCAGTGATCCGCGCCTTCGCCCGTTTGATCTGGATCAATCCGGCCCGGGCCGGTTGATACATCCTCGCATGACGTCGAACCCGGCAGCGATTTGGAATGGCTCACGCGCGATGCGATTTCTGATTGTCGAAGACCACCCGCTGTTTCGCGAGGCGCTCGAAGGGGCCCTGCAAATGGCGGCGCCGGATGCCGACATGCTGGAGGCGACGTCGATCGACGGCGCGCTCGAGCAATTGTCCGCAAGCGCCGAGTTCGATCTCGTCCTGCTCGATCTCTCGATGCCGGGCACCACCGGCCTCTCGGGCATCGTTCGCATCCGCAAGGCGTTCCCGAAGGTTCCCGTCGTCATCGTGTCGGGGCATCAGGACCCGCAGATCATCTCGGGCGCCTTGTCGCTCGGCGTGTCCGGTTACATCCTCAAATCCTCATCCAAGCAGGAGCTTGCCCAGTCGCTCGGCGAGGCGTTGCGCGGCTCGGTCTGTGTGCCCCATGCCTATCGTGCACTCCGGCCGCAGCGGGCCGCAGGTCCTGCCCGTGAGCTGCTGAAGCGCCTGCATGATCTCACGCCGCAGCAATTGCGCGTCCTCGAAATGCTCAAGCGCGGCCTGCAGAACAAGCAGATCGCTTATGAACTGAAGATTTCCGAGACCACCGTGAAGGTTCACGTCTCGGACATCCTGCGCAAATTGAATGTGTTGAGCCGCACCAAGGCGATCGTCGAAATGTCGCGGATCGATTTTGCGACGCTGGCGGGAGCAGGGACGCGGACGAAGCACGATCGCGCGCAGTCCGAATAGTCACCGCGGCTCAAGCCAGCAGGAACGACAGCAGCGCGCGCATTTCGGCCGGCTTGATCGGCTTCTTCAACACCTCGAGCCCATGGAGGCTCGCTTCCTTGGCGGCATTGTCGGAATAGTCGGCGGTGATGATCATCGCGGGCACGTCCAGCTTGAGCTGCTGCCGGATGTCGGCGACGGCCGCCAGTCCACTCTCGCCGTGGTCGAGATGCAGATCGGCGATGACGGCGTCGGGCGCGCCGCCCAGCTCGCTGAGGCGCAGTAGCGCGTCCGAGGCCGATCGCGTGATCGCGACGTCGCAGCCCCACCCTTCCAGCAGGGCGGCCATGGCCTCGGAGCCGGACGGATCGTTCTCGACCAGCAGGATCTTGGCGCCTTCGAGCCCGCCATATTGCCGTTCGGCGAGCTTGGCCTCCTGCACCTCGTCGCCGACATCGGCGAGGTCGGCCGGTTCGAGCTCCAGGGTGAACGTCGATCCTTTGCCGATCTGCGACGACAATCGCACCCCGTGTCCGAGCACGGTTGCGAAGCGGCGAACGATAGAGAGACCGAGGCCAAACCCGGCCTGGTCGGTTGCGCTGACTTCGCCACGCTGGAATTCGCGAAAGATCGCTTCCTGCTGCGCCTGCGCAATCCCCGGCCCGGTATCGGAGACCTGGACGCAGATGCGGTTGTTTCGGCGCCGGCACCCCATCACGATGCCGCCGCTGCGGGTGTAGCGGATGGCATTGGCAAGCAGATTTTGCAGGATACGCCGGAGCATCATGGCGTCCGACGATACCGCCACCGGCGACGTGCGGATGCGCAAGGAGAGGCCTTGCCGCGCGGCAATCGGCGCGAATTCGTCGCGGAGCTGCTCGAACACCGGGGCGAGCGCCAGGGGACGCACGTCGGGCCGGAGCGCCCCGGCGTCGAGCTTTGCGATCTCGAGCAGCGACCGCAGCATGTCCTCGAGCGTCACCAGCGACCGGTCAACCTGATCGATCAGCAAGCCCGCCTCCTGCGATTCCATCATCTCGGTCAGCGCCGACAGCGTCAGGCGGGCCGCATTCAACGGCTGCAACAGGTCGTGAGTGACCGAGATCAGCACCGATGATTTGAGCGAGCTCGCGGCCTCGGCCTGCTGCTTGGCGCGGTAAAGATCCTCATTGGCGCGTTCGATCGAATGCAGCACCTCGCGCAGCTGGTGCGTCCGGTCCCGAACCTGACGGTCGAGCGCGATGGCCGTCTCGAATAGCGAAAAGGCGTTGAACTGCTGGTCCATCGAACGCTCGACGCGGGACATCAGCGCCGCGTTGATCTTCTTCAGCTTCGCCGTTTCCCGCCGCAACTCTTCGACCGTTCCGGGATCCTGCCACACCTCCGTCACGGCGATCGCCTTCCGATGGCGACTCCCGTGAACGTCTGGTTCACGTGCATCGAGCCGAACTGTTCGCCATAGGTATGAAAACCGACCACCCGATTCTGGCGGTAGAGCTCGGACATGTCACGGGCGAGCTGGTGCTGCTCGGCGTCGAGCCGGCGCAGCAGGCATTCGAAGCCGATATAGAGCGAGACGTCGCCGATCTGGTCGCGCGTTTCGGCGAAGGCCTCGCGCGTCGTGCCGACAAGGCTGAGCGAGGCCGCCGCCGTCAGCACCATGCCTTCGTCGATGGCGCAAAAGAAGTGCAGGGAGCCATCCGGCTCGACACGCTGGATCGACCGCGCGTAGTAGGAGCCGCCGACGCGGACCAGCACCGGATGCGAGGCAAACGAGAACGGATCGAGCTTGGCATCCATGATCCCGACGACGCGGGAATATTCCTGGGCTGCCGGCTCGGCGTTCAGCTCCCTGACGGTTCTGCTCTCGATATCGGCCTCGGTGACAACCATCTTCTGCGGCCGCGGTTCGAAATTGTCGCACTTGAAAACCCGGAACGGCAGCGACGTGTTCAGGAGAATTAGAAGAGCGGCGTTGGTATGCGCCTTGCCGTCGACGAACACCCAGGTCTTCTCGAAGCGCATCCCGTCGCCGGCAGATCCACCCACGATCGGAATGTCGTCCAGCGAGGCATAGATCGCGGACATGACCGCCTCTTCGCGGCGGCACAGGCCGTCGATCAGCACCAGTCCGAACGAATTTCCGCGCTCGACCTGCGAGGGCACCCGCAGCAGTTCCTGCCGAAGCTCGGCGCCGATCCTGCGGCCGTCCTCGACGCGAAAACCGTCGAGATTGAGAATCGGGCGAGCCACGGCCGAGAAGTCGGCGCGACTGAAGGCGAGGGCGACGACGCTGTTCTCGTCCCAGCCGTCAGGGGCGAGCTCGCCTGCGGTCGTGCAACCACAGACCGGGATCCCGTCAAATCGTCGGCTGATCTCCCCGATGAATTGATGGGGATCGTAGCTGGGAGAGACGAAGAGCAGGATCAGCGCCAGGTCGTCGGATGGAAGCTGCGTGACGAGCTCGGCAACGGCTTGCTCGGCGCCCGCGGCCTTCGACTTCGCGACGGCAACGCCAGACGTATCGCCAAACCGAAAGTCGGTTTGCCCCACTCCGTTTCCCTCCTCGAGGACCGCTTGGTCTGGTGCCAAGTGCCGGTCAAGTGCTCAAAGAGTATGGCTTTTTTCATCTGGTCGCAATACGGCGACCAGACCCGCGGGGCGCGCGAGCTCCGCACGAATGCGACCTTTGCCGGAAGGCGGACGAATTTACCGCCCCTTATTCATTCCGCCTTAGTTTTACGCATCCGGGTCTGGAGGCGGGGCGCCTCCGGATCGCGGTCGAATGAAAATGGGGGTGGGAATGTCCGGGCGTATCGCGTCGCCGTCGAAGCGCACAATATTTCCGACCCTCAGGTTCCGCGCCAAGATTATTTTGGGCTTTGCCGTCGTGCTGGCGATCTCCGCCGGCAGCATGGCCTTCTCCTATTTCGGCTTTGAGCGGGTCTCGTCCGGGGTCGGGTCCTACCGCACCAGCGTTTCGGAGGCCGACCTCGCCCGCAACATCGACCGCGAGCTGCTAGGCTATCGTTCGGCCGCCCGCTATTTCGTGGTGACCGGCAAGGAAGACGACGCAAAGGCGGCGCTGGATGCCGAGGCCAGCCTGAAGAATGCCATCGATCAGGCGATCAAGAATGCCAAGAAGCCGGCGCGGCTGGAGAGCCTCGACAAGCTCGCCAAGGAGTTTTCCAATTTCTCGGCGACCTTCGCCAAGATTCTGCAGGCCAAGCGCGACAGCGCGCTTCTGGTCCAGAACCAGCTCCAGCGCAACGCGAACCTCCTGAAATACAAGCTCGACGACATCGGCAACAATGCCTCCGACGCGGAAGCGCAGGCGATCGAGTTCGGCACCAAGCAGGTCAACGCCCAGTTCCAGACCGCCAGTGCGGCGGCGAACAATTTCATCCTCAACTCGGACCAGGCCGTCGGAGCCAGTGCGATGGCACGGCTGAAATTCGTCGAGAACTCGCTCGGCGCGGTCTACTCCATGGACGACAAGATCGTCGCCGGTTTGAAGGACGCCAAGGCGCTGCTCGTGGCCTATCGCGAGTCGCTGGAGAAGCTGATCGCCAATGCCAAGCTGGTCGACGAGCTCGTGACCGAGATGAGCGGCTCGGCCGGTGCGATCCTGCAAGGAGCGACCGCCATGAAGGCGGACCTCGTCGCCGAACAGCAGCGGCTGGATTCCGAGTCGGAGGCGACCATCGGGCGGACCGAGCAGCTCGTGCTGATGCTGGCCGTCGGCGGTACGCTGCTCGGTGCGATGCTGGCCTTCCTGCTCGGCACCGGCATTTCGCGCCCGATGATCGCGATGTGCAAGGCGATGCGCGAGCTGGCGTCCGGCAATTTCGACGTCGTGCTGCCGGGGCTCGGCCGCAAGGACGAGATCGGCGAGATGGCCGGCGCGGTTGAAGAGTTCAAGGTGCAGGCCGTGGCCAAGGCGGAGCGCGATGCCGCCGCCAGCGAAGCCCAGAATAGAGAGCAGGCCGCGAGCCGCCGCTCCGAGCTGATTCGCTTTGCAGACGATTTCGAAAGCGCCGTCGGCGCCATCGTCTCCAACGTCTCATCCTCCGCCGTGCAGCTCGAATCGGCTGCGTCCACCCTGACGCGTACGGCCGAGACCACGCAGAGCCTGTCGAGCCAGGTTGCCGACGTGTCCGAGCAGGCCTCTTCCAACATGCAGTCGGTCGCGACCGCGACCGAAGAGCTGTCGGCTTCGGTCGAAGAGATCGGCCGCCAGGTCCGCGACTCCAGCCGCATTGCCGAAGCTGCCGTGGTCCAGGCCAAGGAAACCGATACGCGTATCGGCAAGCTATCCCACGCCGCTCAGCAGATCGGAGAGGTGGTCAAGCTGATCACGGCGATTGCCGAGCAGACCAACCTTCTCGCGCTCAACGCCACCATCGAGGCGGCGCGCGCCGGCGAGGCCGGCCGCGGCTTTGCGGTGGTCGCCAGCGAGGTGAAGTCCCTGGCCAGCCAGACCGCGAAAGCCACCGACGAGATTTCCTCGCACATCACGGGCATGCAGGGTGCCACGGCCGAATCGGTCGCCGCGATCAAGGAGATCGGCGCGACCATCGGCCAGATTTCGTCGATCTCGACCTCGATCGCGAGCGCGGTGGAAGAGCAGGGCGCGGCGACCCAGGAGATCGCCCGCAGCGTCCAGACCGTCGCGCAGGGCACCCAGACCGCCGCCACCGATATCGGCCAGGTCAACCGCGGCGCCGCCGAAACCGGCTCAGCCTCGGAAGAGGTGCTGAACTCGGCCAAGACCCTCTCCAGCGAAAGCAACCGCCTGCGCGCCGAGCTCGATCGGTTCATGGCGAATATCCGGGCGGCGTAAGCCGCGCTGTAGCGCCATCCACCAACGCGTCGATTGTCGCCGGTTTACTCTGCTTTAACGGCGCGTTGGCGACCGCCCCCGCGTCATCTAACCGCCAGTTGCGGCGCCACAAATTTACCACAGCTTATCCTTTGCCCCGTAACGTGCCGGAGAGTCGGGGAGCGGGCTGCTTCCCGGCTGCGCCTGGTTTTCCGCGAATGGAATGGGGTGGGGAATGCCCGTCAAGTCGAAACCGAACACATCGAAGCTGCTCACCTTGCGTTTTCGCGCAAAAATCATCCTCGGTTTCGTGGCGGTGCTCGCCATCCTCGCCGTCAGCATGGCTTTTGCCTATTTCGGCTTCGAGCGGATCCAGGGCGCCGTAGCCTCCTACCGAACCAGCGTGTCCGAAGCGGATCTTGCGCGAACCGTCGATCGCGAGCTGATCAGCTACCAGGGGCTGGCGCGGGCCTATACGATGACCGGCGCGGCCGATGACGAGACCGCGGCCAAGGCGGCCGAAGAGAATCTGAAGGGCGCGATCGCCAAGTCGATGGCCGCGACCACCGGTGCGGCGCGCCGCGAGCAGGTCGGCAAGCTCGAGGCCGAGTTCCAGAGCTTTACAAAGGTGTTCAGCGAGATCATCACGCTGACGCGCGCGAACAACAAGATCGCGGCGGACGAGCTCAACAGCGTCGGCAACAAGATTCGCTTCAAATTCGACGATCTCGCCGACACCGCGGCGCTCGCCGGGCTCGCATCGGTTCAGACCACGGCCAAGGACATCACGTCGCAATATCTGGCGGTTTCCACCTCGGTCAGCGCCTTCGTCGCCAAGCCGGAGCCGAAGACCGCCGACGGCGTGATCGCCCGTATCAAGTTCCTGGAGACCCTGCTGGTCTCGATCTATGCCAACGACCAGAAGATCACTGACCGCGTCACCGAGATCGGCAATCTGCTGAAGCAGTACCGCACCTCCTTCTCGAAGCTCACCGAGAACGTGAAAGTCATCGTCAAGTCGAACGGCGAGATGACCAAGACCGCGGCGACCATCCTGAAGCTCTCGGCCGAGCTGAAGTCGGATCTCTCAGCCGATCAGCAGCGCATCGAGGCGGGTGCCAATGCCACCATCGTCGAGACCGAGCGGCTGATGCTGATGATGGCGCTGGGCGGCCTCACCATCGGCGCCGTGCTGGCCCTGATGCTCGGCAACGGCATTTCGCGCCCGATGATCGCGATGTGCAAGGCGATGCGCGAGCTGGCGTCCGGCAATTTCGACGTCGTGCTGCCGGGGCTCGGCCGCAAGGACGAGATCGGCGAGATGGCCGGCGCGGTTGAAGAGTTCAAGGTGCAGGCCGTGGCCAAGGCGGAGCGCGATGCCGCCGCCAGCGAAGCCCAGAATAGAGAGCAGGCCGCGAGCCGCCGCTCCGAGCTGATTCGCTTTGCAGACGATTTCGAAAGCGCCGTCGGCGCCATCGTCTCCAACGTCTCATCCTCCGCCGTGCAGCTCGAATCGGCTGCGTCCACGCTGACGCGTACGGCCGAGACCACGCAGAGCCTGTCGAACCAGGTCGCCGGCGTCTCCGAGCAGGCCTCCAGCAACATGCAATCGGTCGCAACCGCGACCGAAGAGCTGTCGGCTTCGGTCGAAGAGATCGGCCGTCAGGTCCGCGACTCCAGCCGCATTGCCGAAGCTGCCGTGGTCCAGGCCAAGGAAACCGATACGCGTATCGGCAAGCTGTCCCATGCCGCTCAGCAGATCGGCGAAGTCGTCAAGCTGATCACGGCGATTGCCGAGCAGACCAACCTTCTGGCGCTCAACGCCACCATCGAGGCGGCACGTGCCGGCGAGGCCGGCCGTGGCTTTGCGGTGGTCGCCAGCGAAGTGAAGTCGCTGGCGAGCCAGACGGCGAAGGCGACGGACGAAATCTCCTCCCACATCATGGGGATGCAGGGCGCAACCGCAGAGTCGGTCGCCGCGATCAAGGAGATTGGTGCGACCATCGGCCAGATCTCGTCGATCTCGACGTCGATTGCCAGCGCCGTCGAGCAGCAGGGTGCGGCGACGCAGGAGATCGCGCGCAGCGTCCAGACCGTGGCGCAGGGCACCCAGACCGCCGCCACCGATATCGGCCAGGTCAACCGCGGCGCCGCCGAAACCGGCTCGGCCTCGGAAGAGGTGCTGAACTCGGCCAGGTCGCTGTCATCGGAAAGCACCCGCCTGCGCGCCGAGCTCGATCGGTTCATGGGGAATATCCGGGCGGCGTAGAGACCGCTGGAATTACTCGTAGGGTGAATTAGCGTAGCGTAATCCACCACCTTGATTTCACTGCCGCGCCTAAAGCGGTGGGTTACGCCTTCGCCTAACCCACCCTACAATCTCACTCCCTCCCGAACGCCCGCTTCAATTCCACCTTCGCCCGCTCCAGCCGCGTGCGTTGTGTTTTCGGCAGCGTCTTGCCGGCACGATTGATGTAGAAGGTCAGCATCGACAATGCCGATCGGTAGGCGCCGGTCTTGCGGCGCGCGCTGTGCTCGGCCGAGCGCTTCAGCGAGGCCGCGATCCTCCTTGCGCTGGTCAGCTTGAACACGCCTGGCTTGAGGTCGAGCGCATCGCTCTCCCTGGTCACGCGCTGCGACCAGCGCTTTGGCGTGGCGCGGTTCGTCCTCTTGCGCGCAGTGGTGCTACGCCTCGCGCTGGTCTTCCTGTGTGTCGTCTTTCGCGCGCCAGCTTTCGGCGAATGTGTCGTCTTTCTGACGTGAGCCATGCATCAACTCCTTGCGGCTCCATCGGAAACGGACGGTCCCAGCAGGCGTTCCTGGGGGAACCTGCCCTTGCCGCGGACGTTGTCGCAGGTGGCAGGCAGAATGCCGCACCCCCATGATCGGATCAGCCTCGCCCACATCATGTGAACCGGGGCCACCTTCATTGGTCAAACGCAACAACGCGATGGAATTGCAGCAAAGCCCAGCGCCGAACTATGGATCTGCGATCCCGGCGGCGGCCGCGACCGACCGCATCGTCGAGACCAGCATTCCCTCGCGGCTCGATGCGCTGCCGTGGAGCGGTTTTCACACCCGTGTCGTGCTGGCGCTCGGGATCACCTGGATTCTCGACGGGCTCGAGGTCACGCTGGCCGGCGCGCTCTCCGGCGCGCTCAAGCAGAGCCCGATGCTGCAGTTCTCCAATCTCGATCTCGGTATTGCCAACTCGGCCTATCTCGCCGGTGCGGTGCTTGGTGCGCTCGGCTTCGGCTGGCTTACCGATCGGATTGGCCGCAAGAAATTGTTCTTCATTACCCTTGCCCTCTATCTCTCGGCGACGGCGGCGACCGCGTTGTCGTGGAATGTCGCGAGCTACGCGCTGTTCCGTTTCCTCACCGGCGCCGGCATCGGCGGCGAATACACCGCGATCAATTCGACGATTCAGGAGCTGGTGCCGGCGCGCTACCGCGGCTGGACCGATCTCGTGATCAACGGCAGCTTCTGGATCGGTGCCGCAATGGGCGCGGTGGCGGCCATCGTGCTGCTCGATCCCGCAACGATCGGCCCCGATCTCGGCTGGCGCCTTGCTTATCTCATCGGCGCGGCCATCGGCCTCGTGGTGTTGCTGATGCGGATGTGGATCCCGGAAAGTCCACGCTGGCTGATGATTCACGGCCGGCCCGATCAGGCTCATGCCATCGTCGACGAGATCGAGCGCTCGGTGATCGGACACGACCAGGATACGAGCGATGGCCGCTTCACGAAGATCCGCCTTCGGATGCGCAGCCACACCCCGATCCGCGAGGTCGTGCACACGCTGTTCTCCACCTATCGCCAGCGCGCGCTGGTCGGCCTGGTGCTGATGAGCGCGCAGGCCTTCTTCTACAACGCGATCTTCTTCACTTTCGCCCTGATACTGACCGACTTCTACGGCATCAGTGCCGACCAGGTCGGCTGGTACATCCTGCCGTTCGCCGCCGGCAATTTCTTCGGCCCGCTGCTGCTCGGCCGTCTGTTCGACACGCTCGGCCGACGCGTCATGATCATGTTCACCTACGGCGTGTCGGGCCTGCTGCTGGCGCTCTCGGGCTATCTGTTCTCGATCGGCGCGCTGAGCGCGCAGGGGCAGACGATTGCCTGGATGGTCATCTTTTTCTTTGCCTCGCCCGCCGCGAGCGCGGCTTACCTGACCGTCAGCGAGACGTTCCCCTTGGAAGTGCGCGCGCTGGCGATCGCGGTGTTCTATGCGGTCGGCACCGGCATCGGCGGCGTGATCGGACCCGCGCTGTTCGGTGCGCTGATCGATACCGGATCACGCACCAGCGTGTTCGCCGGCTATCTGCTGGGGGCCTTCCTGATGATCGCGGCGGCGATCGTGGCGTGGCGCTACGCCGTCTCCGCGGAACGCAAATCGCTCGAACAAATCGCGCGGCCGCTTGCCTTTATGGAGTAGACTATGAAATCGGAACTCGCTGAACTGGATCAGAAGCGCACCATGGTCGACGATGATGAAGCGCCCGACGCGGTGCCGGTGCCGCATGCACTCGTGCCGCATCTGGGCGAGACCGCGATCCTGCTCGATATCGACGGCACGCTGCTCGACCTGATGCCGACGCCGCGCGAGGTGTGGGTGCCGCCGGGCCTGTCGGAAACGCTGAACCGGTTGACGGAGCGCACCTCGGGCGCGCTGGCAATGGTCAGCGGCCGCTCGCTCAACGACATCGACCTGATCTTCGCGCCTGACGTGTTTCGCGCGGTCGCAGGTCACGGCGCGGAGATGCGCTTGTCCGTGGACAATGAAGCGGACGATGTGCATGCGCCGCCGCTGGACAAGGAGCTGAAGCGGCGTCTGGCTGCGATCGCAAAGCTCAGCCCCGGCATTCTGCTCGAGGACAAAGGCTATTCGCTGGCGTTGCATTATCGCCTCGCGCCGCACGCGGAGAAGGCGATCTACGAAGCTGTCTCGCTGATCCGCGCCGACCTGCCCAACGCGCCGATCGAAGTGCTGCCGGGCAAGTTCGTTTGCGAGATCAAGCATTCCGGTTTCACCAAGGCAACCGGCGTGCGCGAACTGATGAAGCATGAACCCTTCAAAGGGCGCCGTCCGATCTTCATCGGCGACGACGTCACCGATGAAACGGTGTTCGCGATCATGCCCGACATGAACGGGCTGTCTTTCTCGGTCGGTCGCCGCGCCATGGGCGTCAACGGGCATTTCGATGCGCCGAACGATGTGCGCGCGTTCCTGGCGCGTCTGCTCGACGACACAAGGTTGGAATAAGGCACTGACATCTCGGAGCCACATTGTCGTCTGCGGTGTTCCCTTGTGCGCGCAATTGATGCTGCGCACCACCGACCAATAAAACAGACTTTGTCGAGGAAAATCGGTGGGTTCCCGCAAGGGAAACCTGTTCCAATGCGTGCGCCCGATTTTGGTGTCAATTCGTGCAAATGATGATCAGGAACCATATTGATGAACGGCAGTTAAACGGGGTGGAATGAACAGGAGGGGACGACCTGTGAACTTAGTCGTCGTTTCAAATCGAGTTGCGCGCGGTAAACCCAACGAGCCCATGACGGGCGGCCTTGCTGCGGCCTTGCTTCCCGTGGTGGAGCATTCGGGGGCGATCTGGGTGGGGTCATCCGGCCGCGTGCGCGACGGCCATCAGAAAGAACCGTTCGCCGAGATCGAAGCGCTCGGCTCGGGCGCGATCGCGACGCTGGATCTGCCGGCGGCGCATTACGGCGGCTATTACGAAGGCTTTGCCAATTCGGCGCTGTGGCCGGCGCTGCATTCGCGCAGCGATCTGATCCGCGTCTCGCGCGAGGACTATGTCAGCTACCGCGAGGTCAACGCCTTCATGGCGCGTGCCTTGATGCGCTTCCGGAAAACCAAAACGGCGTTCTGGGTGCAGGATTATCATTTCCTCGCGCTCGGCGCGGAACTGCGCGACCTCGGTGTCGACGATCCGATCGGTTTCTTCCTGCACACGCCGTGGCCGGTCACTGCCGTGATGCAGGGCGTGCCCAATCATCGCGAGCTGATCACGGCGATGCTCGCCTATGATCTGCTCGGGTTCCAGACCAACGAGGATTGCCAGAATTTTCTCGGCTATGTTGCGGGCGAGCTCGGCCTCGCCGTCGAAGACGGCGTTGCGATCTCGCAGCACGGCCGCACGCGCTGCGAGGTGTTTCCGATCGGCATCGATGCGGAGAAGTTCGCAGCCTATGCCGCGAAGTCCGCCTCGCATCCCGACGTGTCGCGGCTGCGCCGCAGCCTCAACGGCGAGCGGCTCGCGATCGGCGTCGACCGGCTCGACTATTCCAAGGGTCTCGTCAATCGCATCAGCGCGTTCGACCGGCTCTGGACCGAGCAGCCGCAGTTTGCGCGCAGCATCTCGCTGCTCCAGATCGCCAACCCTTCGCGCGGCGCGATCGAGGCCTATGGCAACCTCCAGAACGAGGTCGCGCGGCTCGTCACCGACGTCAACGGCCGCCATGGCGAGGTCGACTGGACGCCGATCCGCTATCTGAACAAGGGTTTCAGCCAGGCCGTGCTCGCGGGTCTCTATCGCACCGCGCAGGTCGGCGTGGTGACGCCGCTGCATGACGGCATGAACCTCGTCGCCAAGGAATATGTCGCCGCGCAAAATCCGGCCGATCCCGGCGTGCTGGTGCTGTCGAAGTTCGCCGGCGCCGCCAACGAGCTCGAAACGGCTTTGCTGGTCAATCCGCACGACATCGACGGCATGGCGCGCGCGATCGCGGTTGCGGCCGCGATGCCACTCACCGAGCGCAAGATGCGCTGGGACGCGATGATGAAGAAGCTGCGCGGCCACACCATCCAGCAATGGTCCGCCGACTTCGTCGCCGAGCTCGAGAAGAGCCGGACGCAGAAGGCCGCAGTTGCGCCGCTCGCCTCCCAGCCACCGCAGGCGCTGCGCTGGCTGAAGTCGGCGATCTCCGGCGTAAGGCTGATTTAGATAAGGCTGATTTAGATCTTGCGTCGTGGCCGGGCTTGTCCCGGCCATCCACGTCTCCAGCCCTCGATTTCGAGAACGTGGATGCCCGGGACAAGCCCCGGGCATGACGGTTCATGGGCGAGAGCGCACTCGCGCCCTCAATAGCAATACGACACGCCTTCCAAGATCGCGCACTGCCGCTTGTTCGGCGCGTTGGGATCGTCCATTGGCATCATGCCCTTGCCCTGGCCGACGAACACGCCGGGCCCGACATGCACCGAGCTCTTGTTGCCGATGATCACGCTCGGATGCGGCGAGGCGCTCGAGCGCGTCCCGTCCGGCCAGATGATGGCATTGCCCGACAGCATCCCGCGCCGCCCGTCGTCGCAGCTCACGTCGACGCCCTGCCGGGTGCAGACCTGCGCCAGGGCCGGTACGGCAAAGGCGGAGCCAAGGGCTGAAATCAGGCCAAGGGTGGCGATGGTCTTGTGGATGGTCATGGTGTCCCCGGTCGTGTCTGGTGTCCTTGCGTGAATCGTCGCGGCAAACCCGCCTCTGGTTCATCCGGCGGCAGGTTCCGAGGCGTCGATCGACGCCTGATATTCCCTTTTAAATACAATGATTTGCGGAAAATTCACCCGATTTCGCCGCGATCCCTTGCAAAATCACCGGCGCCCCTTCAAGAGAGGGCGCTCCGGAGAGATGGCCGAGTGGCTTAAGGCGCACGCTTGGAAAGCGTGTGTGCGGGAAACCGTACCGTGGGTTCGAATCCCACTCTCTCCGCCATCAGCCTCATCCCACCAATCTCCACTTCCGATCCCCCGCGCGCTTCAGCACAGGATCGCGCACCCGCACGTGCTCGGCCAGGAAATCGATGAACGCGCGCACGCGCGCAGGGAGGGGTGCGGTGTGGCCGACATAGACGGCGTGGATATCTTCGCGGTCGCCGGGATTGTAGCTCTGCAGCACGGGCACGAGGCGGCCTGCCTCGATGTCGGGGCCGATGTGGAAGAGGGCGAGGCGGGCTAGTCCCACGCCGCCGAGCGCAAGGCGGCGGGCGACTTCGCCGTCGCTGGCACGCGCGACGGGCGGCGGCACCGCTTCCTCGGTATGATCGCCGCGCTTGAACGCCCAGCCGCGGATACTGCGCGGAAAGGTCCAGCCGATGCCGCGGTGATCGGCGAGGTCGGCTGGCGTCTTCGGCGTACCGCAACGGGCGAGGTAACCCGGCGCGCCGACCACGACCATGCGGCTGCTGCCGAGTTTTCGCGCCACCAGGCGCGAGGCCCGCAACGGGCCGGCGCGAATGGCGACGTCGGCGCGCTCCTGCATCAGGTCGATCAGCGTGTCGGTCAGCACGAGATCGAGCGTGACGTCGGGATGCAGTTCGAGGAAGCGCGGAATCAGCGGCATCACATGCAGCATGCCGAAGGGAATGTTGCAATTGACCGTGAGGCGGCCGCGCGGCGCCGCGCCTGATGCTGCCTCGCGCTCGGCCTCCTCCATCTCGCCGAGGATCCGCACCGCGCGCTGGTAGAACGCCTGGCCTTCCTCCGTCAGCGTGAGCTTGCGCGTGGTGCGATTGATCAATCGCGAGCCGAGCCGCGTCTCCAGCCGCGAGATCAGCTTGCTGACGCCTGATGGCGTCAGGCGCAGTTTTCTTGCGGCCTGTGTGAAGCCGCCAAGGTCGACGACGCGGACGAAGACCTCCATCTCGGCGGAGCGGTTGGTGTCGAAACGGGCCATGTTGAATTCACGTCACAAATGATTGGATTGCGGACATCCTAATGGTTTTGCTGCGGTGCGGCTATCTGCGTGGCTTATCTCATCCATTGGAGCTACGCATGCCTCCCGCCGTCCTCGCCCTCACCGCCGGTGCCTTCGGCATCGGCACCACCGAATTCATCATCATGGGCCTGCTGCTCCAGGTCGCCGCCGACATGCATGTCTCCGTGCCGGTCGCGGGCTTGCTCATTTCCGGTTATGCGCTCGGCGTGTTCGTCGGCGCGCCGGTGCTGACCCTCGCCACGCGCCGGATGCCGCGGAAGACCGTGCTGCTCGCCCTGATGGCGATTTTTACGCTCGGCAATGCGGCCTGTGCGCTGGCGCCAAACTACGAGCTGCTGATGGCGGCGCGGGTGCTGACCTCGCTGGCGCACGGCACGTTCTTCGGCGTCGGCTCGGTGGTGGCGACCAGCCTCGTCGCCGAGGACAAGCGCGCCTCCGCCATTGCCACCATGTTCATCGGCCTGACCGTCGCGACGCTGCTGGGCGTGCCCTTCGGCGCCTGGTTCGGCCTGATGCTCGGCTGGCGCGCGGCGTTCTGGGCGGTGACGGTGATCGGCGTCGTCGCCTTTGCAGTGGTGGCCGCGCTGGTGCCCGGCCATGTCGGCAATGGCGACAAGCCGATCTCGCTTGCCGAGGAGGTGGCGGTGCTCGGCCGCCCGCAGGTGCTGCTCGGCCTCGCCATGACCGTGTTCGGATTCGCCGGCCTGTTCGTGGTCTTCACCTATATCCAGCCGATCCTGACGCGCTTCACGGGTTTCTCGGAAGCCGCGGTGTCGCCGATCCTGCTGGTGTTCGGCGCAGGGCTTGCAATCGGCAACGTCGCCGGCGGCAAGCTCGCCGACCGCGGTCTTGCGCGCGCCCTGATCGGCACGCTTGCCGCGCTCGCCATCGTGCTGATCGGCCTTGCCGCCGTGCTCTCGGTCAAGATCGCGGCCATCGCGCTGATCCTGCTGCTCGGTATCGCCGCCTTTGCGACCGTGGCGCCGCTTCAGCTTCGCGTGCTGGAAGCCGCCGGCCCGAGTGGCCGCACACTCGCCTCCAGCCTCAACATCGCCGCGTTCAATCTCGGCAACGCGCTCGGTGCCTGGGCCGGCGGCGTCGTCATCGATCGCGGGCTCGGTCTCTCCACGCTGCCGCTGGTCGCAGCCGGCATCACCGCAGTTGGCCTCGTGCTCGCGCTGTGGAGCCTCCAGCTCGACCGCAGGCAGGTCGCCGTCGCGGCGTGCCCGGCGGAATAGGAGAGGGATCATGGATTATCGCAATCTCGGCGCTTCCGGGCTCAAGGTCCCCGCTCTCAGCTTCGGTACCGGCACGTTTGGTGGACAGGGGCCACTGTTCTCGGCCTGGGGCCGCAGCGACGCAGACGAGGCACGCCGGCTGGTCGACATCTGCCTGGAGGCAGGCGTCAATCTGTTCGACAGCGCGGATGTCTATTCGAACGGTGCATCGGAGGAGATCCTCGGGGCCGCGATCAAGGGTCGCCGCGACAAGGTACTGATCTCGACCAAAATGAGCCTGCCGATGGGAGACGGTCCGTTCGATGCCGGCTCCTCGCGGCATCGTTTGCTCGCCTCGGTCGAAACGGCGCTGCGCCGGCTCGGGACTGACTATATCGACCTGCTCCAGCTTCACGCTTTCGATGCCTTCACGCCGATCGCGGAGGTGCTGTCGACGCTCGACACCCTCGTGCGCGCCGGCAAGCTGCGCTATGTCGGCGTCTCCAATTTCGCCGGATGGCAGTTGATGAAGTCGCTCGCGGTCGCCGATCATCACGGTTGGCCGCGCTATGTCGCCCATCAGGTCTATTATTCGCTACTCGGCCGCGACTATGAGTGGGAGCTCATGCCGCTCGCACGAGACCAGGGCGTCGGCGCGCTGGTGTGGAGTCCGCTCGGCTGGGGCCGGCTCACCGGCAAGATCCGCCGCGGAAAGCCGCTCCCTGCGAATAGCCGGCTGCACGCGACCGCGCAGTTCGGTCCGCCCGTGGATGACGAGCGGCTCTATGCCGTCGTCGACATGCTGGAGGCGATTGCCGCGGAGACCGGCCGCACCGTGCCGCAAATCGCGATCGCCTGGCTGCTGTCGCGCCCTACCGTATCGTCCGTGATCATTGGTGCCCGCAACGAGGCGCAACTGCGCGACAATCTCGGCGCGGTCGGATGGTCGCTGGGCGCGGACCAGATCACGCGTCTCGACGAGGCGAGCGCGGTGATGCCTTCCTATCCCTACTACCCCTATCGCGTCCAGGAGGGCTTTGCGCGGCTCAATCCGCCTCTGGTGTGATGGCTAGAGCATGATCCGGACCCGAAGGGCCGCGTTAGCGCAAAGTGCGAAGCGGTTTTCCGGAAAGATCATGCTCAAACAACAACCTAAAGCGATTCATCGTAATCTCATCGCGCTTTAGTAGAAGGTGGCAATCGCCGCGCCTATTCCTGGCGGAAGATTCGGCTCGTTCTTCAGCGTGTCGAGGAAGACGGGATCGCTGGATACCGTGAGGCCATCCAGCTTGATCGGATGCAGCGGCTCGGCCGCTGCCGCCGCGGTGACCTGCAAATCCGGACCGGTCCTGGCGCCGTCATATGCGAGCCGCGGCCGCAGTTGGACATTGTTGCCGAACTGCTCGTCCAGCGCGAGACGCCATCCGCCGCGAGACGCCGTTCCTCGGGCGATCGCGTCGCTCATGGCGAGGCTACGCGGCTGCAGCGTGCCGAGATTGCCGAGCGCGGTGTGCAAGCGGGTCGTCGCCTCCGCCAGCGTGACCTTCTCGATGCCGGGATCCTGATCGGGCGAGGAGAAGTCGATCACCCGCGCGCTACTGCCGATCTTGAGGGCCTCGCCGCTTCCGTCCGCCTGTTGCATCGCCTTCTTCGTTCCATAGCGCGGCCGTCCGCCGATCGTGACCAGCACGATATCCTGCTCGCGCGACTTGATCAGATGGCCGTAGGGATCGCCGGTGACGCCCTTCACGACCAGCAGATCGGCGAAGTTGCCCTTGGCGATCGTCCCGAGCTTCGCATCCCATTTCAGGATCGCCGCCGGATTGCGCGTCGCCATCGACACGATGTCGTAGTCGCTGAAGCCGAGGTTGAAATGCGCCGACACGACTTTCGCCGCCTTCAGCTCTCCCAGCAGGTTCTTGCTGCCGGACGGCGACCAGTCCGAGCCAAGCGCGATGGTGAGGCCGGCGTTCCGCGCTGCGGCGACGTCTGTCGTCTTTCCATACAGCAGCAGATTGCTCAGGGGCGACCAGATGACCTTGGCCCGGTTTTCGGCCATCGTTCCGAAGTCGGTCGCATCGAGCGCGGTGCAATGAATGCCGGCCAGCGACGGCTCGATCGCCCAGTCTCCTTGCGGATTGCGCAGCGCGAGGAAGTGGCTGTGCGCCTTGGTGTCGATGCCTTCGCTGAGATGGAGCAGGAAGCACGACGACGATTTCAGCTCGTGGTCGAACTTTGCCCAGTCCTCGGCGTCGATGTCGGGGATCTTGGAGTGAGCGCGCGGAAGATCGGGCGGGCTGCCGATTTCGGCAGCGCGCAGCGCGCCCTTGTAGTATTTGTGAATCGTGCCGCTCCAGTTCGACAGCGTGATCCCCTGGCTCGTCGTGGTGCCCGCGACAAGGCACTTGGCCTCGACATAGCGGACCAGGGCCGGCAGCAGCGAGCCGTCGTCGGCCAGCGCAATCGCGCTCATGGGACCTGTGACGGAGGTCTTGTACGATTTGGCGTTCTGCCACTGGTCGCGATTGCCGTAGAGTTGCGGCACGCGCCAGAGCGGCAGGATGTTGTAGCTGAGATGATTGTGCAGCTCGATCAGGCCGGGATAGATCGTGCCGCCAGTCGCCACCGGATCGACGGCCTCGAAGCCCACAGGGGCCGGTTGTCCCTTGGGGACGATTGCGGCGATGCGATTGTCCTCGATGAAGATCGTCCCGTTCTTGATGACGTCGCCCTCGGTGGCCATCGTCACGATCCGTCCGTTCAGCGCCCAGCGCTTCGGGGTCGCAGCCGGGCTCATGGGATCACTCCGTCGGGAACGGTGATCGTGATGTTGCGCCGCTTGGCTGCGGCATCAGCGCCCTGACGCACGGCCCAAGGCGTATCCCCGCGCATCCAGGCCGGCAGTCCTGCGGGAAGATCCTTTGCGATGATGTCGATGAGCTCGGACGGCAAGAAGGCGTCGCCGTAGGGCACGAGCGTCGTCGGCGCGTCGGGATGCTGGACATGCGGTGCGAGCGCCGCGAGCGCGGCATTCCACTTGGTCAGCATGATCTTGGTGTTTGCGATCCGGGTCGCGTTGTCATGGGCGGAGCTTTCCGGCCAGGTCGGGTGTGTGATGTGCTGGTAGGTGAGGGTCTTGAAGGCCGCGCCATCCGACGTCTTGAGCCAGGCCTTCCAGGCCTCGTCGGCAAGGCCGCCAAGCGAGACCACGGCCTCGATGTTGCCGGGCGCGAGGACTGCCTTGAACCATCTGTTGCGGTAGTCGACGATGCCGGGCTCGTTCTTGTGCTTGTTACCGCCGCTCTGCCCGTAGACGCTGTACAGGAAGGTGTTCACCATCACGTAGCTCTGCGTGATGCCGAGCTTGGTGAGGAAACCCTGCGTCCGGCGTCCCGCGGTGCCGACCAGGATGCGGCGCACGATGGTCTCGTGCTGGGCGGGATCCTGACCGACGACGAGCACGCGCGCCGATCCGTCGAGCCGGCCGCGGTGAAAGATCGGCCCCCATTCGATCCGGAAGTCGTGCGGATCGTAGGCCTCAGCGCCCGGATAATCGGCGCAAAGATCGCGAAATGGTTGCTGGTCGTATCCGCTGTCGAATTCCACGAGCATGGCAAATGCTCCGCTGTGTCGCGGGTGAAAATAACTGCGTCAAAAACGGCAATCTTGGCGGTCGTTCTCCGCAAGATTCAACCACTATATGGGTCAAGAGAGAGGGCCCAAAGGTTCATGCGCAGCAGGCTGTGACAGAGCGCCGCGACACCGCGCCATGCAGAAACGCGCCTGTACACGGTTGCGTGACCTTCATAACCTCCGCGGCGCAATTTCAGGAGATGCGACGTGGCGAAGACGGCGACCAGGAAGAAAACTGCTTCGAAGACGGCAGCGAAGACCGCGAGCAAGACGAGCACCGCTCGCAAGGTGGCCGTCGCGAAGGCGGGCAGGAAGACAGTCAGCAAGGCCGTCAAGACGACGGCACCTGGCAAGCCGGCCGCGGCACGCAAGCCGGCCCGGGCACGCAAGCCGGCCCGGGCACGCCGGCCGAAGGGCCCGGCCTGGCAATGGTCGGCAGTCGAGACTGTCGCTGCGATCCGCTCCGGCGCCATCTCCGCCGTCGAGGCGGTCGAAGCGCATCTCGAGCGGATGCGCGCCGTCAATCCGCGGCTGAACGCGGTCGTCGTCGATCTCAGCGAGGAGGCGCTGGCCGCGGCGCATGCGGCCGACAAGCAGCGTGCCAAGGGCGGCGAGCTCGGCCTGCTGCACGGCGTGCCCATCACCATCAAGGAGAACGTCGATTACGAAGGCCGGCCCAATTTCAACGGCGTTCCCGCCAACAAGGATCTCGTCGCGCCGTCGGATTCGCCCGTCGTCCGCAACCTGAAGAAGGCGGGTGCGATCGTCATCGGCCTCACCAACACCCCGGAATTCTCCTTCCGCGGCTTCACTGACAATCCCCTGCACGGGCTGACGCTCAATCCCTGGGATCCCAATATCACCTGCGGCGGCTCCTCGGGCGGCGCGGGCTCGGCGGTCGCCGCCGGCATCGGCACCATCGCCCATGGCAACGACATCGGCGGCTCGCTGCGCTGGCCGGCGCATTGCAATGGCGTTGCCACCATCAAGCCGACGCAGGGCCGCATCCCCGCGTTCAACGCGAGCGCTGCGGCCGAGCGGCCGATGCTGGCGCATCTGATGTCGGCGCAAGGCCCGCTCGCCCGCCATGTGGCCGATGTCCGCCTCGCATTGGAGGCGATGAGCCAGCGCGATCCGCGCGATCCCTGGTGGGTGCCGGCGCCGCTGGTCGGCGAGAGGCCGAAGGGACCGATCAAGGTCGCGCTGGCGAAGATCCCGGAGGACATGGACGTCGATCCGTCTGTGCACGCGGCACTGCGGCAGGCCGCCGATCATCTCGAACGCTCCGGCTATCGCGTGACCGAGGTCGATGTGCCCGACATCAACGGTGTCTGGCAGACCTGGTGCGACATCATCACCAACGAGACCGTGGTGATGCAGGAAGCCGCCATGCTGAAGGACACGTCCGAAGACTTCCACAAGGCGTGGAACGGCATGAAGACAAAGGCCGCCGTGCTTGATCTTCCCGCCTGGATGCGCGCCACCGCCGCGCGCAGCGGCCATATCCGCGCCTGGCAATTGTTCTTCGAGGAATATCCGGTGGTGCTTGCGCCGACCACGGTGAAACCGACGCCGGGCCCGCGCGACGACACCGTCAGCGCCGAGCGGGTGCGCGAGATCTTCTGGGGCGAGATCCGCTTCATCTCCGCGATCAACGTGCTGGGCCTGCCCGGCGCGGTGGTGCCGGTTGCCCTGCATGATGGCAAGCCGATCGGCGTGCAGCTCATTGCCGGGCGCTATCGCGAGGATCTTGCGCTCGATGCAGCGGCCGCGATCGAGAAGCGCGCCGGCGTGCTCACCCATCGGCTCTGGGAGACGATGGCCTGAACCCAGGCAAGCCGTTGACGCGTTGGCGGTGCACCCTCTCCCCTTGCGTGGGAGAGGGTAGCTTCGCGCCACCTCTTCCTACAAAGGGAAAAGCAACGCGGCTGGCGCGGCAAGATCGCGCAATTCGTTAATCCGGTTTAACGTGAATCTCGGCCAATTCACCAACAAGCATTAGGGTTACTTCCTCGATCTCTATGCGAATTATTGTCCGCTTTACCACCCACCTCTAACAGAGGAGCAGCGGACAACGCACATGCCTCATACAGGCCAATAAGTGCGGCCCGCTCCACGCGGAGGTGGCACGATGCGCAACGAAACGATCGCTATTCACGCCGGCTACGAGCCCGAAGCCACCACGCACGCCGTGGCCGTGCCGATCTACCAGACGGCAGCCTACGCCTTCGACAGCGCCGATCATGGCGCGGCGCTCTTCAATCTCGAGGCCGAAGGTTTCCGCTACAGCCGCATCGCCAATCCAACCAGCGCGGTGCTGGAAAAGCGCATCGCTCAGCTCGAAGGCGGCGTCGGCGCGCTTGCGGTCGCGACCGGGCAGGCTGCGCTGCATTTCGCCTTCGTCAACGTCGCCGACCACGGCGGCAACATCGTCTCCGTGCCGCAGCTGTACGGCACCACGCACACGTTGCTGTCGCACATCCTGCCGCGCCAGGGCATCACCGGCCGCTTCGCCGAGAGCGACAAGCCCGAGGCGATCGAAAGGCTGATCGACGAGAACACCCGCGCCGTGTTCGCCGAGACCATCGGCAATCCCGCCGGCAACGTCTGCGACATCGAGGCGCTCGCCAACATCGCGCATGCGCATGGCGTGCCGCTGATCGTGGACAACACGGTCGCGACCCCGATCCTGCTCAAGCCGTTCGACTACGGCGCCGACATCGCCGTGCATTCACTGACCAAGTTCCTGGGCGGTCACGGCACCACGCTCGGCGGCGCCATCGTCGATTCCGGCAACTTCCCCTGGGCGAAGCACGCCGACCGCTTCCCGGCCTACAACGAGCCTGACGCGTCCTATCATGGCCTCGTCTACGCCGAGCGTTTCGGCAGGACCGCCTATATCGAGCGCGCCCGCAGCGTCTATCAGCGCACCATGGGTTCGGTGCTGTCACCCTTCAACGCCTTCCTGCTGATCCAGGGCATCGAGACCGTGGCGCTGCGCATGGAGCGCCACTGCGAGAACGCCCGCAAGGTCGCCGAATTTTTGCGCGGCGATCCCCGTGTCGCCTGGGTCAACTACACCGGTTTCCCGGACAGCCCATACTATCCGCTGGTGCAGAAATATCTGAACGGCAACGCCTCCTCGCTGTTCACCTTCGGCATCAAGGGGGGCATGGAAGCCGGCAAGGCCTTCTACGACGCGCTGAAGCTGATCACGCGCCTCGTCAATATCGGCGATGCCAAGTCGCTGGCCTGCCATCCGGCCTCGACCACGCACCGGCAGATGTCGGCGGAGCAGCAGCGGGCCGCCGGCGTATTGCCGGAAACGATCCGCCTCTCGATCGGCATCGAGCATTCCGCAGATATCATCGAGGACATCGACCAGGCGCTGGACAAGGCCTGTCCGTCGGCACGCCTTCAGGCCGCGGAGTAGGCGAGCGCCTGCGATGACGATCTTGATCGACAGGGATCAAGTGATATCGAGCCCGGCGCTGGTCCCGGCCGGGGGCGGCCTTGCGCATGGCCACGCCGAACTCACCATCGGCCTGATCAACAACATGCCGGATCTGGCGCTGAAGGCGACCGAGCGGCAGTTCATGAAACTGCTCCAGGCCGCCGCTGGCCCGCGCCGCATCCGCTTCCATTGTTTTTCGTTGCCGTCGGTGAAACGCTCGCCGGAAGCCAGGTGGCATGTCGAGAGCGAATATTCGGAGCTCACCGAGCTCAGGCACCACAAGTTCGACGGGTTGATCGTGACAGGCGCCGAGCCGGTCGCGCCCGAACTCGACCAGGAGCCGTATTGGCGCGATCTCACCGAGCTGATCGACTGGGCCAAGGTCAACACGCGCTCGACGATCTGGTCGTGCTTGGCCGCGCACGCGGCGGTGCTGCATCTCGACCGCATCGAACGGCGGCGTCTCCCGGCCAAATGTCACGGCATCTTCGACTGCGAGGCCGTGACCGACGATCCGCTGACGCGCGCCGCGCCCGCGCCGCTCAAGGTCTCGCATTCGCGCCTGAACGAGCTCGCCGAGAGCGACCTCGCGCAGGCCGGCTATCAGGTGCTGACGCGTTCGGCCAAGGCCGGCGTCGACATCTTCGTCCGGCAATATGTCAGCCGGTTCGTGTTCTTCCAGGGCCACCCGGAATACGACGCGCTGTCGCTCCAGCGCGAATATCTGCGCGATATCGGCCGCTATCTCGCGCGTGAGCGCGAGACTTATCCGCATTTGCCTGTGAGCTATTTTGACGCAGCGACCGAAGAGAAGCTCAATCGCTTCGAGAAGAAGGCGGCCCACCAGCGCCATCCGGCGCTCACCAACGAGCTGCCGGCGCTGAATTTGCGCGCCGATATCGCCGCCGGCAGCGCGGCGGCGGCGCTTTTCCGCAATTGGCTACAGTATCTGGGCGCAGATGCCCGAGCTCCGCTGCTGGCGCGCTAGCCGGAGGAATTTGGTTCCGTGTTAGGATTACCCAGGCGTTAAGCTTGCCTCAACCGGCGCGCGAATGTTTCAGTAGAGAAATACGGAATCACAGGAAACGGAAGTCGTGTGGTCGGCACTCCAGGGACGCGTGAGCAATCGGCTTGCCCGGCATTTCCGCGCCGCGCCGCACCGGCTGCCCGCGCATGCGCCGATGGTGAGCTTCACCTTCGACGATGCCCCCGATAGCGCCGCAGGCGAGGGCGCCGAGCTCCTGGAGCAGCATGGCGGCCGCGGCACGTTCTACCTCGCCGGCAGCCTGATCGATCGTCCGTCCGATCATTGGCGTGGCCTGTCGAATGACGCGATCGTGCGGCTTCACCGGACCGGTCACGAGATCGCCTGCCACACCTTCTCGCACCAGAGCTCGGCCCGTCTCGACGAAGCCGCCATGGCCCGCGAGATCGAGCGCAACCGCAGCCATTTCCACGCCATCGATTCGTCGATCGTGCTGGAAAACTTCGCCTATCCCTATGGGATCGCCTCCGTCTGGCGCAAGCCCCAGCTCGCAAAGGCCTTCCGCTCGGCGCGCGGCATCCTTCCCGGTGTCAATCGCGACGTCATCGACCTCCAGTTCCTGCGTGCCTCGCCTTTGGTGAATTACGAGATCGATACTGCAGGCGTCGATCGCTATTTCGACGACGCCGTTGCAAGCGGCGGCTGGCTGATCTTCTACGGCCATGACGTCGCGGACGCGCCGAGCCCCTATGGCTGCACGCCGCATCTGATGCGCCACGCGCTGGAGGCAGCCCAGCGACGCAGCATGCCGATCGTGACGGTGGCCGAAGCGCTGCGCCGGATCGGGGCGTAGCCGGCTCTTCTTTATTTCTCCTCGCTCGCGGCGGAGTGAAGGCCCTTTCTCTGCGGCCATCCTTCGAGACGCCCGCCTTTGGCGGGCCCCCAGGATGAGGACGTCGTGCGTGGCAGCAATTTCTACAGGCAAAGATAGCGCTTAGCCTCATCCTGAGGAGACCGCATAGCGGTCGTCTCGAAGGACGAGGCGCTCGCACGGGCTCCGCCGGGGAGAGGGAGTAGCGGTGCAAGTCGCGCAAACAGTCTTGCCACGCCCGCGCCGCCATGCGACTGGCCTTGTGACGAATCCCACGGTCGTGGTTCCTGCCGCTCATGTCCTCCCCTTCCACCGTTCCGCTGCCTGCGCCGGCCAACGGCCGCGATGCGCTGTCGGTGCTGCATTCGGTGTTCGGCTTGCCGGGGTTCCGCGGCGCGCAGGGCGAGATCATCCGGCACGTCACGGACGGCGGCAATTGCCTGGTGCTGATGCCGACCGGCGGCGGCAAGTCGCTGTGTTATCAACTGCCGTCACTGCTGCGCGAAGGCTGCGGCATCGTGGTGTCGCCGCTGATCGCGCTGATGCGTGACCAGGTCGCCGGACTGATCGAGGCCGGTGTCAACGCTGCAGCGCTGAACTCGTCCCTGACGTTCCAGGAAGCCTCCGACATCGAGCGGCGCCTGATCGCGGGCGATCTCGACCTGCTCTATGTCGCACCGGAACGCCTTGTCACGCCGCGCTGCCTGTCGATGCTGGCGCAGGCCAAGGTGGCGCTGTTCGCGATCGACGAGGCGCATTGCGTCTCGCAATGGGGCCACGATTTCCGGCCCGAATATGTCGGCCTCTCCGTCATCGCCGAACGCTTTCCGGACGTTCCGCGCATCGCGCTGACCGCGACCGCCGACGAGTTGACGCGCAAGGAGATCGTCGAGCGCCTGAAGCTCGCCGACAGCCCGCAATTCGTCTCCAGCTTCGACCGGCCCAACATCCGTTACGAGATCGTCGACAAGCGCAATGCGGTGTCGCAGCTCAAGGAATTCATCCGCGAGCGTCATGCCGGCGATGCCGGCGTGGTCTATTGCCTGTCCCGCAATCGCGTCGAGGAAGTCGCCGCCGCGCTCGACGATGCCGGCATTGCCGCGCTGCCCTACCACGCCGGGCTCGACGGCAGCGTGCGCTCGCGCAACCAGGACCGTTTCCTCAGCGAGGACGGCATCGTCATCGTCGCCACCGTCGCCTTCGGCATGGGCATCGACAAGCCCGACGTGCGCTTCGTCGCCCATCTCGATCTGCCCAAGAGCATCGAGGCCTATTACCAGGAGACGGGCCGTGCCGGCCGCGACGGCAAGCCGTCAGCGGCCTGGATGGCCTACGGCCTCTCGGACATCGTGCAGCAGCGCCGCATGATCGACGAGTCCACCGCCTCCGACGAGTTCAAGCGGGTCTCGATCGGCAAGCTCGACGCGCTGGTCGGCCTTGCCGAAACGCCGCACTGCCGGCGCCGGCGGTTGCTCGCCTATTTCGGAGAGATCGTGATGGGCGAGAGCTGCGGCAATTGCGACAACTGCCTGACGCCGCCCAAGATGCGCGACGGCAAGGTGCTGGCGCAGAAGCTCCTGTCCTGCGTCTACCGCACCGGGCAGCGCTTCGGCGCGATGCACCTGATCGACGTGCTGATCGGGCGCCTCACTGAGAAGGTGACGCAGTTCGGCCACGACAAGCTCTCGGTGTTCGGCATCGGGCGTGAGCTCAACGAGAAGCAATGGCGCACCGTGCTGCGGCAGCTGGTGGCGATGGGGCATTTGCAGAGCGACAGCGAGGCATTCGGCGCGCTGAAGCTGACGGAGACCGCGCGCGGCGTGCTGCGTGGTGAGACCGAGGTGTGGCTACGTGAGGAGGCGCCGGGGACTCGCGTTCGCGCAAGCCGCGCCAAATCCCGCCGCGGCGATCTCGCGCCGGAGGCGAGCGGGCCGCAAGGCGATGTCGATCCCGAGCTGCGTGCGCGGTTGCGGTCCTGGCGTGCAGACGTCGCGCGCGAGCGCGGTGTGCCGGCCTATGTCGTGCTGCACGATGCCACCATCGACGGCATCGTCCGGGCCTGGCCGACCACGCTCGACGAGCTGCGTGGCGTGCCCGGCATCGGCGACAAGAAGCTCGAGCATTACGGCGACGAGCTGCTGCAGATCGTCAGGACGCGGTAGCGGCGCGCCCTCGCCACATCGTCATCCCAGACAAGCGGAGCGCAGATCCGGGATCCATACCGCGTAATCTATCTTGAGGCAGGCGGGACGACGTTCTTAGCCAAACATCTCCCTGGGGCTATGGATCCCAGGTCTGCGCTGACGCTTGCCCGGGACGACAGCGGAGAGAAGGTGAGAGCTTACCGCTTCACCCATTCCGGAACGCGTAGGCATAGCCGTTCAGCGCCGGCGCGCCGCCGAGATGGGCGTAGAGAATCTTTGCGCCCTTCTCGAAATAGCCCTTCTGCGCGAGGTCGATCAGGCCCTGCATCGATTTGCCTTCGTAGACGGGGTCGGTGATCATGCCCTCGAGCCGCGCGGTGAGGCGGATCGCTTCCTTGGTCTCTTCCGATGGCACGCCATAGGCGGGATAGGCGTAGTCCTCGACCAGCACGACGTCGTCAGCGACGAGGTCCTTGCCGAGCTCGACGAGCTTTGCGGTGTTCTGCGCGATCTCGAGCACCTGCGCTTTCGTCTGGCTAGGGGTGAAGGAGGCGTCGATGCCGATCACCTTGCGGGCGCGGCCATCGGCGGCAAAGCCGACCAGCATGCCGGCATGGGTCGAGCCGGTGACGGTGCAGACCACGATGTAGTCGAACTTGAAGCCGAGCTCGGCTTCCTGCTTGCGCACCTCTTCGGCGAAGCCGACATAGCCGAGGCCGCCGAACTTGTGCACGGAGGCGCCGGCCGGAATCGCGTAGGGCTTGCCGCCCGCGGCCTTCACTTCGTCGATCGCCTGCTCCCAGCTCTTGCGGATGCCGATGTCGAAGCCGTCGTCGACGAGCCGCACGTCGGCGCCCATGATGCGCGACAGCATGATGTTGCCGACGCGGTCATAAACCGCGTCCTCGTGCGGCACCCAGGCTTCCTGCACCAGGCGGCACTTCATGCCGATCTTGGCCGCGACCGCCGCGATCATGCGGGTGTGGTTCGACTGCACGCCGCCGATCGAGACCAGCGTATCGGCGTTGGAGGCGATCGCGTCGGGGATGATGTATTCGAGCTTGCGCAGCTTGTTGCCGCCATAGGCGAGGCCGGAATTGCAGTCCTCGCGCTTGGCATAGACCTCGACCTGGCCGCCGAGATGCTTCGACAGCCGCTCCAGCTTCTCGATGGGCGTCGGGCCGAAGGTCAGCGGATAGCGCGCGAATTTGTCCAGCTTCATGGGTCATCCCGATTGGCGTTGGTGTCAGGGACGTGGCTAGCATCCGCTTGCGGAAAGGTGCTCTCGAATATTGCGCCTATGCTGCGCCTTATCTTGCAGAGGTGACGTCATTTGCTATTATTTCTTCCGTTATAATCGCCATTTACGGAAATTTCTTCCATGCCCGCTCGGCTCGATCGAATTGACCTCAAGATGTTGAGATTGCTGCAAAATAACGGTCGGCTCAGCAATGCGGAGCTGGCCGAAACCGTCGCCATTAGCCCCGCGACCTGCCATCGTCGCACCCAGCGCCTGTTCGAGGACGGTTTTATCGCCACTGTGCGCGCCATGGTCGCCCCGAAGAAAGTGGCCAAGGGCACGCTGGTGATGGTCGGCGTGGTGCTGGACCGCTCGACGCCGGAGAGCTTTGCCATCTTCGAGCAGGCGATCGCCAGGCTGAAATTCGTGCTCGACTGCCACCTCGTCGCCGGCGACTTCGACTATTTCCTGAAAATCCGCGTCGGCGACATGGAGGATTTCAATCGCATCCACGGCGAGCAGCTCATCGCGCTGCCCGGCGTGCGCCAGACCCGCACCTTCTTCGTGATGAAGGAAGTCGTCGACAACGCGCCGCTGGAGTTTTGAGCCAGAGCGTTTTCCGGCGAAGTGGAAACCGGTTCGCGGGATGAAAATGCGTCCAACAATAATTCAGGGCTATTGATGCGCGATCCGCATCGTGGGAGGTTCGCGCGATGCAGACATTTCCCTTCCGCCACCCCAATCCGGCCGGGCCGGCCTATCGGCGCGGCTGGGTGGACGAGGCGGTGGCCGCGATCGAGGCCGACCAGTGCCGCACGGCCGACACGCATCTGATCCGGCTGATCGTGCCGGCACTATCAGGCATCGACATCTATCTCAAAGACGAGTCCACGCATCCGACCGGCAGCCTGAAGCATCGCCTGGCGCGTTCGCTGTTCCTCTATGCGCTCTGCAACGGCCATATCCGCGAAGGCACGCCCGTCGTCGAGGCCTCGTCGGGATCGACCGCGGTGTCGGAAGCCTATTTCGCGCAGATGATCGGCGTGCCGTTCTACGCCGTGATGCCGCGCACGACCTCGGCGGAGAAGATCGCCGCGATCGAGCATTATGGCGGCAACTGCCATCTGATCGACGACGGCCGCGCGCTGTATGCGGAAGCCGCCGCGCTCGCCGCCCGGCTGAACGGCCATTACATGGACCAGTTCACCTTTGCCGAGCGGGCCACGGACTGGCGCGGCAACAACAACATCGCCGAATCGATCTTCACGCAATTGCAGGGCGAGCCGCGACCGCTGCCGGACTGGATCGTGATGGGCGCGGGCACCGGCGGCACCTCGGCGACCATCGGGCGCTATCTGCGCTATCGTCAGTATCCCACGCGCCTGTGCGTCGCCGATGTCGAGCATTCCGCCTTCTTCGACTGTTTCCGCACGCAGGACCGCTCCCACGTTTGCGACCGTCCGTCGCTGATCGAAGGCGTCGGCCGGCCGCGCTGCGAGCCGTCCTTCGTACCGGGCGTGGTCGATCGCATGATGAAGATCCCCGATGCGGCAACGATTGCGGCCATGAACCTGCTGTCGCGCCGGCTGCGCCGCGCGGTCGGCGGCTCCACGGGCACCAACTTCCTGGCGCTATGCCGGCTCGCCTCGGAGATGCGCAAGGCGAACGTGACGGGGTCGCTGGTGACGCTGATCTGCGATTCCGGCGAGCGTTACCGGCAGACCTATTACGAGCCCGAATGGCTGAAAGCGCGCGGCCTCGATCCAGCGCCATTCGAGGCGGCGCTATCGTCGTTTCTCGATACCGGGCAGCCGTTGGCGCTCGCGGTCGAAGACGTCGTCAATCCGCTGGCTGTGCCAAACCCTGACGCCTGACAGCTGACGTCTCCGTGCGATTTGCAAAATGGCACGGTCGTCACGGCAACTTCACTTGCCTTGCACGTATGCGCGGGTGAGCCTCAGCTCTTCTCAACGAGGAGATCTCGCCGTGCGCCTTCCCATTCTCGATCCGAAACAGCTGACCGACGAGCAGAAGCCGCTTTATGACGACATGCGAGCGGGCATCAAGGACCATTTCAAGGGCTTCATCAACATGCGCGATGACGGCGCGCTGCTCGGACCCTGGAATCCCTGGATCCGCGAGCCGCGCTTCGGCAAGCCGGTGTGGGAGCTGGTCAAGGCGATCGCGTCGAATCCGCTGCTGCCGGCGGCGGTGCGCGAGGTTGCGATCCTCGTCACCGGCTCGCATTTCCGTTCGGGCTACGAGCTCTATGCCCATGTGCTGGTGGCCGAGCAGCGCGGCCTCTCCGACGAGAAGCTCGCGACCATCGTCGCCGGGCAGCGGCCGGTGGATCTCACCAGGCAGGAAGCGATCGCCTATGACGTCGCCTCCGCGCTGGTCGGCGGCGGCGTGCTGCCGGAATTGACCTGGCGCGCGGCGGTGAAGGAATTCGGCGAGCACGGCGCGGCCGAGCTGTCTTACCTGGTCGGGGTCTATTGCATGGTCTCGGTCACGCTCAACACGTTCGACGTGCCGGTGCCGGAGTAGCCAGGCCCCGTTGTTTGGGCATGACGCTTGGCGCTCTGATGGGGGAACCGTTCGCTGAATGGAACGTGATCACTCAAGCGCTATCCGCAAGCAATGGACTGCACGGATGGACGCGGTTACCCTGCCGTGATCGCACTGATAGGCTCGCCGGCCAGAGTGCAGGCCGGACAATGGAAGGACGACAGCCATGAACACGTCACGCCGCATTCTGCTCACTGGTCTGGCTGGGTTCGCTGTTGCTCCGACGGCCGTGGCGGCTAGCGTGCCATCGCCCGAGCCTGGTGACGTGACGGTCGCCGAAGAGCGATTCGCGCGCACGATTGCAGCCGCGCATGCGCCTGATGTCACCTGCGCGCGACAGGCGGAACGCTATGCGGATGCGCATTGGCCTGACTATGTCGTGGCGGCCAGGGCGGTGCTCGGCGCGCGCGTCTGAGTCTCGCTCTTACTTCTCCACGGCGCGCCGCACCTGCTCGCCGATCTGCGACAGCACGAGCTGGGCCTGCGGCAGGATTGCGCCCATGGCGTGGAAATTGTGAACCATGCCGTCGTGGCAGACATGCTCGACCGCGACGCCCGCGGCGAGCAGCTTGCGCGCATAGGCGTTGCCCTCGTCGCGCATCGGGTCGTACTCGGCGGTATGGATGATCGCCGTGGGCAATCCCGCAAGTCGCGTCGCCCGCAGCGGGGAGATGCGGGGATCGGCGGCGTCCAGGCCCTCGGGCAAATAGTCGGAAAGATCGGCTTCGATGGTGATGCGGTCGATCAGATGGCCCTCGGCGAATTCCTCACGCGAAGGCGAGGTCTCCTCGAAATCCAGCACCGGGCAGATCAGGCATTGCGCGACGATGGAGAGCCCGGCGCTCTGCGCCGCCTCCTGGCAGACGATCGCTGCGAGGGTGGCGCCGGCGGAGTCGCCGCCGACCACCAGATGTTCGGCGTCGATGCCGAGCGACGACGCTTCGCGCGCGACCCATTCGGTCGCGGCGATCGCATCGTCGATGGCCGCAGGAAATTTGTGCTCGGGCGCGAGCCGGTAATCGACCGAGATGAGGCGGCAGCCGGTGACATGCGCCAGCCCGGCCGCGATGCGGTCGTGCGTCGCAATGCTGCCCGCAACGAGGCCGCCGCCATGAAAGAACACGAAGCCCGGCGTGCGCTCGCCGGCAGACGCGGGCGCGTACAGGCGATAGGGCATCTCGCCGCCGGGGCCGGGCAGCATGCCGTCGGAGGTGGTCACATCCGGCGCCTCGGCACGCGCGAACTGCATCAGTTTCGCCAGCGACTGCCGCCGCGCCTCCACGCTCGGCCGGCTTCGCGCCTGCGGCGCGGCCGCCGCCATCATGGTCAACAAACGCTTTGCGAGCGGATCGAGCGGCATGCGGCTTCTTCTCCTCTTGTGCGAGAAGGTAACCCACCCTTTCCCCGCAGGGAATCATTTAGAGATTGCGACCAATAGTGGCGCTATATTGCGGCGTCACGCCAACGGGAGGCCGGTCATGGCCGAGATCATGAAATCGATCGAATATTCGCCGAGCTGGACCTTCTTCGAAGGCAAGTGGCACGACGGCAATGTGCCGATCATGGGGCCGCGCACGCATGCGGCCTGGCTCGGCTCGATCGTGTTCGACGGTGCGCGTGCGTTCGAGGGCGTCGCGCCCGATCTGGATCGTCACGTCGCCCGCGCCAATCAATCCGCGATCAACTTTGGTCTGAAACCGGTGGTCGACACCGCCACCTGGCTCACGCTGGCAAACGACGGCATCGCGCGTTTCGCCGCGAATGCCGAGCTCTACGTCCGCCCGATGTATTGGGCGCAGAACGGAAGTGGCGGCGGCGTGCTGTTCGACCCCGAGACGACCAATTGGTGCCTGTGCATCTACGAGGCACCGATGCCGAAGCCGGTCGGCAACGCAATCACGCTGTCGCCGTTCCGCAGGCCCACGGCCGAATGTGCGCCGGTCGAAGCCAAGGCCGCCTGCCTCTACCCGAACAATTCGCGCGCGCTGGCGGAAGCGGCTTCCCGCGGCTTCCAGAATGCGCTGTTGCTCGACATGCTCGGCAATGTCGCGGAGTTCGGCAATTCCAACGTGTTCATGGCGAAGGATGGCGTTGTCTATACGCCGGTGCCGAACGGCACGTTCCTGAACGGCATCACGCGCCAGCGCGTCATCAGCCTGCTACGCGGCGACGGCGTCACCGTGGTCGAGAAGACGTTGCGCTATGCCGACTTCCTCGCCGCCGACGAGATCTTCTCCACCGGCAATTTCGCCAAGGTCGCGCCGGTGATCCGCATCGACGAGCGCGAGCTGAAGCCGGGGCCGTTCTACACCAGGGCGCGAAAACTCTATTGGGATTTTGCGCACGCGGTAAAGCTGGCGGCGTGAGGGGAGCTAGCCGCTCCGCCGAAACCGGCTGAACTGAAACGCCTGCGTCGAATTCCACGGCGTATGGTGCGTCTCGCTCCGCGTCTCGACCAGCTCAAACTCCGGCCCGAGCTCTGCCGCAAGGCTCGCACTGTCGTGCCGCTGCACCGGCAGGCCGCTGCACTTCTCCGGACCGTCGGGCGCGAACGTCGCGATGATGACGTGGCCGCCGGGTGCAACCGCCGACCGCAGGCGCGCGACGTAAGCAGCCCTGTCGCGGGCTTCGGTCAGGAAGTGAAACGCCGCACGATCGTGCCAGATATCGTAGGTCTTCGCCGGCTGCCAAGTCGTGGCGTCGGCGACCATCCAGTCGACCGTTGAGGCGGCGTGGCCGATTCGTCGCTTCGCAGCGTCGAGCGCATTGGCGGAGAGATCCAGCACGGCGAGATCACGATATCCGTGCTGCAACAGAGCATCGACCAGCCGCGAGGCACCGCCGCCGATATCGATGACGCGTGCGCCGGGAGCCGGATCGGCCGCACGAATCATCTCGAGGGAGATCGTCGGGCTGTCCTGAAACCAGCTAACCTCGGCCTCGCCCTTGGTGGCGTAGACATTGTCCCAATGCGTGCTTCGGTCGGACATGACGTCCTCCGACTCGCCCGGCGGCCGTCCGCAGAGGAACGATTTATTCGTCCTTCTTCGACATCCGCTCGAGGCGCTCCTGCATGTCCTTCATCTGCTGGCGCAGATCGTCGATGTTGCTGTCCGTGGCCGCCGGGGCGTTGGCATCGGGCTCCGGCTCCGAAGTGGTCGCCGGGCGGGCCGCGCCCGGGGTAAACGGCTTGAACATCGAGAAGGTCTGCTGGAACAGTTCCATGTTGCGGCGGACCTGTTCTTCCAACGGCGCAAAGGGAGTACCGGACAGCGTGTTGGCGATCTGCTTGCGGAACTTCTCCTGCTCCTGGGTCAGCGTCGCGATCGACTGCTCCAGATATTTCGGAACCACCATCTGCATGCTGTCGCCATAGAAGCGGATGAGCTGGCGCAGGAAGGTGGTCGGCAACAGGTTCTGGCCGGCCTTGTTCTCCTGCTCGAAGATGATCTGGGCGAGCACGGAGCGGGTGATGTCGTCACCGCTCTTGGCGTCGTAGACCAGGAAATCCTCGCCGTCCTTGACCATGGCGGCGAGATCCTCGAGCGTCACGTAGGTGCTCGTTCCGGTGTTATAGAGCCGGCGGTTCGCGTATTTCTTGATGGTGGTGGGTTGGTCTGATTTCGCCATGGGCTCTCACTTGCAAGCGCGGAGAACGGGAACCCGGCGGGCCATGCCGCAGGGCGGGAAGAGTACGCAACGCAACAAAATAAGCATTTTCAAAGGGGTCACGCTACCGTTTTGTGCGCCACGGTTAATCGGGCAGCAAAAACGTGCTTGCGAAAGCGCCAAGAACGCTATTTTGAATGCGCTGCGGCATGAATTCGGTCGCCGGCCGATTGACATGCCTCAACGACGTTAACAGGATGCCATCCGAGACTGGCGAGCCTTTTCCCCAGCCCCGCCTGCCCCCTTTCAACACCAGGAGATGCCCATGTCAGACGATGTCGTCATCGTCAGCGCCGCCCGCACCCCGGTCGGAAGCTTCAACGGAGCGTTCGCGACCCTTCCCGCCCATGATCTCGGCGCCATCGCCATCAAGGCCGCGCTGGAGCGTGGTGGCATCGAGCCCGGTCGGGTTTCGGAAGTCATCATGGGCCAGATCCTGACCGCCGCTCAGGGCCAGAACCCGGCCCGCCAGGCCTCGATCATGGCCGGCATTCCAGTGGAGAGCCCGGCCTGGGGCGTCAACCAGCTCTGCGGCTCGGGCCTGCGCACGGTCGCGCTCGGCTACCAGGCGCTGCTCAACGGCGATTCCGAGATCGTGGTCGCCGGCGGCCAGGAATCCATGAGCATGGCCCCGCACGCCCAGTACCTGCGCGGCGGCGTCAAGATGGGCCCGGTCGAGTTCGTCGACACCATGATCAAGGACGGCCTGTGGGATGCCTTCAACGGCTACCACATGGGCAACACCGCCGAGAACGTCGCGCGGCAGTGGCAGATCACCCGCGCCCAGCAGGACGAGTTTGCGGTCGCCTCGCAGCAGAAGGCCGAGGCCGCGCAGAAGGCCGGCAAGTTCAACGACGAGATCGTCGCCGTCACCATCAAGGGCCGCAAGGGCGATGTCGTCGTCAGCGCCGACGAATATCCGCGCCACGGCGCAACGATCGACGCGATGGCCAAGCTTCGTCCCGCCTTCGAGAAGGAAGGCACGGTCACCGCGGGCTCGGCCTCCGGCATCAATGACGGCGCTGCCGCCGTGGTGCTGATGACCGCCAAGCAGGCCGCCAAGGAAGGCAAGACGCCGCTCGCGCGCATCGTGTCCTGGGCGCAGGCCGGCGTCGATCCGAAGATCATGGGCTCGGGTCCGATCCCGGCCTCGCGTGCCGCGCTGAAGAAGGCCGGCTGGAACGTCGGCGATCTCGACCTGATCGAGGCCAATGAAGCCTTCGCGGCGCAGGCCTGTGCCGTCAACAAGGACCTCGGCTGGGACACCTCCAAGGTCAACGTCAATGGCGGCGCGATCGCGATCGGCCATCCGGTCGGCGCTTCCGGTGCGCGCGTGCTGGTGACGCTGCTGCACGAAATGCAGAAGCGCGACTCGAAGAAGGGTCTCGCCACGCTGTGCATCGGCGGCGGCATGGGTATCGCGATGTGTCTGGCGCGCGACTGAAGATAGCTGACACATAGCTGACGTGTCATTTGCGCGTGCGCTGCACACAGATTGAGTGCGTCGCACGCGGCTAAAAAGGCAGCGGTTGCAAATCAATTATTCTTCGCAACCGCGCAAGCCTCGACTAAATAAAAACGCCCGGCTCAACGCCGGGCGTTTTGTTCTTGATGTCCGTCAAACCAACCGCATAATCCACCGTTAAAAACGATCACTCAGAAACGTCCGAAGAGTCCAAGGGAAGGAATACGATATGGCACGTGTTGCATTGGTGACGGGTGGTACGCGGGGCATCGGAGCTGCGATCAGCAAAGCGCTGAAGGCCGCCGGCTACAAGGTCGCGGCGAGTTATGCCGGCAACGATGCGGCGGCGGAGAAATTCAAGGCCGAGACTGGCATCGCCGTCTACAAATGGGACGTCAGCAATTTCGACGCGTGCGCCGAAGGTGTGAAGAAGGTCGAAGCTGATCTCGGCCCGGTCGAGGTGCTCGTCAACAATGCCGGCATCACCCGCGACACCGCCTTCCACAAGATGACGCTGGAGCAGTGGAACGCCGTCATCAACACCAATCTCGGTTCGCTGTTCAACATGACGCGCCCGGTGATCGAGGGCATGCGCGCGCGCAAATTCGGCCGCATCATCTCGATCTCATCGATCAACGGCCAGAAGGGCCAGTTCGGTCAGGTCAACTACTCCGCGGCGAAAGCCGGTGACATCGGCTTCACCAAGGCGCTCGCGCTCGAGAACGCCAAGGGCGGCATCACCGTCAACGCGATCTGCCCCGGCTACATCAACACCGAAATGGTGCAGGCGGTGCCGAAGGACGTGCTGGAGAAGAACGTGATCCCGCAGATCCCGGTCAACCGGCTCGGCGAGCCCGAGGAGATCGCGCGCGCGGTCGTGTTCCTCGCGGCCGATGAGGCCGGCTTCATCACGGGATCGACGATGACCATCAATGGCGGCCAATATCAGGCCTGATGGGGCGTCAAGCCTTTGACCCAAAAGCCTGTAGCTTCAGGCGCGGCAAGGCGATAGTGAAGACGAAAATGCCCGGCCTCGTGCCGGGCATAAGCGTCCTCAGAGCCTTGAATGATGACCCCACGCACAGCCACACTGATCGGATTGACCGCGATCCTGATGTGGTCGCTGCTGTCAGTGATGACGGTGGCGACCGGAAAGATCCCGGCGTTCCAGCTCGCCGCGATGACCTTCGCGATCGGCGGTCTCGTCGGCCTGCTCACTTGGATCGGCCGCGGCGATGCGGCGAAGAGCCTGCGCCAGCCGCTGGTGGTGTGGGTCGTCGGCGTCGGAGGCCTGTTCGGCTATCACGCGCTGTATTTCCTGGCCCTGCGCTTTGCGCCGCCGGCCGAAGCCGGCCTCTTGAATTACATGTGGCCGCTGCTGATCGTGCTGTTCTCGTCGTTCCTGCCGGGCGAGCGGCTCGCCATGCATCACATCATCGGCGCCGTGCTCGGCCTCGTCGGCACCGTGCTGCTGTTCGCCGGCAACACGAGCGGCTTTGCGCCGGGGGCGGCCCCCGGACTGATCGCGGCCTTCATCGCGGCGTTCGTCTGGGCGACCTATTCGGTCCTGTCGCGGCGGCTCAAGGCGGTGCCGACCGACGCGGTCGCGGGTTTCTGCCTTGCCACCGCCGTGCTCGCCGCGCTGATGCATGCTCTGCTCGAAACCACGGTGTGGCCCGAGACCACGCTGCAATGGCTCGCCGTGATCGCGCTCGGCATCGGCCCCGTGGGCGCGGCGTTCTACGCCTGGGACATCGGCATGAAGCGCGGCGACATCCGCGTGCTCGGCGCCGCCTCCTACGCGACGCCGCTGCTTTCGACCGGCTTCCTCATCGCCGCCGGTTTTGCAAAAGCCAGCGCCAACATCGCCATCGCCGCGATCCTGATCGCTGGCGGCGGCCTGATCGCGGCGAAGGACATGGTGCTGCGGAAGCGGTGATCGTCATTCCGGGGCGCGCGGAGCGCGAGCCCCGGCGTGGATCTACGGCTCCCAGCCCTGCGGTGCGAGCTCGAAGCCTGCGAACTCGAACGCCGGAGCTACGGTGCAGCCGACCAGCGTCCACTCGCCCGTGCTCTCGGCCATCTGCCAGGCATCCGCCGGCACGATCGCCTGCGGCCGTTCGCCGCCGAGAAGGTCGGTGCCGAGCCGGACCTCGTGGCGGGTGCAGCCCTCATGCGCGATGCGCAGTGTCAGTGGACTGCCGGCGTAGTAGTGCCAGGTCTCGACTGCGTCGACGCGATGCCAGTGCGAGCGCTCGCCCCGCGCGAGCAGGAAGTAGATCAGGGTCGAGCGCGAGCGCCCGTTGGCGTCGGTGGTCTGGTCGCGAAACGTCTCGCGGTAGTGGCCGCCCTCGGGATGTGGACGGAGTTCGAGGCGCGTGATGATCTCGGCTGCGGTCGGCATCGATCCCCGGCAGGATTTGTGCTTCAGGACTTGTTTTTGCGCTCGCGCAGTTCGCCGAACACCGCGGCGGCTTCGGCGCCCTTCATGTGCAGCCTGGCTGCGACCGACGGTTCATCGGCGCGCAGGAACACGTTGGCCCGCTTCTCATCACCAAGCAGTGAGGGAATGGTCGGCTTGTTCTCGGCCCGCAGCTTGGTCACCTCCGCCGCACGGGCCTGAAGCGCCGCATTGTCCGGATCGATGGTCAGCGCGAACTTGACGTTGGACGCCGTGTATTCATGGCCGCAATAGAGCTTGAAGTCGTCGGGCAGCGCCCGCAGCTTCAGAAGCGAGTCCCACATCATCGGGTAGTCGCCTTCGAACACGCGGCCGCATCCGATCGAGAACAGCGTGTCCGCAGCGAACAGCGTCTTTTCGTTGTCGAACACGTAGGAAATGTGATCGAGCGTGTGGCCGGGTGTCTCGAGGATCCGTCCCAGCAGATTGCCGACCTTGATCACGTCGCCATGGGCGACGCGCAGATCGACGTTGGCAATCTTCGTCGTCTTGTCATGCGGCGCGACGACGCGGCAATTGTATTTCTGCTTGAGCTCGGCGACCCCGCCGACATGATCGCCATGATGATGGGTAATCAGGATGTCGGTGAGCTGCCAGCCCTCGCGTTCCAGCGCCTGCAGGATAGGGCCAGCCTCCGGCGCGTCGATCGAGGCGGTCGCCTTGGTTTCCACATCGTGGATCAGATAACCGAAATTATCGTTTAAACAGTTGAAAGTACGAATTTCGGCGGCCATGACATCTCCATCGGGCTCAGCCCCGCCAGACAAATATGGCGTTAACGTTGCACAGGCAATGCAATATTCCGCGCGCGGCGGCGGCCTTGCGCATGTTACATTGCCGTCATGACCATCGACGTCGTCGACCTGCGCGAGTTCTACTCCCGCCGCCTTGGAATTGTGGCGCGGCAAATGATCAATCGCGGCATCAGGGAGCGCTGGCCGAATGCCGAGGGCCAGCGTGTGCTCGGTATCGGCTATCCCACGCCCTATCTCGGCCTGTTCCGCGAGGACGCGGAGCGCTGCCTCGCCTTCATGCCGTCAGCGCAGGGTGTCCTGAAATGGCCGACGGGACGGCCGGCGCTGGCTTCGTTGGTCGATGAGTTCTCGCTGCCGCTTCCCGACGCCGCCGTCGACCGTATCCTGCTGATCCATGCGCTGGAGATGTCGGACGATCCAGCCGCGCTGCTCCGCGAGGTGTGGCGGGTGCTGTCGCCCTCCGGCCGCGTGATCGCGGTGATTCCGAACCGGCGCGGGGTGTGGACCCGCACCGACAGCACGCCATTCGGCCACGGACGACCCTATTCGCGCTCGCAGATCACCGACCTCTTGCGCCAGACCTGGTTCACGCCGACCGCCTGGGGTGAGGCGCTGTTCATGCCGCCTTATGCCGGCGGCTGGGTGCTGAAATCGGCGCAGATGTGGGAGCGCGCCGGTGCGGCGCTGTCGCTGCCCTTTGCCGGCGTGCACATCGTCGAAGCCACCAAGCAGGTCTATCGCGCGATCCCCGCAACGCGCGAGCGTGCGCGGCTGATTCCCGCGCTGACGAAGCCCGTGCTGGTGCCGTCCTCGACGACGGTCACGCGCAGCTGAAAACAAATCGTCCCGGCGAGGCCGGGACGATTCAGGTCAGGATGTCTGGCGAAGGATGTCCAGCGAAGGCAGGGCCGCGGCTTACTCGCCGGGGGCCACTTCGTCGCTCGAGGCGGCCGGAGCGGCTTCGCGCTCGGGGCGTGGGCCATGCGGCCGACGCCGACGTCGCGGAAAGCGCTCGCCGCCAGCGCCGCCTTCGAAACCACCCTGGCCGGCATTCGCTTGCGGCTGTGCGCCGCCGGTGATGAAGGAGGGCAGGCGATCGACGCTGCCGGTGTCGGCAACGACGGGCTGCGGCTGGTTCAGCGGTAGCGGCTGGGGCTGCGGTTGATATTGCGGCTGCGGGCGATGGTCGCGTTCGCGATGCTCGCGCGGCTGCTGGTTGTCGCGCTGATAGGGCTGCTGGTTGTCGCGGCTCTGATGATCACGCTGGTGATCGCGCTGGCCGTCGCGGTCGCGCATGAAGGGCTGCTGCGGCGGCTGTGGCACGAAGCCCGGCTCCTGGCCGAAATTCGAGAAATTCTCGCCGTCGTCCTCGCCATCGTCGCCGCTGCTGCTGCTGATCGGCTCGTCGCCGCGCGGCTGCTGGTTCTGGCGGAACTGTTCCTGGGCGGCCGCGATCAGGCGGAAATAATGCTCGGCGTGCTGGTAGTAGTTCTCGGCTGCGACGGGGTCGCCTGAGGAGCGCGCATCGCGCGCGAGCTGGAGATATTTTTCGGCGATGTGCGAAGCCGTGCCGCGGATCTTGATGTCGGGTCCGTTGGATTCGTAGACCCGGGTCATCGGGTTCTGGCCGCGCCGGTTATTGTTGTTGTTATTATTATTGCGGTTGCGCATCCGCTGCTTGTTCTGACCGTTTCTCATGTCCTGCCTTTAATTCCAGCCCTAAAGGTTGCACGCATTACTGATTGCTCGGAGTGACCTGGTGACAGCGGTTCACATCTCTCGCGCGCACCGCGCGCAGGAGCGGCTTGAACTCTGCCGATGTTCGTCGACCGTCGCGTTCAACAAAGACGCGTTCCCCACCCGCCAGCACTCATTGCCAGCGAACCCATTCATATCGCCTGCCGAAACAAGCCCAGCTTTGTTGCGTAAGTCTTCAAGCGCAATATCAGGCTTTCGTTCACGTTGCGGTCGGTAAGCAGCGCAGCTCTAATCGCCATCGCGCTCAACAGGACCTGCGGCTTGGAACCTTCATCAGTAACGCTCTCGCCCGAGAGCCCGGCTTTCACCCGTAGGTCTACGGGGCCGGTACCGATCTGTTGACCGGAAGGTAGTCGTTCCCAAGCGATATTCCAAGAGGTTTTTTGCAGCCCAATCCGGCTTTTATGGGGGCATTTTTCGGGCCGAAACTGCCCGCGGAATGCCCGCCAGATCGGCCTTGGGCGGCCTGTCCACCGATAACGCGGCAGCCATCATCAAGGTTTCAATATCTCCGGCCTGACCCTGTCCAGCCTCGACGATCAGCGCTCCGCCGGGTGCGAGCCGTTCAGTCGCCTGCGGGATCAGGGCGCGGTAGGCGTCATAGCCGTCATTGCCGCCGTCGAGCGCCAGATGCGGATCGTGCTCGCGCACCTCGATGCCCAGTTTCGGAATTTCTCCCGAGGGAATGTAGGGTGGGTTCGACACGATGAGATCGAACGGGCCGCGGAGCGCCGCCGCATAGGAGCAGGCGACGAAGGCGGCGCGGCCGGCAAGGCCGAGAGCTGCGGCATTGCCTTTCGCGGTATCGAGTGCGGAGAGGCTGAGATCGGTGCCGACCCCGAAGGCACCGGAGATTTCGTGCAGCAGCGCAAGCAGGATCGCGCCGGATCCGGTGCCGATATCGGCGATGCGCGGCGGATGAGACATTCGCCGCTCGCGAAACAGCTCGAGCGCGCGTTCGACCACGGTCTCGGTGTCGGGACGCGGAACCAGCGTTGCTTCCGACAGCCGAAACGGCAGGCCCCAGAATTCCCGCACGCCGAGAATGCGCGCCACCGGCTCGCCGGCGATGCGACGCTGTGCATGCTGCGCGAGCCGCGCCGCTTCGGCCTCGGTGAGCGTGCGGCTGGCCTGTGCAATCAGGCCGGTGAGATCGAGGCCGAGTATCGCACCGAGCAGGATGCGGGCGTCGAGCTCGGCTTCGTCGAGCTGCGCCGATCTCAGTTGTCCGGCCAGCGCCCGCCGCGCGCTCTCGATCGATTGCCCGGTGAAGTGATGGCTCGCGCGGGGCGTCACGCCGCCGCGCCTTGCGCGGCGAGCTGCGCGGCCTGATGCTCGGTGGTCAGCGCATCTGTCAATTCGCCGAGCGCTTCGCCCGCGATCACCTGCGGCAGCTTGTAGAGCGTCAGATTGATGCGATGGTCGGTGACGCGTCCCTGCGGAAAATTATAGGTGCGGATGCGCTCGCTGCGGTCACCGGAGCCGACCTTCTCCTTGCGCTCGGCCGAGCGGGCGGCGTCGACGCGCTGGCGTTCGGCGTCGTAGATGCGCGAGCGCAGGATGTTCATGGCCGAGGCGCGGTTCTTGTGCTGCGAGCGGCTGTCCTGCATCATCACCACGATGCCGGTCGGGATATGGGTGATGCGGATCGCCGATTCCGTCTTGTTGACGTGCTGGCCGCCCGCGCCCTGCGCGCGCATGGTCTCGATCCTGAGATCGTCGTTCTTGATCTCGACGTCGACCTCCTCGACTTCCGGCAGCACGGCGACCGTCGCGGCAGAAGTGTGGATGCGCCCTTGCGTCTCGGTGTCGGGCACGCGCTGCACGCGGTGCACGCCGGATTCGAATTTCAGTTTCGAGAACGCGCCGCGGCCCTGCACCTCCGCGATGATTTCCTTGTAGCCGCCGACGGTGCCTTCGCTCGCCGAGATCACCTCGACCTTCCAGCCCTGAAGGCTCGCGAAGCGCTCGTACATCCGGAACAGATCGCCGGCGAACAGCGAGGCTTCGTCGCCGCCGGTGCCGGCGCGGATTTCCAGCACCACGTTGCGATCGTCCATGGCGTCCTTGGGCAGCAGCGCGACGCGGATCTTCTGGACCAGCTCTTCGATTCTGGGCGCCAGCTCGTCGCGCTCGGCTTCCGCCATGCTGCGCATCTCGGCATCCGTCGCGGGATCGGCGATCAGCGCCTCGGTGTCGACGAGCTCCTTCACGGCCGAACGATAGGCTTTGACCGCCTCGATCAGCGGCGTGATCTCGGCGAGCTCTCGCGTGATCTGCACATAGCGTTCGGAGGCGAGCTGTCCCAGCGATTCGGCCTCGAGCGAGGCATGATGCGCGAGCAGGACGTCCAGTTTGGCTTCGGGGAGTGACGACATCGGTTCAGTCTCAAATGGCGGAAAGAGGCGAGGCGGCGGGGAGGGACGACAGGCCCGCTACAACGCCAGGCCTTCGGCCTCGGCAAATTCCGTCAGCTTCTGCCGGATCGAGACGCTGCCGCTCGGCGCGTCCAGCAATGGGCCGAGCATCGCCTCGGCCTTCTTCGCGTCGAGGTCGATCACCATCGCCTTGACCGGGCCGAGCGCGGTCGCCGAGAGCGACAGCGAACGGTAGCCCATCGCGATCAGGGCGAGCGCGCCGATCGGCTTGGAGGCCATCTCGCCGCAGAGCGACAGCGACTTCTTCGCATCGTTCGACTTCCGCGCGATCTCGCGCAGCACGCGCAGGATCGGCGCCGACATGGTGTCGAAGCGCTCGGACACCTTGGCGTTGCCGCGGTCGACCGCGAACAGGAACTGGAACAGATCGTTGGAGCCGACCGAGATGAAGTCGACCTTCCGCAGCAGCTCGTCGAGCTGATAGAGCAACGCCGGCACCTCGACCATGGTGCCGATGTCGATTCTTTCAGGCAGCGTGTGGCCGTGCTGGCGCAGATAAGTGAGCTCGCGCTCGACCAGTGCCTTGGCGGAATCGAACTCGGCAACCTCCGAGATCATCGGGAACATGATGCGCAGCGCGCGGCCGCCGCCGGCGCGCAGCAGTGCGCGGATCTGGCCGCGCAGCAGGCCGGGACGATCGAGCCCGAGCCTTATCGCGCGCCAGCCGAGCGCGGGATTCTCCTCGATCACCGCTTCCATGTAGGGCAGCGCCTTGTCGCCGCCGATGTCGAGGGTGCGGAAGGTGACGGGCTTTGTGCCGGCGGCATCCAGCACGGTGCGATAGAGCGCGAGCTGGTCGCTGGTGCGCGGCAGGCTCTGTCCCACCATGAATTGCAGCTCGGTGCGGAACAGGCCGATGCCGGCGCTACCGGTGTCCTCGATATGCGGCAGGTCGATCGCGAGACCTGCGTTGATCATCAGCTCGACCTTCTGGCCGTCCCTGGTGACGCAAGGCCGGTCGCGCAGCGCCAGATATTGCGCCTGGCGGCGGGCGCGGAAGCGCACGCGCTCGGCGAAGGCCGCCTCGACCTCCTGCGACGGCCGCACATAGATCGAGCCGGAGGTGCCGTCGACGATGATGGCGTCGCCGGGATCGGCGATGCCGGGCGCATTCGGCACTTCGCCGACCGCGGGAATGCCGAGCGCGCGCGCCACGATCGAGACGTGGGAGTTGGCGGTGCCTTCCTCCAGCACGATGCCGCGCAGGCGCTTGCGGTCGTAGTCGAGCAGCGCCGCCGGGCCCATCGCGCGCGCGATGACGATGGCGTTGTCGGGCAGCTGTTCACGTGACGGCGCATGGTCCTGGCCGACCAGCTGCCGCATCAGGCGGTAGCCGAGATCCTCGAGATCGTGCAGCCGGTCGCGCAAATAAGGATCGGTCGAACGCAGCATGCGCGCGCGGGTGTCGGACTGCACGCGCTCGACGGCGGCCTCCGCGGTCAGGCCGGTGGCGACCGCCTCGTGCAGCTTGTGCGACCAGCCCTGGTCGTTGGCGAACATGCGGTAGGCTTCCAGCACCTCGCGGTGCTCGCCGCCTTCGGCGACGTCGCCGCGCTCCAGCATGCGGTCGAGATCGGCGCGCAGCTTGGCGAGCGCGGTGTCGAGCCGCTTGATTTCCTTCGGCAGATCCTCGGCGATGTAGTCCTTGATGACCACACGCGGCTCGTGCAGCACCACATGGCCGAGCGCGATGCCTTCCGACAGGATCGCGCCGACCTTCTGCGCGGAATGGCGTGCGGCAGGCTCGAGGCCCGGCTGGGCGAGCGCGGACAGCTCGCCCGAGGCGATCAGCTCCGCGATCACCATGGCGGTGGTTTGCAGCGCCTCGAGCTCCTCCTCGACATAATTGCGCTTGGCGCGGTTCTGCACCACCAGCACGCCGAGCGTGTTGCCGGCGCGCAGGATCGGCACGCCGAGGAAGGAGTGATAGATTTCTTCGCCGGTCTCCGGACGGAACGAGAAGGCCGGATGGCTCTGCGCATCGCTCAAATTGAGCGGGGTTGCCTCGCTGGCAACGAGGCCGACCAGGCCCTCATGGGCGCTGAGCACGGTGTGGTGCACCGCCTCGCGGTTGAGGCCTTCGGTGGCGTAGAGCTCGAGCGTGTTGTCGACGCGCAGCACGTAGACCGAGCACACCTCGGCCACCATGTTGGCGGCGATCAGCACCACGATCTTGTCCAGCCGCTCCTGGGCCGAGACCTGCTCCGCCATGGTTTCGCGGAGCCGTCTCAACAAGACGCGGGGACCTCCCGACGCGCTCCGCATGAACCGTCAATCTCCTCCGTCTGCCGGGCCCGGCGGTATCGGCCGGCGGCTGGCCCAAAATTCCAGAAAAACAACCAAATTGTTCGTCCGGCGCAGGCGCAAACCACAGCTTGCACCGAATCAGCGGCCTGAACTGGGACACAGTCTGCGGCAGCCCACCCTGTTCGCCGTATAGCGAATTGGGGCTTGTTTTGCCAAGCAAAACGCCTGCCAAACGCGAAGGTGTGTACACCTTCGCGTTTGCTGCGACCGCTAAGAGAAAATTAGCCTAAGCCTGATCGAGACCGTAGAGCGTGTGCAGGGTGCGCACCGCAAGCTCGGTATAGGCCGTGTCGATCAAAACCGAGAATTTGATCTCGGAGGTTGTGATGGCCCGGATGTTGATATTCCGTCCGGCGAGGGCGGAGAACGCCTGGGCGGCGACGCCGGCATGGCTGCGCATGCCGCTGCCGATCACCGAAATCTTGGCGACGTCGGTGGCGGTATCCAGCCGTGCATAACCGATCTTGGCCTTGGCGGCGGTGATCGTGTCCTTGGCGCGGGTGTAGTCGGCGGCCGGCACCGTGAAGGTAAGGTCGGTGGTCTTGCCGTCCTCGGACACGTTCTGAACGATCATGTCGACGTTGATGTTGGCATCCGCCAGCGGACCGAAGATCGACGCCGCAACGCCCGGCTTGTCCTCGATCTGGCGCACCGAGATCTGGGCCTCGTCCTTCGAAAAGGCGATGCCGGTGACGACGTGGCTTTCCATGATCTCCTCCTCGCTGCAGATCAGCGTGCCGGGCGGCTGGTTGGCATGCGGGTCGATATCCTCGGGCTTGTCGAAGCTCGAGCGGACGAAGATCGGCATATTGTGGACCATGCCGAGTTCCACCGAGCGGACCTGGAGCACTTTTGCGCCCTGGGAGGCCAGTTCCAGCATGTCTTCGAACGCGATCTTGTCGAGCCTCTTGGCCTTCGGCACGATTCGCGGGTCGGTGGTGTAGACGCCATCGACATCGGTGTAGATGTCGCAGCGGTCCGCCTTGACCGCGGCGGCAATCGCCACGGCCGAAGTGTCGGAGCCGCCACGGCCGAGCGTGGTGATGCGATTCGTTTCGGGATTGATGCCCTGGAAGCCGGCGATGACCGCGACCTCCTTGCGATCCCTGAAGCGGTTGATGATCTCGGTGCCGTCGATGTCCTCGATCCGTGCCGAGGCATGGGCGTCGCTGGTCTTGATCGGGATCTGCCAGCCCTGCCAGGAGCGGGCCTGGATACCCATGCCCTGGAGCACGATGGCCAGCAGGCCGGACGTGACCTGTTCGCCGGAGGCGACCACGGCGTCGTATTCGCGCGCGTCGTGCATCGGCGAGGCCTCGGTGCACCAGGCCACCAGCTCGTTGGTCTTGCCGGACATCGCCGAGACGACCACGGCCACCTCGTGGCCGGCGTCGACCTCACGCTTCACATGGCGTGCGACGTTGCGGATACGTTCGATGTTGGCGACGGACGTGCCGCCGAATTTCATCACGAGGCGGCTCATGACGACGCGTGCATTCCTTCATAAGGATCAGTATGGTGACCCGCGCCGACGGTGCCTCGCGGATACCGACCGCGCGTATACAGACGGGCGGGGCCGGGGGCAAGCGGGTTCCTGCGGGGCCAGTTGCGGGGGTATGGGTTAACCGAGATCATGGCGCGTTATATCGACGAGATCCTGCAACCCGGCGAGCGGGTGCTGTATTCGACCAATGCGCACTGGATCTTCTATTTTCCGGCCATCCTGGCCTGGATCGTGGCCTTGGGCCTTCTGGTCCTGTCACGGCAGGCCACGGTCGACGGGCTGGTGATTCTGTGTCTCATCGGCGCGGGCGTGGTGGCTCTGGCGGCCCTGTTCTGGACCGTGAAGGGCTGGTTCCACCGCTTCACCACCGAGACCGACGTCACCAACCTCCGGGTTGTGCACAAGACCGGGTTCATCAAGCGCCGCACCTTCGAGATGGCGCTGGACAAGGTCGAGAGCGTCGATGTCGACCAGACCATCCTTGGACGTATTCTCAACTACGGCGACGTGACGATTCGCGGCGTTGGCGAGGGGATCGAGAAGATCACCACCATCGCCTCGCCGCTCGCCTTCCGTAGTTCGATCACCACGCGGTAGGACCGCGCGTAACCATGAGCATGCAGCAAAATACTTCCGCAACCGCCTCCGCCCAGCCGGGCTCGACCGTCGACGCCGCCGAGATCGCGAAATTCTCAAAGCTTTCGGCCGAGTGGTGGGACCCCAACGGCAAGATGGCGCCGCTGCACCGGATCAACCCACTGCGGCTCGGCTACATCCGCGACGCCGCCTGCCGAAAGTTCGAGCGCAATGTGCGCAGCCTCAACTGCCTCGCCGGCCTGCGCGTCCTCGACATCGGCTGCGGCGCCGGCCTGTTGTGCGAGCCGCTGTCACGCCTCGGTGCGCAGGTCATCGGCGTCGATCCGTCGGTCAGCAACATCGCAGCCGCGAAGCTGCACGCCGACAAGGCGCACTTGTCGATCGACTACCGCTGCACCACGGTGGAAGAGATCGATCCGCGCGAGCGCTTCGACATCGTGCTGGCGATGGAGGTCGTCGAGCACGTCGTCGATGTCGGCGTTTTCCTCAAGCGCTGCGCCACCATGCTGAAGCCGAACGGCCTGATGGTGGTCTCGACGCTGAACCGCAACTGGAAGAGTTTTGCGCTCGCCATCGTCGGCGCCGAATACGTGCTGCGCTGGCTGCCGCGCGGCACCCACGAATGGAACAAGTTCGTCACCCCCGACGAGCTGACGAAATATCTCCTCGACAACCGCCTCGTCATCACCGAGCAGACCGGCGTCGTCTACTCGCCCTTCGCCGACAAATGGGCGCTCTCGTCCGACATGGACGTGAACTACATGGTGGTAGCGGAAGGCATGGTGTGAGGCTGCGGACATGGCACGAGCTGCCTCTCCACAGACGGTGTCGTCCCTGCGAACGCAGGGACCCATAACCCCAGGCCTTAATCGTTAGCCGAGACAGGCGTCCAGAGCATGTACTACGTCTACATCCTCGCCAGTCGCCATCACGGAACGCTCTACATCGGCATCACCAACTCGCTCCAGAAACGGCTGGAAGAACATCGAACCGGCAAAGGCTCGAAGTTCGTCAAGCACTACGGCGTGCACCGCCTCGTCGAGACCTACGAGCGGGCCGAAGAGGCAATCGCCCGCGAAAAAGCAGCTCAAGCGCTGGAAGCGAGACTGGAAGATCGAGCTGATCGAGCGCGACAATCCGGAGTGGCGTGACCTGAGCGATCTCCTGGTTTGATGGTGTAATGCTTCCCAAGCAAACGCTGTCGTCCCTGCGAACGCAGGGACCCATACCGCGTGATCTATCGGTGGAGACGAGGTGCTAGTACTGGACCACTAGCCTTCGCCAAACTGCTCCCTGGGGTTATGGGTCCCTGCGTTCGCAGGGACGACACTGAAAATTGTTGCGCGAGCATCGCACCCATGACGTCCGTGTGGTTGACCGCGCAAGCGACAGCTTGCAACGTTGGCTACGATCTTTTCCTGCATAGCCGCCCCCAACCCCCATGTTCACCGTCGCCAGCCTCTGGATTCCCTTCACAATCATTGCTGCGCTCGGCCAGGTCGTGCGCAATGCGATGCAGCGGTCGTTGACGAAGCCGCTGGGGACCTGGGGCGCGACCAATATCCGCTTCCTGTTCGGCTTCCCGTTCTCGCTGCTGTTTCTTGGCGTGGTGCTGGTCTTAACCGGCGATCATCTCGGCATGCCGCCGGCCGTGTTCTGGCTGTGGCTGCTGCTGGGTGCGCTCAGCCAGATCGTCGCCACCGGGCTGATGCTGCTCGCGATGAACGATCGCTCCTTCGTGGTGACGACGGCGTACCTGAAGACCGAGGCGATCCAGACCGCAATCTTCGGCTTCGTCTTTCTCGGCGATCATCTGACCTGGCTGAAGGTGCTGGCGATCGTGATCGCGACAATCGGCGTCGTCATCACCGCGCTGCGGCCTGGCGGCGAGAAGAGCTTTGCGGAATTGAAGCCGACCATCACGGGCCTCGTTGCCGCCGCGGCGTTCGCGCTGTCGGCCGTGGGCTTCCGCGGCGCCATCATCAACGTGCCGGGCGTATCCTTCGTGACGGCCGCGTCGGTCACGCTGGTGCTCGGCCTGTTCGCGCAGACGCTGGTGCTGACGATCTACCTGCTCTGGCGCGCGCCAGACGTGCTGCGGGGGATCCTCGGACTTTGGCGGCCCTCGATGCTCGCGGGCTTCACGGGCGCCTTCGCCTCGCAATTCTGGTTCCTGGCGTTTGCACTGACGGCGGCCGCCAATGTCCGCACGCTCGCGCTGATCGAGGTGCTGTTCGCGCAGGGCGTGGCATATTACTCGTTCAAGCAGCCGATCGCGCCGCGCGAGATTTTCGGCATCGCGCTGATCGTCGTCGGCGTGGCTGTGCTGGTGGGCGTCTGACGCGCGTCGCGCGTCAGTTCCGGTCTTCCGGCAAGGTCGGCAGCGGCGAGACCTCGATGCCCTCGTCGATCAGCGACTTCGCGTCTTCAGGCGAGGCCTCGCCATAGATCGGACGGTGCTCCTTGTCGCCGTAATGCATGGCGCGGGCTTCGTTGGCGAAACGCTCGCCGACATTGTCGGCGTTCTTGACGATGTGATCGCGCAGCTCTTTCAGCTTGGCGCGCAATTCGCGCTCCTGCGCCATCATCAGCGAGGTCGATCCTGATGGCGTGGCTTCCGGCGCGGCGGTCGTCGCCGGCTCCGGTGGCGGGGTTGCGCGACCGCGGCCCTTCTTGCCGACGATCCGCGGGGCCATGATCGCCTTGTCGACCTTGGCCGAGCCGCAGATCGGACAGGTCACGAGCTTGCGCCTCACCTGCGAATCGTAAGCCGACGAGCTCTGGAACCAGCTCTCGAAGGCATGGTTTCGGTCGCAGTGGAGCGCGTAGCGGATCATACCGATCCCCTGACGAGGTGCAGATGGTCCGGCCCGGCCTTGGGATCGGCGACGCCGAAGCGGCGGCCGTGCTGGAGCGAGGGAATTGCGCGGCGGGCGGTCTCGACCTTGGCCGGATCGATCTTCGCCATGATGATGCCGGGCTCGACATCGCCCTCGGCGAGGATCTCGCCCCAGGGATCGATGATCAGGGAGTGACCGTAGGTCTCGCGCTTGTTCTCGTGCAGGCCTGCCTGCGCCGCCGCGAACACGAAGCAGCCGGTCTCGATCGCGCGCGCACGCAGCAGCACATGCCAGTGCGCCTCACCGGTCTTGCGGGTGAAGGCCGACGGCACCGTGATGAAATACGCGCCGCTCTCGGCCAGCGCGCGATAGAGCGCGGGGAAGCGCACGTCGTAGCAGATCGTTAAGCCCACCCGGCCCCAGGGCAGGTCGGAGATCACGGCGGTCTCGCCCGGCTGGTAATTGGCGGATTCGCGATAGCTCTCGCCGTCCGGCAGCTCGATGTCGAACATGTGGATCTTGTCGTAGCTCGCGAGCACATTGCCCTCGGGCCCGATCAGGAAGGAGCGGTTGACCGCCTTCTCCGGCGAGAAGCGCAGCGCCAGCGAGCCGACATGGATGTGAATCCCGAGCTCGGCCGCGAGAGCCCGATAAGCCTTCAGCGAGGTGTCGTCCTCCTCGCTCTGCAGATGCTCGAACAGTGCCTTGCGGTTGAGCTGCATCATGTTGCTGACTTCGGGCGTCTGCACGTAGTCGGCGCCATTGGCCGCAGCCTGCCGGATCAGCCTGGTCGCCTGGGCGAGGCTCGGCTCGGGCATCAGGCCGGTGCGCATCTGCACCATGGCGGCGGTGAAGGTCCTGTTGTCGCTCATGACACCGCCTTCACGTTGTCGAGCAGGCCGTCGAGCTTGCCCTCGCGGTCGAGCGCGTAGAGGTCGTCGCAGCCGCCGACATGGGTTCCGCCGATCCAGATCTGGGGGAAGGTCGAGCCATCGCCGGCGCGGTCGTACATCTCCTGACGCCAGGACGGGTTCTTGGCGACGTCGAACTCCGTGAAGGTCGCCTTCTTGCGGGTCAGCAGCGATCTGGCGGCGGAACAGTAACCGCAACCCGGTCTGGTGTAGATCTCGACAGCAGCGGTCATGTCGTCCAGCGCTCTCATGTCATGAAGTCATTGAATTATATGGGACGGGGGCCGCTCTCGACAACCCGGGCGAACACCAGCACGTCGACCTGGGCCGCCTTGGCGCGCAGCAGGGCCCGCGCGCAGGCATCCAGCGTCGCCCCCGAGGTCAGGACATCGTCGATCAGGATGATACGGCGGCCCTGGACCTCGGCCTGACGGTCGGGGGATACCTGGAATGCGCCCTGCACATTGGTCGCGCGCTGGGCCCGCGACAGGCCGATCTGCTGCTCGGTCGCGCGCACCCGTCGGAGCACCTCGCCGCGGACCTTGATCCCGCTCTGCCGTTCGATGATGCGCGCGAGCGCGCCGGACTGGTTGTAGCGGCGCCGCCAGGCCCGCCGCCAATGCAGAGGCACCGGCACCAGCATGTCGGCGCCTGCGAGCAGCTCGCCGCCCGCGCGCGCCATCCAGCGGCCCATGGCTGGCGCCAGATCGGTGCGGTCCTGGTATTTCAGCGCATGCACCAGCGTGCGCGCGACGTCGTCATAACGTACCGCCGCGCGCGCCCGCTGGTAGGCCGGCGGGCTCGCGATCGCCTCCATCGACAGCATGTCGGGGCCGGGGTCATAAACGAAGGGGATGCCGAGCCGCGGGCAATAGGGCCGTTCGATGAACGACAGCCGCGCCCAGCACGACGCGCAGACCCCCTCGCCATCGACCGGCTCACGGCAGGACACGCATAGCGTCGGCAGCGCAACGTCGAGCGCGAGCCGCGCCGCCCGCGCCAGCACGGTGCGGCCGGCCGTCCACGCCGCACGCAGCGGTGCGGAGAGGGAACGGGAGGGGGCGGCGTCGGCTTCCATGGGAGGAGGCTAGCGTTGCACGCGGCGGATTGCCAGAACCGTCGTGATCAGCGTAACCAGCGGCATGGCCCAGACCCCGCAAACCCCGCCTGCCTTGTTCGATCGCGCGTTGCTGTACGCACGGCAGCGGCGTGCGCTGGCGCAGGGCGAGGTGACCTTTCTGCTCGATCGTGTGGCCGAGGACATGTCCGACCGGCTGGCCGCAGTGATGCGCGAGTTTCACGCGCCGGCCGATCTGTGGACATCAGGGGAAGGCCTCGCTGGGCTGCGCACGCAGCTTCCCACTATCGAGCGCATCGCGCTCGATGCGGCGGGAGCGGAGACGCTGCCCTTCGCCCCGGAAAGCCTCGACCTCGTCGTCTCCGCGCTGGCGCTGCAATTCGTCAACGATTTGCCGGGCGTGTTCGCGCAAATCCGCCGTGCACTGAAGCCCGATGGTTTGCTCCTCGCCGCGATGATCGGCGGCGACAGCCTGACCGAGCTGCGCCAGGCCTTTGCCGCAGCGGAAGCCGAATGCGAGGGCGGCGTTTCGCCGCGCGTGGCGCCGTTTGCGGATTTGCGTGACATCGGCGCGCTGTTGCAGCGGGCGGGCTTTGCACTGCCTGTCACCGACGTCGACCGCGTCGTGGTGCGCTATGGCAATGCGTTCGCGCTGATGCAGGATCTCCGCCGCATGGGCGCGGCCAATGTGATGATCGAGCGGCGCCGCGTCCCGAGCCGGCGTGCGACGCTGCTGCGCATGGCCGAAATCTATGCTGAGCGCTTTGCCGACGCCGACGGCCGCATCCGCGCGACCTTCGACATCATCTGGCTGTCCGGCTGGGCCCCGCATGCGAGCCAGCAGCAGCCGCTCAAGCCGGGGTCGGCGAAAGCGAGCCTGGCGGAGGCGGTGAAGAAGGCGGGGAAGGAGTAGCGGTAGCTTGCCGCAAAACGCGGCGTCATCCTGAGGTGCGAGCCTCTTCGGCGAGCCTCGAAGGATGCCAGCGGGCACCTTGGCGCCGTCGCCCTTCGAGGCCTCCGCTTCGCTCCGGCACTTCAGGGTGACGGCGATCTTCCATTCACATCAGCAAATCAATCAAATGCGGGATCAGCGGGATGTCCGCCGGCGGCATCGGGTAGTCGCGCAGCTTGTTGGCGCGGACCCAGGCCAGGGTCTGGCCTTCGCGTGGCGAGACCTGACCCTCCCAGCGCCGGCAGATGTAGAGTGGCATCAACAGGTGAAAGGTCTCGTAGCCGTAGCTCGCGAAGGTGAGTGGTGCGAGGCACGGCTCGGCGACGGTGATGCCGAGCTCTTCGTGGAGCTCGCGGATCAGGCTCTGCTCCGGCCGTTCGCCGGGCTCGAGTTTGCCGCCGGGAAATTCCCAGAGGCCGGCGAGCGTCTTGCCCGGCGGGCGCTGCGCGATCAGGACACGCTTGTCGGCATCGACCAGCGCGCAGGCCACCACCAGTGTCAGTTTGAGATCGGCCATCGGCGTTCGATTTAAGACCTGTAATCCCCGTTAATCGCCACATATTCCTTGGTGAGGTCGCAGGTCAGCACGCGGTCGCGGCCCTTGCCGAGGCCGAGCGAGACCTTGATCGCGATCTCCGGCGCCTTCATCGCTTCCGACACCTGCGCCTCGTCATAGGACGGATCGCGCGCGCCGCTCTTGGCGACGCGGATGCCGTTGAAGGAAATCGAGAGCTTGTCGCGATCGGCCGGCTCGCCGGCCTTGCCGACGGCCATCACCACGCGGCCCCAATTGGCGTCCTCGCCGGCGATTGCGGTCTTGACCAGCGGCGAGTTGGCGATCGACATCGCGATCTTGCGGGCCGACGCCTTGGTCTTGGCGCCCTCGACGGTGATCTCGACCAGTTTTCGCGCGCCTTCACCGTCGCGGGCGACTTGCTCCGAAAGATTGGCCAGGATCTGGTTGAATGCTTTCACGAAGGCCTTCAGGCGCGGGTCGCTGGCGCGGCTGATCTTTGGTGCGCCGTGCTCGGCGGCAGCGCCAGTGGCAAAGGCCAGCAGCGTGTCCGAGGTCGAGGTGTCGCCGTCGATCGTCACCGCGTTGAAAGTGTCCTCGACGCCGGCCTTGAGCAGAGCTTGCAGCGCGGCCGGCGCGATAGGTGCGTCCGTGAAGATGAAGGACAGCATCGTCGCCATGTCGGGCGCGATCATGCCGGCGCCCTTGGCCATGCCGTTGATGGTGACCTTGGCCTTGCCGAGCTTCACGGTCGCGGTTGCGACCTTCGGGAAGGTGTCGGTGGTCATAATCGCCTTGGCAGCAGTGAGGTAATCGCCGGGTTCGGCGGTCTCCGCGAGGCGGCCGAGCACGCCGTCGAACTTGGTCGCGTCCAGCGGCTCGCCGATCACGCCGGTCGAGGCCAGGAAGATCTCGCCCTCGCTGCACCCGACCGCCTTGGCCGCGATCTTCGCGGTCAGTGCGGTGGAACTGCGGCCGGTCTTGCCGGTGAAGGCATTGGCATTGCCGGAATTGACCACCAGCGCGCGCGCCTTGCCGCCCCTCAGTTTCGAACGGCACCATTCCACCGGCGCGGACGGACACTTCGATTTGGTGAAGACGCCGGCGACCGCGGTGCCCTTGTCCATGACCGCCAGCAGCACGTCGGTGCGGTTCTTGTAGCGGATGCCGGCTTCGGCCGTCGCGAGACGGACGCCCGCGATGGTGGGCATGTCGGGAACGTTTTTCGGGGCGAGCGGGGAGACGGAGGAGGACATCGCGGGGCGCCTTGGTGGGATCTGGATATGCAGATGCCCGGCCCCACTTTGCGAAGACGCGCTTCGCGCTTGGGGCCGGGCATCACGAAGGCTTAGATACTCTTCACGTCACCGAAGTGACAGCGAATTCTTACTTCTTCGCAGGCGGCGCCATCTTGCTGTCGGAGGGCTTGGCATCGGTCTTGGCCGCATCGGCCGGCTTGGCGTCGGCCGCCGGCTGGTCCATGCGCTCGACCTTGGCTTCCGCGCGCAGCTTGGCGACGTAGTCGGCCTGGGCCTTGCGGGTGACGTATTGCTCGATCTGCGCCTTGACCTGCTCGAAGTCCGGCGCCTTGCGGCTGCGCTTTTCCTCGACCTTGATGATGTGCCAGCCGAACTGCGACTTCACGGGGTCGGAGATCTTGCCCGGCTCGAGCGCGAAGGCCACGGCCGAGAATTCCGGCACCATCTGCTCCTTGGTGAAGAAGCCGAGGTCGCCGCCATCGGCCGAGCCCGGATCCTTGGACTTCTTCTTGGCAAGCTCGGCGAAATCGGCGCCCTTGTCGAGCTCGGCCTTCACCGCCTTGGCCTCGTCCTCGGTCTCGACCAGGATGTGGCGGGCGCGCACTTCCTGCTCGCCCGTGATCTGCTTGGAGGCCTCCTCATAGACCTTCTTCATCGCGTCGGGAGTGGTGGCGGCCTTGCCCTCGCCCGCGAGCAGGCTGTCCATCAGCAGGCGGTTGCGGGCAAACGCCAGGCGCTTCTTGAACTCCTCGCCGTCGGCGATCTTCTTGTCCTCGGCGGCCTTGCCGACGATCTTCATGTCGATCAGGAAGGACAGGACGTTCTCGTCCTTGGTCGCCGGGTCCATCTGGGCGAGGCTCGGTCCGAGTTCCTCCTCGGCCATGGCGACGTCGCTCTTCTTGATTTCCGCGCCATTGACCTTCGCCAGCACCGGATCGTCGGCAGCCCGGCCGGGACCCGCGATCAGCGCCAGCGCAAGGCAGCCCACGAGGGCGGTGGCGAGGCCGAAGCGCAGGCCGGTTTTGGTTACCGGGAACGAGGTGGTCATGGAAAATCCTTTTGTTGAAGCAGGGGGCTGCTCGAGCGGGGCGGACACTCGCCCAATTCAGGGGGGCTTGGCAACGCGAAAAGTCTGTCAAAATGATGAATTAGCCGCAACGCGGCCGCCGTTGACAAGGCCCTGACCGGGCCATATCTCTGCCCGGTCGCGACCATGGCGATGGCGTTTATTTTGCTGCGTTTTTGGCCGTTGAACCCAGACTTGCCCAATTCCCACCCATATGGCGGATGACCCCCCGCAGTCCGGGCTCTGGCGCCATCAGGCGTCACGGTGAGTTGATAGGCAGGCGGGTGACAACTTCTTGGCTGCAACGCGGTTAAATCGCGAACACAGGAACTAGGCATGATCGGCGCGCTCGCCCGCAAGTTTTTCGGCTCCGCCAACGACCGGCGGGTGAAGGGATATCAGTCCCGCGTCAACGCGATCAACGCGCTGGAGCCGGAGGTCTCGAAACTCTCCGACGAGGCGCTCAAGGCCCGCACCGCCGAATTCAAGAAGCAGCTCGCCGAGGGCAAGACGCTCGACGATCTGCTGGTCCCCGCCTTCGCCACCGTACGCGAGGCCGCCAAGCGCACGCTCGGCCAGCGCCATTTCGACGTCCAGCTGATCGGCGGCATCGTGCTGCACGAGGGCGACATCGCCGAGATGAAGACCGGCGAAGGCAAGACGCTGGTCGCAACGCTCGCGGTCTACCTGAATGCGCTCGCCGGCAAGGGCGTCCACGTCGTCACCGTCAACGACTATCTCGCCCGCCGCGACTCCGGCTGGATGGGCCAGATCTACGGCTTCCTCGGCATGACCACCGGCGTGATCGTCCACGGGCTCGACGATGCCGAGCGCAAGGCCGCCTATGCCTGCGACATCACCTACGGCACCAACAACGAATACGGCTTCGACTACCTGCGCGACAACATGAAGTACCGGCTCGAGGACATGGTCCAGCGGCCGCACTTCTACGCCATCGTCGACGAAGTCGACTCCATCCTGATCGACGAGGCGCGCACGCCGCTGATCATCTCCGGCCCGCTCGACGACCGCTCGGATTTCTACAACACGATCGACGGCTTCCTGCCCAAGCTCGACAAGACCGACTACGAGGTCGACGAGAAGCAGCGCACCGTGACGCTCACCGAAGCCGGCATGGAGAAGATCGAGACGCTGCTGCGCGATGCCGGCCAGCTCAAGGGCGAGTCGCTCTACGACGTCGAGAACGTCTCCGTCGTGCACCACATCAACCAGGCGCTGCGCGCCCACACGCTGTTTACCCGCGACAAGGACTACATCGTCCGCGACGACGAGGTCGTGATCATCGACGAGTTCACCGGGCGCATGATGGCCGGCCGGCGCTATTCGGAAGGCCTGCACCAGGCGCTGGAAGCCAAGGAGCACGTCCAGGTCCAGCCCGAGAACCAGACGCTCGCCTCCATCACCTTCCAGAACTATTTCCGGATGTACGAGAAGCTCGCCGGCATGACCGGCACGGCGCTGACCGAAGCCGACGAACTGTTCGACATCTACAAGCTCGAGGTCGTGGAAATCCCGACCAATCTGGCGGTCGCCCGTCTCGACGAGGACGACGAGGTCTATCGCACCCAGAACGAGAAATACGCCGCGATCCTGGCCGAGATCGAGCGCGCCAATGCGCGGTTGCAGCCGGTGCTGGTCGGCACCGCCTCGATCGAGAAATCGGAAGTGATCGCCGAATATCTGAAGAAGCACGGCTACCGGCAGATCGATTTCGGCAACGAAAATTCGATGCAGAAGCTCTACGCCGCCGCGCGTGCCGGCAAGCCGGCAAAACTGTTCGCGGTGCTGAACGCGCGCTTCCACGAGCAGGAAGCCTATATCGTCGCGGAAGCCGGCGTGCCCGGGGCGATCACGATCGCCACCAACATGGCCGGCCGCGGCACCGACATCAAGCTCGGCGGCTCGCTCGAGATGCGCATCCAGCAGGAGACCGCAGGGATCGAGGACGAGGCCGAGAAGGCCAAGAAGATCGAGCAGATCAAGGCCGACATCGAGCACTTCCGCGACATCGTGCTGAAGGCCGAGGAAGAGGTGGAGATCGAGCCGGCGAAGGGCAGCAAGCCCGCCAAGACCGTGAAGAAGCCCGGCGGCCTCTACATCATGGGCTCCGAGCGCCACGAATCCCGCCGCATCGACAACCAGCTCCGCGGCCGTTCCGGCCGTCAGGGCGACCCCGGCCGCTCGAAATTCTTCCTGTCGCTGGAAGACGATCTGATGCGCATCTTCGGCTCGGACCGTCTCGACAGCATGCTGCAGCGTCTCGGCCTCAAGGAAGGCGAGGCGATCATCCATCCCTGGATCAACAAGGCTCTCGAGAAGGCGCAGCAGAAGGTCGAGGCGCGCAACTTCGACATCCGCAAGAACCTCTTGAAGTTCGACAACGTCCAGAACGACCAGCGCAAGGTGATCTTCGACCAACGCGTCGACCTGATGAAGGACGAGAGCGTCGCCGAGACCATCTCCGACATGCGCCACGCTTTCATCGACGACCTCGTCGCCAAGCACGTGCCCGAGCATGCCTATGCCGAGCAGTGGGATGTCGCCGGCCTGAAGGAAGAGCTGAAGCGCGTGCTCGATCTCGACCTGCCGGTCGATGACTGGGCCAAGGAAGAGGGCATCGCCGACGAGGAGCTGCTCACCCGCATCGAGACCAAGGCCGACGAGCACATGGCGGCCAAGGTCGCGCAATGGGGCCCCGACGTGATGCGTTACGTCGAGAAGACCATTCTGCTGCAGACGCTCGACCATCTCTGGCGCGAGCACCTGATCATGCTCGACCATCTGCGCCAGGTCATCGGCCTGCGCGGTTACGGCCAGCGCGATCCGCTGCAGGAGTACAAGACCGAAGCCTTCAATCTCTTCCAGGAGATGAGCGCGCATCTGCGCGAGGCCGTCACGGCGCAGCTGATGCGCGTCGAGATCGTCCCGCCGGAGCAGGAAGCCCCGGTGCTGCCGCAGATGGAAGCGCACAAGTTCGACCCGAACACCGGCGAGGACGAAATGGCCCTCGCCAGCGTCACGCTCGGCGCGCAGGCCTCCGACGCTGCGCTGCGCGATCCCAAGAACCCGGCCAGCTGGGGCAAGGTCGGCCGCAACGAGGACTGCCCGTGCGGCTCAGGCAAGAAGTACAAGCACTGCCACGGGCGGTATGCGTAAGGCAGTAGCTACGCAGGCGTGAGGCGCGACGCCAGCGCCTCATCCTCCACTATCGTCGCCCGGCTTGACCGGGCGACCCAGTACGCTGCGGCTTCTCGATTCAAGCACGACCGTCTCTGGAATACTGGATCGCCCGATTAAATCGGGCGATGACAGTGAGTGTGTGGGAGCCGCTTCCGTCCCAACTCAATTCGAGCTGTCGATCAAGCTCTCCAGCAGCCGCTTGAGCTCGCTCGTCGACTTGTCGCCGTAGCTCTCCAGGATGTGCTCCTCCTGGTCGACCGCGAGCGAGTTGAGCTTCTTGCACAGCACCTTGCCGCGGTCGGAGATGAACATCAGCACCTTGCGGCGGTCGTTCGGGTCCTGCACGCGATAGACCAGCGTGTCGGAGACCATGCGGTCGATCATCTTGGTCAGCGTCGGATGATTGAGCAGCACCGCGTCCGCGAGTTCGCCCATCGAATGGCCGTCGCCGTCCGAGAGAACTTTCAGGATGCGCCACTGCTCGACGGGAACGCCTTCCTTGCTCAACCGCAGCTCGAGCTGGCGGTTGATCTCCCGGTTGGCTTGCGCGAGCAGGTAAGCGAGGTGTTCGGTGATCGGGGAGTTCGGTTTTGCCACGGCTAAGACTTCGTCTTGACCCAATTGAGTGAATGTCTTGCAATCAATGCTGCATCTATATGCACTTCAATTGTTGAATATTCAATATTTTCAAAATAGGATCATTGCCCAACAAAAGGGCGGAAGCCGCGGCCGCCTGCTCAATGTGCTTTCAGGTCTGGTACCAGACAGGAGTTGGCGTGCGCGCGACGGTAAACTTCCCGGCTCACGGCGGTCCGGCGTTGCCGCCGTCCCTGCTGTTCAGGAATCTGTCGTCATCGGCGGCCGATTTCGACCTGTCTCCGGTTGACGCGCATTTCATGCGGCGCCGCGGCGCGCGCAACAAGCTGCGTATCGGCAACTTCCTCACCTTCACCGGCTCGCCCGGGATCTGGGGCCCGACCTCCACCAACAGCGCGATGCTGGCGATCGCCGAGATCAACAAGCGCGGCGGCATTTTGGGGCGCGAGCTCGAATTGTCGATCTACGATTCCGGCGGCCCGATCGACGATGTGGTGCAGCGCGCCGAGCAGGCGATTGCCTTCGACGAGGTCGACCTCATCATGGGCTCGCATATCAGCGCGGTCCGCGTCGCACTGCGCAAGGTCACCGGCAACCGCATCCCCTACATCTACACGCCGGTCTATGAAGGCGGCGAGCGGACCCCGGGCGTGATGGCGATCGGCGAGACCCCGCGCTGGCAGAGCCGGCCGTCGATCCACTGGCTGGCGGACGTGAAGAAGGCGGCGCGCTGGTACCTGATCGGCAGCGATTACGTCTGGCCGTGGCAGTCGCATCGCGCGGTCAAGCGCTACATCAAGGAGGCCGGCGGCCAGGTCGTCGGCGAGGAGTTCGTTCCCGTCGGCGAGGACAATCACGAGCCGCACCTGGCGCGCATTCGCGCCGCCAAGCCCGACGTCGTGCTGATCTCGCTGATCGGCACCGACAGCATCACCTTCAACCGCGCCTTTGCCGAGGCCGGCCTTGCCACCTCGACGCTGCGGCTGGCGGGCGCGATGGACGAGACCGTGCTGCTCGGCATCGGCGCCGACAACACCGAGAATCTGTTCTGCGCTTCCGGCTATTTCAACTGCATGGTCTCGCGCGCCAATGACGAGTTCCTCGGCGGCTACCAAGCCATGTTCGGCGCCAACGCCCCGCCGGTCGGGTCGGTCGGCCAGTCGAACTACGAGGGCTTGCGCTTCCTCGAGGCCGTGGCCAACCGTGCCGGCTCGCTGGCCATGCGCCCGTTGCTGAAGGCGGCGCGCAACACCGTCTATTCGGCGGGCCGCGGTCCCGTCACCATCCGCGATGGTCGCGCCGAGATGCCGATGTATCTGGCTGAAGCCGACGGTCTCGACTTCAGGCTGGTCAAGACGCTCTGAGCTCGTGTCGTCCCCCGGTCGGGGCGGCTTTGCGAAATAATACTTGAAAAGGAAAATATTTCCGTCTGTAATATCGACGCGAAGCCGGTTGGCCCGCGCTGTGCAGGCGCGACCGAGTGGCTTTTCGTTCAACGCCAGGGATCAAGAAGCCTCAAGGAGAGCGCCGTGACAGTTGCCCTTCCCACGCCCGCCCAACTTCGCAGCGTCGCCGAGCAGTGCGGCCTTTCGCTCACCGACGACGACGTCGCCTCGTTCCGTGGCCTGATGCAGGGCTCGATCGAGGCCTACAATCTCGTCGGCGCGATGCCGGACGAGGTGCCGGAGGTCAAGTACCCGCGCACGCCGGGCTACCGGCCCTCGGCCGAGGAGAACCCGCGCAACGCCTGGTACCGCAAGTCGACCGTGAAGGGCGCTAGCTCCGGCAAGCTGAAGGGCAAGACCGTCGCCCTGAAGGACAACATCATGCTGGCCGGCGTTCCCATGACCAACGGCTCCTCGACGCTGGAAGGTTATGTGCCCGATTTCGACGCCACCATCGTCACGCGCATGCTGGATGCCGGCGCCGAGATCAAGGGCAAGGTGCATTGTGAGCACTTCTGCCTGTCCGGCGGCAGCCACACCGGCTCCTATGGGCCGGTGCATAACCCCCACAAGATGGGTTACTCGGCCGGCGGTTCGTCGTCGGGCTCGGGCGTCGTGGTGGCGCTCGGCGAGGTCGACATGGCGATCGGCGGCGACCAGGGCGGCTCGATTCGCATGCCGTCCTCGTTCTGCGGCATCTACGGCATGAAGCCGACCTGGGGCCTCGTGCCCTACACCGGGATCATGCCGATCGAGATCTACGTCGACCATACCGGTCCGATGACCGCGACGGTCGCCGACAACGCGCTGCTGCTCGAAGTGCTCGCCGGCGATGACGGCTACGATCCCCGCATCAAGGCGCCGAAGGTCGAGGAGTACACCAAGGCGCTCGGCCAGGGCGTCAAGGGCATGAAGATCGGCATCCTCAACGAAGGTTTCGAGCAGCCGACCGCAGAGGCCGCGGTGAATGAAAGCGTGCGCGAGGCCGCAAAGCGCTTCAAGGACCTGGGCGCCACCGTCGAGACGGTCTCGGTCCCGATGCATCTCCTGGGCGGCGCGATCTGGACCCCGATCGGCACCGAAGGCCTGACCCAGACCATGATGTTCGGCGACGGCTACGGCCTGTCCCGCGGCGATCTCTATTCGACCTCGCTGATGGATTTTCATCGCGGCTGGCGCCGGCAGGCCGACTCGCTGTCCGAGACCACGAAATTGTTCATGATGCTCGGCACCTACATTAACAACAATTTCGGCCCACGCTTCTACGGCAAGGCACTCAACATCTCGCGTCGCCTGTCCGCGGCCTACGACAAGGCGTTCGGGGATTACGACCTGCTGCTGATGCCGACCACACCGATGAAGGCGACCAAGCTGCCGGAGCCCACTGCCAGCCGCGAGGATTATGTCGCCCGGGCGCTGGAGATGATCTCCAACACCGCGCCGTTCGACATCACCCACCATCCCGCGATGTCGCTGCCCTGCGGCATGGTCGACGGCCTGCCGGTCGGCCTGATGCTGGTCGGCCGCATGTTCGAGGAATCCACCATCTACCGCGCCGCGCACGCCTTCGAGCAGATCGGCGACTGGAAGAAGATGTGAGCGAGGTATTGATGCAGACGAGCGGACCAAAGCGTTTTCGAGCGAAGTGGATGCCGGTTCGCGTCAAGACAACGCGTCAGAACAAGAATCCACCGCATGGCTAACGCGTTCGTCGCGGCGTTCGAGATCCTGAGCTTCGGCGCGATCATCGTCCTGATCGTGCTGGGGCTCGGGATCATCGCCAGCATGATGGGCATCTTCAACTTCGCGCAGGGCGAGTTCGTCCTGCTCGGGGCCTACATCACCTATCTCGCCCACGCCAAGGGCCTGCCGATCTGGGCCGGCATGGTCGCGGCCCCCTTCGTGGTCGGCGCCCTCGGCTTCGTGCTGGAGGCGCTGATCATACGTCGCTTCTACGCCGCGCCGATCGTCGCCATGCTCGGCACTTACGCGCTCGGCCTGATCATCCGCGAAGCCGTCCGCGGCCTGATCGGCGGCTTCTATCTCACCGTGCCCGAGCCGATCGGCGGCTCGATCGACATCGGCGCCATGCACATCTCGGCTTGGCGCTTCACCATCATCGTCATCACGCTGCTGGTGATGGCGGGCTGCTATCTCCTGCTGTCGCGCACCAGCTTTGGCCTGCGCATGCGTGCCACGCTGGAAAACCCGTCGCTGGCACGCGCCTCGGGCATTTCCACGCCCTTGATGTACGGCGCCACCTTCGCGTTCGGCTCCGCGCTCGCCGGCCTTGCCGGTGCGCTGATCGTGCCGGTGTTCAGCCTCTACGCCGATCTCGGCCTGCGCTTCCTGATCCAGGGCTTCGTCGCGGTGATGGTCGGTGGCGTCGGCTCGTTCATCGGGCCGGTCGCTGGCGCCGGTGTCATCGGCACGCTCAGCGCCGCGCTGCCATGGGTGATGGCGCCCGTCGTCGCCGACGTCCTCGTCTTCGTGCTCGCCATTGTCTTCATCAAATTCCGCCCGCAGGGCCTCATCGCTGGAAAAGGGGTTTAGTTACATGTTCGATCGTACGCAGCTTTCACGCCGCCGCTTCCTGTCCAATCTGGCGTTCACCACCGGCGCGGTCGCGACCGGTGTCGGCAGCTGGGTGATCCCGGCGCCCTGGGCCAATGCGGCCGAAGGCCCGATCAAGGTCGGCATCGCGACCGACCTCACCGGTCCGATCGCTTACGCCGGTAACGCCGACGCCAATGTCGCCAAGATGGTGATCAAGGAGATCAACACCGCCGGCGGTCTGCTCGGCCGACCGCTCGAGCTCTACATCGAGGATACCGCGTCGAACGAATCCGTCGCCGTCGGCAACGTGCGCAAGCTGATCCAGCGCGACAAGGTCGACATGGTGCTCGGCGGCATCACTTCGTCGATGCGCAATGCGATCAAGGATCCGATCGTGGCGCGCGGCAAGACGCTCTACATCTATCCGCAGCTCTACGAGGGCAAGGAATGCACGCCCTATCTGTTCTGCACCGGCCCGACGCCGGCGCAACAATGCGACGAATTCATTCCCTGGCTGATCAAGAACGGCGGCAAGAAGTTCGCGCTGCCCAGCGCCAACTATGTCTGGCCGCACACGCTCAACGTCTATGCCCGCAAGGTGATCGAGGCGAACGGCGGCGAAGTCGTGTTCGAGGAATACTATCCGCTCGACCAGGTCGACTTCTCCGCGACCGTCAACCGCATCATTTCCAACAAGGTCGACGTCGTCTTCAACACCGTCATTCCGCCGGGCGTCGGTCCGTTCTTCAAGCAGCTCTATGAAGCTGGCTTCCTCAAGAACGGCGGGCGCCTCGCCTGCGTCTACTATGACGAGAACACGCTCAACATCAATCAGGCCGCCGAGATCGAGGGCCTCGCGAGCTGCCTCGATTACTTCAAGGTGCTGACCAAGGAGAACTCGTTCGACGCCAAGATCCAGGCGGCCTACGAGAAGGACTTTCCGGGCAACTTCCTGTTCGCCGCCGGCAGCGCCGCGACCGGCACCTATCGCGGTCTCAAGCTGTGGGAAGCCGCCGTCAAGGAAGCCGGCAAGATCGATCGCGAGTCGGTGGCAGCAAGCCTCGATCATGCCAAGATCGCCGAAGGTCCGGGCGGGCCCGCCGAGATGGTGCCGGGCAAGCGGCACTGCAAGATGAAGATGTACACCGCGGTCGCCAAGGGCGGGAACTACGAGATCGTCGGACGCAGCGACGGCCTCGTCGATCCCAAGGAATGCTGAGGCGGAATGCCGAAGTCCATGAGTGTGGTAAGAGAGGCCATCGTCGCCGACGCCGGCGATGAAGTGGACGGTGCGATGGCCGAACGCGCAACGGCGAAGCAAGCTGCGGCCGGACGAAAGATCCTGCCGATCGTGGAGGGCGTCGTGCTGGTCGCGGCGCTGCTCGCGCCGCTGGTGCTGCAGGACTATCTCACGGTGTTCGCGACGCGTGTGATCATCCTCGCGCTGTTCGCGCTGTCGTTCGACCTGGTCTGGGGCTATGCCGGCATCATGAGCTTCGGCCAGGCCCTGTTCTTCGGCTCGGCCGGCTATGGCGTCGCGCTGCTCGCGCGCGACCTCGACATCACCAACATCTTGCTGGTGCTGCCGGCGGGCACCATCATCGGCCTCACCTTCGCGCTGCTGCTCGGCGGCTTCCTGCTGCTGGGACGGCATCCCTCCAGCGTGATCTTCGTCTCGCTCGGCACGCTGACCGGCTCCTACGCCGCCGATCGTCTCGCGCGCGGCTGGTACTATCTCGGCGGCCAGAACGGCATCCCCTCGATCGCGCCGATGTCGCTCGGCGGTTACGAGTTCACGGAAGGGCCGGCCTTCTATTATCTCGTGCTCGGCATCCTCGTCGTCGTCTACCTGCTCTGCCGCTTCCTGGTGCGCTCGCAGTTCGGCTTGGCGCTGGCCGGCCTGCGCGAGAACGAGCAGCGCATCGCCTTCTTCGGCTACAAGGCGCAGCATCTCAAGGCGATCATCTTTGCGATCGGCGGCGCCATCGCCGGCCTTGCCGGTAGCCTCTATGCCTTCCACGAAGGTTTCGTCTGGCCCAACATGGTCGGCGTCGTGGTCTCGACCCAGGTGGTGCTTTACGTTCTGTTCGGCGGCTCCGGCACGCTGATCGGCGCCGTCATCGGCACCGTGATCGTCGAGGGCGTCAGCTTCTGGCTCTCGGACAATTATCGCGACATCTGGCCGATCATCCTCGGCTTGCTGCTCCTCCTCGTGATCCTGTTCCGGCCGCTCGGCCTGATCAGTTTCGTGCTCGGCGAGCGCGAGCGGGTCGGCAGCTTCGGTGCCAAGCTCAACGCGAACGTCAAGGAGAAGCGCAATGCTCCTTGAAGCCGCGGGCATCTCGAAAATATTCGGCAAGCTCACCGCGCTCGACGGCGCCGCGCTGACCGTCGGCGAGAACGAGTTTCACGGCCTGATCGGCCCGAACGGATCCGGCAAGAGCACGCTGATGAAGTGCATCGCCGGCGCCGAAGTGCCGACGCAAGGAAAGGTGTCCTTCATCAACACCGACATCACCGCGTTCACACCGACCGAGCGCGCCCGCGCCGGCATGAGCCTGAAATTCCAGATCACCAGCGTGTTGCCGACGCTGACGCTCTACGACAACATCCTGCTCGCGTTGCAGGCGCAGTCCTCGCTGTTCGACCTCGTATTCTCGCGCACCCGCGGCGCGCTGCACGACCAGGTCATGACCATGCTGACGCAGTTCCGTCTCGCCGATCGCGCCTTCGATGCCGCGGCTGCGCTGTCGCACGGCCAGCAGCAATGGCTGGAGATCGCGATGGCGCTCGCCGGTAAGCCAAAGCTGTTGCTGCTGGATGAGCCGACTGGCGGCATGAGCCTGGAGGAGCGCCGCGTCACTGGCGAATTGCTCCAGCCGATCAAGAAGCATTGCTCGCTCGTCATCGTCGAGCACGATCTCGATTTCATCCGCGACATCTGCGATCGCCTCACTGTGCTCGACCAGGGCAAGGTGCTGGCGTCCGGCACGGTGTCCGAGATCCAGGCCAACAAAGCCGTTCAGGAGATCTATCTGCGCCGTGCCTGAATTTTTGGACATCAAGCATCTCGACGCCGGCTATGGCCGCAGCCAGGTCCTGTTCGACGTCACCCTCGGCATCCCCTGGCGCGGAGGCGTCGCCGTGCTCGGCCGCAACGGTGCCGGCAAGACCACGCTGATGAAGACCATCGTCGGCGAATTGCCGGCGTGGAAGGGCGAGGTCGCCTTCGACGGCCGCGACATCAGCCGCCGCGCGACCCAGGAGCGCGTGCGCGCCGGCATCGGCTACGTCCCACAGGAGCATTCGGTGTTCGCGCGCCTGTCGGTGCGCGACAATCTCGCCGTCGGCTCGCTCGCAAGCAGGAAGGCCGACGCAGTCGACCACGTGCTGACCATCTTCCCAAAGCTCGGCCAGCGCCTCGACCAGCCCGCCGGCACGCTCTCCGGCGGCGAGCGCAAGATGCTCGCCATCGGCCGCGCCATGCTGGGTGATCCGAAGCTACTGCTGCTGGACGAACCGACCGAAGGCGTCTGGATCGGCGTGATCGAGGAGATCACCGAGCGCCTGATCGAGCTCGCGAAGAGCATCGCCGTCATCATCGTCGAGCAGCATCTCGACCTGGCACTGCGCGTTGCGGATTACGCCTACGTGCTGGACCGCGGACGAGTCGCCCTGCAGGGGCAGGCGGGCGATGTGAGGGGCAATCCGGAGTTGATGCGGTATCTGGCGCCGTAGGGGCGTTGCTCTCTTTGTGAGTGGGGGGAACGCCCTCACCACCATCTAACTGTCATGCCCAGCGATGACAGTTGAGTGTGAGGCGAGGACGAAATTCGCTGCGGTTACTTCACAGCCCCAAAGCGGCTCTCGAACGAGTTCGACGATACTACGGGAGCCGCTCCCATCATTTGCGCCGCTTCACCCGCGCCATCGCTCACCGACGGCTTCAACGCCGGGCGCGTGGCAGCAAGGCGGGTGTCGGGCTTCGCCGGCTCGGCGGGCTTGGCAGCAGCCACAGCCGGCTTCGGCGCATCCTTCGCTGCATCCTTGGACTTGTCGTGGCCCGGCACGAAGCGGGTCACTGCGGCCTTCAGCCTCGACGCTGCGGTGGGCGGCGTCGTGGACGTGGCGGCCGGAGCGACGGACGCTGTGGCCTGCGGCGGAGGCGTGGTCGCCGAGGTGTCGGCGGTGCCCATGCCCATCTTGCGGCCGAGGTTCGAGAAGAAGCCGCCGCCTTGAGATTTCTCGGCAGGCTGAGCTGCGGCGACGCGGGTGTTGGCGGCGGGTGCGCCGACGGCGACGACGGGTTCTTCCTGCGGCGCAGTCGCGACCGCGTCGAGATTGGGCTTGGGCGGATTGACGTGTCCGGGGATCGTGCCCGGCGCCTTCGACATCGCCAGCATCTGAAGCGTGGTGCCTTCGGCGCCCTCGGACAGGCCGGTCGAGCCTTCGGGAATCTTCGCGGCAAAAATCTTGTTCATGCCGCCGTCGATGCCGGTGTTCATGCGCGCCATCGGCGTGCCCTTGGCGACGAGCTTGGCATAGGCAGCCTCGTCCTGCTGCTGCTTCTCGCGCACGGCGCTCGCGATCTCCTCGGGGATCACATAGGCCGGACACTTTGCAGAGGCGTCGAACACCGGATCGCGCTTGGCGTCCGCCGGCTTCGCGGCGTCGAACACGTATTTCTTCTCGCAGAAATCGACCTTCGGCTCCTGCCGCGTCACCTCGAAATGATCATAGCCTTCCTTGATCATCTTCCAGAAGGCCATGTTCGGATTGTTCCGGTGCTTGGCCATGTTCACCGGCGTCATCTTGAACGGATAGGCTTGGAGCTGGAACGCCTTCTGGCCGCCGAAGAACGACTCGCGGCCGAGCGAATAGATCTCCGCGATCTGCTCGTCCGTCATGGCGTAACAGCCGCGCGAGGAGCAGTCGCCATGCACCATCAGCTGCGAGCCGCTGCGGCCCAGCGCCTTGTCGAACGCGTTCGGATAGCCGGTGTTGAAGGAGAGGTAATAGGCCGATTGCGGATTCATCTGGCCCGGATTGATCGAGTAGAATCCTTCCGGCGCCTGGCGGTCGCCTTCGCGCACCTTGGGGCCGAGATCGCCGGACCAGCGGCAGATCGGATAGGTCTTGAGCAGCGCGAACTGGCCGTTGCGGGTCTGCTTCCAGACCTCGAGTTCGGCCTCCTGCTTGAACAGGCGGACCAGGATCGGCGATTGCAGATCCATGTTCTTCTCGACCATCGCGGCGAGAAGCTTTGGCGGCACCGGCTGGTTGGCCTTGGCGTTGGTCGCGAGCGAAACCTGGTCGGTGTCGCAGCCGGCCAGCACAATGCTGGCGGCGAGCGCCACCGAAGCCAAAAGCGCGCGAGCAAGCGAACGAGAAATCAAGATGGACCCCACACCGTGCCGGGCAGAGAGCGCGAACCCCAATCTCGAAGCATGATCTGACCGAAAGATCCGGACCCGCCGTGACGGGCTTTTCAGCTCACGCTCCAGCGCTTATGCCCTGAAGCCATTGATTAAAATTCTAACCTCTGGGTCATGTGGTCGCAACCCGAGCGGGGATCACGAGCCCGTTGGCCCAGTGGCATGGTCAACGAAGCCTAAATGGACGCGACTTTGGGCCTTACTTGGGCCTTTCGGCCTGTTCGGGACTCAGATCGCCGATTTGGGCAAAAAAAGGGTTAACGCGGGGTTACCGGGCGGCCCGGGAGGTCTCGTAGGGTGGGCAAAGGCGCAAAGCGCCGTGCCCTCGAGCCGTTCCTACGGTCGGGAATGGTGGGCACGCTTCGCTTTGCCCACCCTACGGCACCGAATCCAGCCGAATCAGCCCAGTTTCCGGCCGATATCGAGGAATTTCTGCCGCCGCTGCTTGCGGATGGCGTCGCCGTCGAGGCCGCGCATCTCGTCAAAGGCCTTGGCGATGGCGTCCCCGGTGGTGGCGATCATGGCGGCGGGGTCGCGGTGGGCGCCGCCGACCGGCTCCTTCAAAATGCTGTCGATCACCCCGAAGCGGAGCATGTCCTGGGCAGTGATCTTCATGTTGTTGGCGGCTTCCTGGGCCTTGGAGCCGTCGCGCCAGAGGATCGAGGACGCCGCTTCCGGCGAGATCACGCTGTAGATCGCGTGCTCCAGCATCAAGACCTTGTTGGCGGTGGTGATGGCGATGGCGCCGCCCGACATGCCCTCGCCGGTGATGATGGCGACGTTCGGCACGGTCAGCGCCATGCAGGCATCGGTCGAGCGCGCGATCGCCTCGGCCTGGCCGCGCTCCTCGGCGCCGATGCCGGGATAGGCGCCGGCGGAATCGGCCAGCGACAGCACCGGCAGGCCGAACCGCTCGGCCATCTCCATCAGCCGCACGCATTTGCGATAGCCCTCGGGCCGCGCCATGCCGAAATTGTGCCGGATGCGGCTCTCGGTGGAATCGCCCTTCTCCTGGCCCATCACGCAGATCGGCTCGCCGCGGAAACGGCCGAAGCCGGCGACCAGCGCCTCGTCCTCGCCGAACTTGCGGTCGCCGGCGAGCGGGGTGAATTCGGTGATCAGGCCCTTGATGAAATCGTTGAAATGCGGCCGCTGCGGATGCCGCGCGACCAGCGTCTTCTGCCACGGCGTCAGGTTCGCATAGAGGTCGGCCAGCGCCTGCGCCGCCTTGTCCTCGATCCGCCCGATCTCATCAGCGATGTCGGTGCCGTTGGCCGCAAGCGTCCTGAGCTCGTCGACCTTGGAGTCGAGCTCGGCGACGGGCTTTTCGAAGTCGAGATAGCTGCGCATCTGGTCTGGCATCAACTCAATATAGGGAGGACGGGGCGAGGCGTCGAAGCGGATTCGAGCTTTCGGAAAGAAGTGTAGATTCTTCAGTGACTTGGCTTGTGGGCTCCGCGGCAGATCGCCAAATCATGCGTGAGGCCCCGGCTCTTTCTGCGGAGATGTGGCCGAAGTCAAGGCGGTTTCGTTTCCCGTGGTCCGGGCTAGGCCCGCAGCTACTTCTCCGCCAGCGGGTGCAAGTCGCGCACAAGGCTCTTCAGCCGCTCCTCCACCACATGGGTGTAGATTTGCGTGGTCGAGATGTCGGTATGGCCGAGCAGGGTCTGCACGATGCGCAAATCGGCGCCGTTGTGAAGCAGGTGGCTGGCGAAGGCATGGCGCAGCACGTGCGGGGAGACCAGCCGGGCCTGCAAGCCCGAGGCAACCGCAAGCACCTTCAGATCGCGGGCAAAATGCTGCCGCGTCAGATGCCCGCTCTCGCCGAACGAGGGGAACAACCATTTCGAGGCGGCCACACTGCTCTTCTTGTCGGCCTTTGCAGCCTCCGTCGCGCTGAGATAATCGGCCATCGCCTGCCGCGAGGCTTCGTTGAGCGGCACCAGCCGTTCCTTGTTGCCCTTGCCGCGCACCACGATCATGCGGGCGTCGCGCTTGGCGGCCGTGCGCGGCAGCGCCACCAGCTCGGAGACGCGCAGGCCGGTGGCGTAGAGCACTTCGAGCAGGCAATAGAGCCTTAGTGAGCGCAGCCGTTTCGACGGCGAGGCCTCTTCCGCCTCGCTCAATTCCTTGGCGCGGCGGAGCATGCGGTCGACATCCGCGATCGACAGCACCTTTGGCAGGCCGCGGCCACGCTTGGGGCCGGACAGGATCGCCGCAGGATCGTCGCCGCGAATGCGCTCGTTCAGGAGGAAGCGGTAGAGGTGCCGCATCGCCGACAGCCGCCGCGCGACGCTGGTGGATTTGAAGCCGCGGGTGTCGAGATCGGCGAGATAGTCGCGCAGCGTCTGCGTTTCGGCGTCCGCGAACGTATGGCCGACACGGCCCAGAAACTCCGAGAAATCGGTGAGGTCGCGGCGGTAGGCATCGAGCGTATTGGGGCCGGCGCCCTGTTCCGCCGCGAGCATGTCGAGGAACAGGCCGGTGAGCTTGGCATCTGAGGGCTTGGTGCGCATGCCCAGGAGGCTAGCTCCTATTTCTTGAGAAACTTATCCGGCGGGATCGTCACCGTCATTTCCCGCGACTTCGGGCTGACGAAGTTCGCCAGCGCGAACACCACGCCATAGACGATGCCGGCGATCACGGCGACGACCGTCAGGAAGCGGAACAGGCTGGGCATCGGGAAAGGTCTCGGGGCGTGCCAAATTAACCAATGAAATCATCCAACATGTTCGCCGTTTCGTGGCAAGAGTCCTCTGGCGAGGGCCCCGAGGGGGTCGTATAGGTGGCCAAAGCATGCCGCCTTTGGCGGCAGATTGAGCGAGAGCCAAAGCGATATCCATGTCCGACGCCGCGTTGCCGATCCCCGCTTCGCCCGAGGCCGACATCCTGTCGGCGCTCGGGGCGCGCTCGATCGTGCTCGTCGGCATGATGGGGGTGGGCAAATCCACCATCGGCCGGCGCATGGCGCTCAGGCTCAAGCTGCCCTTCGTCGACGCCGACACCGAGATCGAGGCGGCTGCCGGCATGACCATACCTGAGATATTCGAGCGCCATGGCGAGGCGCATTTCCGCGACGGCGAGGCCCGCGTGATCGCGCGCCTGCTGGATGGCGGGCCGATCGTGCTGGCGACCGGCGGCGGCGCCTTCATGCGCGAGGAGACGCGCGCGCGCATCGCGGCGAAGGCGGTCTCGATCTGGCTCAAGGCCGACCACGACGTCATCATGCGCCGCGTCCGCCGCCGCGCCGACCGTCCGCTGCTCCAGACCGCCGATCCCGAGGGAACCGTGACGCGCCTGCTCACCGAGCGCGAGCCCGTCTACGGCCATGCCGACCTCACCATCGCCTCGCGTGACGTGCCGCACGAGAGAATCGTCGACGAATGCATCGAGACGCTGCGCACCCATCTCTGCGGCGAACCACCTGCCGACATCGCGAGTGCCGTATGATGACCGCGCCTTTGAAACATTCCGACCCCGTCAACGTCGGCGTCGCCCTCGGCGATCGCGCCTATGACATCGTCATCGGCCGCGGCGTGCTGGCCTCGCTCGGCGAACGGGTCGCAGCGCTGCGTCCCGGCGTGCGCACCGCGATCGTGACGGATCGCACGGTGGCGAAACACTGGCTCGAGCCGACTGAAGCCTCGCTCGCGGCCGCCGGCATTCCGACATCGCGCATCGTGGTCCAGGAAGGCGAGATCTCGAAAACCTATGCCGGCCTCGAAAAGGTCAGCGAGGCCCTGATCGCCGCCAAGATCGAGCGCAACGATCTCGTCGTCGCGCTCGGCGGCGGCGTGGTCGGCGATCTCGCCGGCTTTGCCGCGGCGATCGTGCGCCGCGGCGTCGATTTCGTGCAGGTGCCGACCTCGCTGCTGGCACAGGTCGATTCCAGCGTCGGCGGCAAGACCGGCATCAATTCGCCGCAGGGCAAGAACCTGCTCGGCGCCTTCCACCAGCCGGTGCTGGTCATCGCCGACACCGCCGTGCTCGACACGCTGTCGCCGCGGCAATTCCGCGCCGGCTATGCCGAGGTCGCCAAATACGGCGTGCTCGGTGACGAGGCCTTCTTCACCTGGCTGGAGAAGAACCACCTCGAGATTTTAAAGGGCGGCTCCGCGCGCGAGCACGCGATCGCGACCTCCTGCCGCGCCAAGGCCGGAATCGTCTCGCGTGACGAGCGCGAGACCGGCGAGCGCGCGCTGCTCAATCTCGGCCACACCTTCGGTCACGCGCTGGAAGCGGCGACCGGTTTCTCCGACCGGCTGTTCCACGGCGAGGGCGTTGCCATCGGCATGACGCTGGCGGCGCAGTTCTCGGCCAAGCTCGGCATGATCGGCGACGCCGATGCCGCGCGCGTCGAGCGTCACCTCATCGAGGCCGGCCTGCCGACGCGCCTGCAGGATATCGCCGGCTTTGCGCAGGAAGGGCTTGCCGACGCCGACGCGCTGATGACGCTGATGGCGCAGGACAAGAAGGTCCAGCGCGGCAGGCTCACCTTCATCCTGCTGGAGGCCGTGGGGCGCGCCGTCATCGCAAAGGATGTCGAGCCGGCGCCGGTGCGCGATTTCCTGAAGGACAAGCTCGCGCAAAAGGCGTGATGCGCGGCTAATCGGTTTTTTGAGTGGTGCATGGACTGGCTCGGCTTCACCATCGTCATCATCTGCCTGCTCGTCTCGGGCTTCTTCGCCGCGAGCGAAACGGCGCTGACCGGCGCCTCGCGCGCCAGCATGCTCAGGCTCTCCAAGCAGGGTAATCGCGACGCCGACGTCGTCTCGCAGCTGCTCGACATGCGCGAGCGCCTGATCGGCGCGCTGCTGCTCGGCAACAACATCGCCAATATCAGCGCCTCCGCGCTCGCGACCTCCATCTTCACGGCCTGGTTCGGCGATGTCGGCGTGCTCTACGCCACCGGCGTGATGACCGCGCTGGTGGTGATTTTCGCGGAAGTCCTGCCCAAGACCATCGCCATCAACGCGCCCGACCGCATGGCGCTGGCGGTCGCGCGCCCGATGCGGCTGACCATGTACGTGCTGGGGCCGCTGCTCAAGATCGTCGAAGTGATCGTCCGGCTGCTGCTGCGCCTGTTCGGCCTTGCCGGCGAGCATCAGGCGATCCTGTCGCCGACCGAGCGCCTGCGCGGCGCGGTCGACCTGCTGCATCATGAGGGCAAGTTCGAGAAGCAGGACCGCGACATGCTCGGCGGCCTGCTCGATCTCCGCGAACTCCAGGTCTCCGACGTCATGATCCATCGCACCGAGATGATGATGATCAACGCCGACCTGCCACCCGAGGAGCTGGTGCGCGAGGTGCTGGCGACCGAATACACCCGCATTCCGCTGTGGCGCGAGAAGCCGGAAAACATCATCGGCGTGCTCCACGCCAAGGATCTTCTGCGCGCGATTCGCGCCGCCGACGGCGACACCTCGCGGATCGACGTCTCCACCATCGCGCTGCCGCCCTGGTTCGTGCCGGAGATGCGACCCGTGTCCGAGCAGCTCAAGGCGTTCCGGCGCCGCAAGACCCATTTCGCGCTCGTCGTCGACGAGTACGGCGAAGTTGAAGGTCTCGTGACGCTGGAAGACATTCTGGAGGAGATCGTCGGCGATATCTCCGACGAGCACGACGTCGTCGTCGCCGGCGTGCGCGCCCAGCCGGACGGCTCGGTCGTGGTCGACGGCTCGGTGCCGATCCGCGATCTCAACCGTGCCATGGACTGGCACCTGCCCGACGAGGAGGCAACCACGGTCGCCGGCCTCGTCATTCACGAGGCGCGCTCGATCCCCGACCGCGGCCAGAGTTTTACCTTCCACGGCTTCCGCTTCCGCGTCCTCCGCCGCGAACGCAACCGCATCACCGCGCTCCGTATTTCACCGGTGCCGCGCGACGCGGAGCTGGAAGAGGCGAAGCCGAGACGGGCCGGGACGTCGTTTTAGCCTCATACTCGGTGTCATCGCCCGCGCAGTGTTCAGACCGGGGACATAGCTGACACCTGTTCGGACACATCACTGACAGGTTGGCCATTGGTCAAGTCGATTGATGCGACCTGCCAGCTGGCGAAGAAGATTCCGTAGCGACCGTCGCGGTCGAGCTGCCTGATGGCCAACTGCTCGCCGCAGAAGGCTTGAGGGACTTTCCACATCTGCCCTTTGAAGGCGATGTAGCTCCGGGTCGAGGAGGCGGTGCGAACGATCTCCCCGGCGTCGTATTGCACCTTCGGCACACGATCGGGCATGGCGCGAGAACTCGGCCGGTAGCGATCGGCGGGGATACCCATGCCGAGGCTTTCATGTGGCCGCTCCAGATTGTAGATCGTGCGCCAGTTGTCGAGGGCGCGCTGAACTTCCGCCAGGGTGCGGAACGTGTGCAGAGCGAACACTTCCGCTTTCAAGCTGCGATGGAAGCGTTCGTTCTTGCCTCGGCCCTGAGGATGGCGTGGCCTGGCGTGGATCACCCTGACGCCGAGCTTGAGCAGCCATACCTTCAGCGAGGTCCAGCGAGCGCCGGACGTGTCGCCCCAGGGAGATCCATTGTCGAGGTAAAAGGCCTCTGGCATCCCATAGCGTCGAAAAGTGTCGGTCAGGTGTTTCTGCACGTCTGGGCGCCGCTCGTTGGCGCATGCCTTCAGACACAGGGCATAGCGCGAGTGGTCATCGACCATGGTGAGCGGATGGCAACGCCTCCCGTCGGCAAGCGGCATGTGACCCTTGAAGTCCATCTGCCAAAGCTGATTGGGCGCATCCTTCTCGAACCGGTGGTCTGAAGGGCTTGGCGAAGCCTTCTCGCTCGGCTTGATCCGCTCATTCCGGCACAGGATCTGATGGACCGTCGAAGGCACAGGCACAGCCTGGCCGTCGCGCTTCAGGCAATGGGCAATCTTGCGCGCCCCCCAGGCTGGATGCTTGTCCCGCACAGCCAGGATTTGCGCCTCCACCGCAGGCTCGCTGCGCCTGGGCATGCTCTTCGGACGACGCGGCTGATCCGCCAGATCATGGTCGCCAGCCTGCCAACGCCGCAACCATTTATAGCCCACGTCAGGGCTGATTCCGAACCGCCGGCACAACTCTCGCCGGTTCGCTCCTTCCTGTAAGGCAAGCCGCACAAACTCGCGTCGCTGATCCATTACCGACACCTCGTTCCAGGGCATGGACGGCCTCCCAAATCGACCAATCCAGCCCATTGTGATGTGTCAGCTATGTCTCCGAACACCCGTCAGTGATCTGTCCGGTCTAAACAGCAGGCGGGCGATCCAGTACGCCGCAGCGGCTCGGCTCTAGCCGCGCTGTCACGGAGTACTGGATGCCCCGCCTTCGCGGGGCATGACAGCAGAGGTTACGTCCCGCCTTCCCCAGGCGCCTGGGCGTGGATCGCGAGGGCGTGGACGCTGCCGGAGAGTTCCGCGGCCAGCGCCGAATTTATCATGCGATGGCGGTCGACCCGGCTCTTCCCTTTGAAGGCGGCAGACACGATATAAACGCGGAAGTGCGTCTCGCCGCTTGGCCGATGGCCGGCGTGGCCCTCATGCAAATGTGACTCGTCGACGACTTGCAGGCTTTCCGGCGTGAAAGCTTCCTGCAACTTGTTGCTGATAGTGTCTTTCATAACCATGGGTGCCATTAAAGCGTGCGCAAGCGCCCCGTCAATTGCATAGGCCGCCTCTGGCGGCCGTCCTGAAAAATGCCGAAGTGCTACGGGGTTTCGTCCTAATTGCAATGTCAAGACTTGAAGGTTTTTGCATTGCGTAGTCAAAGTCAGCCATGCCGATCGATTCATCAAAGTTCTTCGACTCCATCCGCGTGAAGCCGCGGGGCAAGCAGCCGGAAGTGAAGCCGCGCGACGCCGTGGTCAACTGCGAATGGGCCGGGTGTCAGAACAAGGGCGCGCACCGTGCGCCGAAGGGCCGCGAGAACCAGCGCGAGTACTGGCACTTCTGCCTGAACCACGTGCGCGAGTACAACCAGAACTACAATTTCTTCTCCGGCATGAATGCCGACGCCGTCGCGCGCTACCAGAAGGATGCCCTGACCGGTCATCGCCCGACCTGGAAGATGGGCGCCAATGGCGGCAAGAAGGGTGCGGAAGCCGAGATCGACATGGCGTCCGATCCGTTCAGCATGTTCTCCGAGATCAACGGCCGTGCGAATTGGCGGAAGGGCCCCGAGGCCCAGCCCAAGGCCGAGACGCGCAAGGTGATGAACGCCGAGCGCAAGGCGCTCCAGGTCATGGGTCTCGGCCCCGATTCCACGCTCGCCGACGTCAAGAGCAAGTACAAGGCGCTGGTCAAGCAGCACCATCCCGATGCCAACGGCGGCGACCGCTCCACCGAGGATCGCCTGATCGAGATCATCAAGGCGTATAATTATCTGAAGACGGTGGTGCGCGAGGCCTGAAGCGTCATCGCGCTCTAGGCAGCGACCCCCGGGAAGGACAGCTCGCAGACCAGTCCTTCCGGCCTCCATTGCCGGGTAATTCTTCCCCGCAAGGTCCGGATTACGCCATCGACAGCGCCGACCCCAAAACCCTTGCGGGTCGGCTCGGTGACCTCCGGCCCGCCGCTCTCCGACCAGCGCAAGACGAGGGACGTGGCTGGATCGGCCTCCCAGCGGATATTCAACCGGCCCGAAGGCGTCGACAGCGAGCCGTATTTGGCCGCGTTGGTCGCCAGCTCATGGATGGCGACCGCGATCGACTGGGCCAGCGTCGCCGGCAGGCTGATGTCATCTCCTTCGATGCCGACCCGTTCGCGGTCTCCGCTTGCGTAGGGCCGGAGCTCTTCTTCGACGATCGTCTTCAGGCTCGCGCCGGTCCAGCGCGAAGCCGAGAACAGTCTCTGCACGTTGGCGAGGGCGCTGAGCCGGCCTTGGAACGTGGCTTGGAACGCTTCCGCGCTATCTGCCTTCGTCAACCGCAGCATCGCCTGGATCACCGCGAGCAGGTTGTTCGACCGATGGTCGACTTCGGCCGTGAGAAGCATCATCCGCTCTTCCGCCTGCTTGCGGGCCGTGATGTCGACCAGCATGTTGACGGCTCCGACCAACCGGCCGTCTTCGTCGCGCAGCGGAGTGGGATAGGGCACGAAGCAGATCCGCGAGCCGTCGGGCCGTTCGGCAACGGCCTCGGCATCGCGCACGGGACGGTTCTGCTTGAGGGCGATCGCCATGGGGCATTTGTCGTGGGGAAGCGGTGTGCCATCGGGCAGGTAGAGCTTCCAAGTCACGCACCACATCTCGCCAATCTTCGGCGTGCGTCCGGCGAAGTCGATGCAGGCTTGATTGAAGAAGGTGATGCGGCCCTCTGCGTCGGTGGTGTAGATGGCCGCGGGCAGCGCCTGGAGCAAGTCCCGGAATCGTCTCTCGGAATCCGCGCCGGCGGCGCTGCTGTTTGCTGCCTGCCTGGCGATCTCGCCAATCCTGGCCTCGTCAGATGGTCCAAACAAGTCCAGCATTGCGTTCCTCTACGGGGCCAGATCAGCTAATTCGCCGGCCACGTATCCGTTCCACATTGCTCCTCGGGGAGGTGCAGACCCCCCTCTCGACCTATCGATAGCCGAGGCGCCGGATGGAGCGTCAGCGTCGTCCGGGTCCATCTCGCACGCGCGACTTTTCCGGATTGCGCTTCGCTCCATCGGGGCTGCTGCGTCATTCCTCCGGCATCGCCCCCACATAGGACGAGCTCGGCCGGATCAACCGTCCCGTGCGCTGCTGCTCGCGGGCATGCGCGGTCCAGCCTGCGACGCGCGCGACCGCGAAGATCGGCGTGAAGGCCTGACGCGGAATTGCCAGCGCATCGAGCAGGATCGCGGTGAAGAACTCCACGTTCGTCTCCAGCGGCCGCTCCGGATTCTTCTTGCGCAGCGCGCTGCGGATATAGGCCTCGACCTCGCCGGCAAACGGCAAATCGGCACCGTTGGACGCCAGCGCCTCGATTGCGGTCTTGAGCACGTCGGCGCGCGGATCGCGCACGCGATAGACGCGATGACCAAAGCCCATCATCCGCTCGCCGCGGGCCAGCGCCGCATCCACCCAGGGCTGGATGCGCTCGCGCGAGCCGATCGCATCGAGCATTTCCAGCACCGGCTCGGGCGCGCCGCCATGCAGCGGTCCGGTGAGCGCGCAATAGCCGGCGGTGACGGCGGCAAACAGATCGGCTTGCGTCGAGGCGACCACGCGTGTGGTGAAGGTCGAGGCGTTCATGCCGTGGTCGCTGGCGGTGACGAGATAGGCGTCGAGCGCAGTGACCTCGCGCGTTTCAGGCGCGCGCCCATGCAGCATGCGCAGCGTATCGGCCGCGTGGCTCACGTTCGGATCGGGCGCGACGGGATCGAGCCCTTTCGCGCGCCGCACCAGCGCGCCCGCGATCACCGGAAACGCGCCGACGATGGTCGCCTCATGCGCGAGGCCATGCTCGGCGCGAAGTCCGGCGACCGCCGCGCGAAACCCGTCGATGATGCCCATGCCGCGTGTCGCCGGCAGCAACTCGTCCACCCGGGCGAAAGCGCGCTCACGCGCCGCACCGAGGCTCGCCCGCACATTGGCTTCGCTCAAGCCGGTCTTGCTCGCGCCGGCGCCGTTCCAGAGCCGGGCGGTGACGCCCTCGAAGCTCGATTTGGCGGCAAGGCGGCCGACATGCTCGCCGGCGATGATCAGCTCGCCGCGCTCGCCGTCGACATGGCTCAGCACGGTCTCGGCCGCGGGAACGCCGTCCAGCCCGATCTGGCTTTTGGTGAGGATGTTCATGGCCAATCTCCCTTTTTGCACTGCACGGGCAGAAAGGTCGGGCCTCTCGACAGATTGATCAATCTTGATTACATAAATCAATATGAAAAATTCCGAGGAGCTTTACCTCTCTGCCCGGGAGGCCGCCGCCGAGCTCGCGATCTCGCCGGCGACCCTCTACGCCTATGTCAGCCGTGGCCTGATCCGCTCCGAGCCGACGCCGGATTCTCGCAAAAACCGCTACCGCGCCGAGGACGTCCGCGCCCTGAAGGAGCGCCGGGTGCCGTCGCCGGAGCCGAAGGGCCTGCGCAGCTTCGACGCCGACCTGCCGGTGATGGACACGGAGATCTCGACCATCACCGAGGAGGGCGCGATCTACCGCGGTGTGAACTGCGTCGATCTCGCCGAGAACGACACGCTGGAGCACACCGCGACGCTGCTCTGGGACGTCTCCGGCGTCGATCCGTTCGCGCCTGACAATCAGCCCAAGATATCCGAGGAGATGCGCGCGATCGCAGAAGCCGCGCGCCGGGCCGCGCCGATCGACCGGGCCATCGCGGTGCTGGCGCTCGCGTCGAGCGCCGATCCCCGCGCCTTCACCCGCGCGCCCGACGGCCGCGCGCTGGTCGGGGCGCGCATCGTCCGCCTGCTGGTCGCGACTATGCTCAATGCCGAGCCATCGGCCGAGCCGCTGCATCAGCAGGTTGCGAAAGCGTGGGCGGCGGACAACAAGCATGCGCCCGATCTGATCCGCCGCGCATTGGTGCTGCTCGCCGATCATGAACTCAACGCCTCGACCTTCACCGCGCGCTGCGCGGCCTCCACCGGCCTCAATCTCTATGATGCCGTCATCGCCGGTCTCGCCGCGCTGAAAGGGCCAAAACATGGCGGCGCCGGCGTGCTGGCTTCGCAGCTCGTCAAGACGCTGATCGATCGCGACGTCGAGCCGATGGTGCGCGAGCGCGTCGCGCTCGGCGAGCGCTTTGCCGGCTTCGGCCACGGCGTCTACAAGCGCGGCGATCCGCGCGCGCAATCGCTGCTCAACGCTCTGTCGCGCGCGGGCGCACCGCGAAAATTCACGCGAGAAGTACCGGAAAGGATCATTGAGGCGACCGGCGAGCTCGTCAATATCGACTACGCGCTCGCGGTGCTCGTGCACGCGCTGAGGCTGCCCGCCGGCAGCGAGCTCGCGCTGTTCGCCATGGCCCGCAGCGTCGGCTGGATCGCCCATGCCAGCGAGCAGTTGCAGTTTGGGAAGTTGATCAGGCCGCGGGCGCGGTATGTGGGGCCGGCACCGGGAAGAAGGGCAGGGATGGTAGAGTTGAAGGTCTGAACAGGCGTAAGCGGCGAACTGCGCTTACCCTCCAGGGGAGGGTAAGATCTAAGCCCGCGGCTTGGCTGCGACGACGCCGTTCTGCCGTCGGTGATAGTACCAGACGCCAAGGCCGCCGATGATCGCCACGGTCGCCACCGCCAAGATCCAGATGTGCTTGCCGACGTGCCCATGATGATGCAGCCCGGCATATTTGTGCAGGGCCGACACCGCCAGCACGCCCGGCAGCACATGCGCCGGCGCCCAGACTAGGATCGCCGGGATGTTCACCGCGTAGAACTTCGCCGGCGCCATCCCCAGTGCGCCTGATGTCACCGGCACGAAGGCCCTGATCGGCGGCACGAAGCGGGCGAAGAACACGGCCCAGGTGCCGAAACGGTTGAAGAAGTTTTCGCTCTCGGCGACCACGCGCGGATAATTGGTCAGCGGCCAGGTGCTGAGGATCTCGCGCTGGCGCCGGTGCCCGATCCAGTAGGCCGAGCCGTCGCCGAGCACGGCGCCGACCGCTGCTGCCAGCAGCACCCATTGCAGCTTCAGCTCGCCCCCCGGAACGAGCGCGCTCAGCGCCAGGATGATGGTCGAGCCGGGGATGACCGACCCCACCACCGGGACGGCTTCGAGCAGCGCCGCCAGGAACAGGGTCAGGTAGGCCAGCCACGCATGGGCCGAGACGAAGGATATGAGGGGGTCGAGGAAGGACGTCACGTCGTCTTTCGTGGCGGTGGCTGGGGCTATCCGGTTCGGACCCTACATAAGTAAGGCGCGGCGGTAAAAGTGCCATTCGCGTGGGCAGGCCGCGCATCCCGCCCGAAATTCGAGCGTGATTCGCAAGGCAGCCCTCCAAAAACTGCGTTCCTTGCCTATCTAAATGAAAAGACAACGGAACTTTGATTGGAGGGCGGGCTTCTGCCCGCACGTTGTCTCTGATAGGTTGATTTTCAGCACCCAGCCGCAGCCAACGTGCGAATAACTGGTTTCGGGACCGCCCGGGACCTCGGAGGATTGATGACGACCGCCGCGATGTCCAAAGTTGAGGAAGTTTCCGGAATGCCCGACATGAAGGTGTCGGTGCGCCAGGTGTTCGGGATCGACAGCGATCTCGAAGTGCCGGCCTATTCCGAAGTCGATCCTCACGTGCCCGAAGTCGATTCCGACTATCGCTTCGACCGCGCCACCACGCTCGCCATTCTGGCCGGCTTCGCCCGCAACCGCCGCGTGATGGTGACCGGCTATCACGGCACCGGTAAATCCACCCACATCGAGCAGGTTGCGGCCCGCCTGAACTGGCCCTGCGTGCGTGTCAACCTCGACAGCCACATCAGCCGTATCGACCTCGTCGGCAAGGACTCCATCGTGGTCCGCGACGGCAAGCAGGTCACCGAATTCCGCGACGGCATTCTGCCCTGGGCGCTCCAGAACAACGTCGCGCTGGTGTTCGACGAATACGACGCCGGCCGCCCCGACGTGATGTTCGTGATCCAGCGCGTGCTGGAGGTCTCGGGACGCCTGACGCTGCTCGACCAGAACAAGGTGATCAAGCCGCACCCGGCGTTCCGCCTGTTCTCGACCGCCAACACGGTCGGCCTCGGCGACACTTCGGGCCTCTATCACGGCACCCAGCAGATCAACCAGGGTCAGATGGACCGCTGGTCGATCGTCACGACGCTGAACTATCTCAGCCACGACGAGGAAGTGGAGATCGTGCTGGCGAAGGCCAAGCACTATCGCACCCAGGAGGGCCGCGACATCGTCAACAAGATGGTGCGCCTCGCCGATCTCACCCGCAACGCCTTCGCCAACGGCGATCTGTCGACGGTGATGAGCCCGCGTACGGTGATCACCTGGGCGGAAAACTCCGACATCTTCGGCGATATCGGATTTGCCTTCCGCGTCACCTTCCTCAACAAGTGCGACGAGCTCGAGCGTCCCCTGGTCGCCGAGTTCTACCAGCGCTGCTTCAATGCGGAGCTGCCGGAATCGGCGGTCAACGTGGCGCTCAGCTAGACCATGCCGACCATCACCGTCGAGCGCACCATTGGGACCACCAAGAAGGCTGTGCTCGCCGGGCTCAGTGGCTACAACCACGAGCACATGGGGACGCAGAGGCTGAAAGGCCTCGCGGTCTCACTCAAGGACCGCGGCAAGATCGTCGGCGGGGTGGTCGGGCAGATCTGGACCACCGTTCTGTTCATCCAGTTCTTCTGGATCGAGCAGAAACATCGCGGCCAGGGTCATGGTGCGAAGCTGATCGCGGCGATCGAGGACGAAGCAAGGCGGATCGGCGCGGTTCGATCCCATGTCGACACGATGAGTTTCCAGGCGCCGGGTTTTTATCGTTCCCAAGGGTACGAGGAATTCGGCGTCATCGACGGCTATCCCGGCGGCGTGACGCGCCATTCGTTGACGAAGTCGCTATGAGCACATCATCATCCAACTCCAAATTCCGTAACACCAAGGAAGCTCCGACCGAGCCGTTCAAGCGCTCGGTGGCCTCCTGCCTGAAGGCGATCGCGAAGTCGCCCGAGCTCGACGTCAGCTTTGCCGCCGAGCGTCCGGGCCTCGCGCCGGGTAAAGCGCGACTACCTGAGCCCGCGCGAAAGATGACCAAGCGTGATGCCGCGATCGTGCGCGGCCATGCCGATTCCATCGCGCTCAAGATCGCCTGTCACGATGCCAAGCTGCATCGCAAGCTGATGCCGGGCAATCCGCAGGCGCGCGGCGTGTTCGAGGCGGTCGAGCAGGCGAGGGTCGAGGCGATCGGCGCGCGCCGCATGGCGGGCGTTGCCAAGAACCTCACTGCGATGCTCGACGATCATTTCCATCGTGGCAAGTTCGACGAGATCACTGACCGTGCCGATGCGCCGTTGGCGGACGCGCTGGCGATGCTGGTGCGCGAGCGCCTGACCGGCATGGCGCCGCCCACGGCCGCGAAGAAAATGGTCGATCTCTGGCGGCCCATCCTCGAGGACAAGATCGGCAAGCGGCTCGACCGGCTCGATACCCTGGTCGAGGACCAGACCCGGTTCGGCGATGCCGTGCACGACCTGCTGACGGCGCTCGATATCGGCGACGAGCGCAGCGCCGACAGCGAAGACAATGACGACGACGAGGAAAATCGCGACGGCGACAACGATCAGTCCGGCGCGGAAGGCTCGCCCGATTCCGATGCCGCGCAGGAGATGAGCGCCGACCAGGCGCAGGCCTCGTCGGAGGAGATGAGCGAGAGCGCGATGGAAAGCGCGCAGGCTTCGACCTCCGATACCTTCGACGACGGCGAGCTCGGCGACGACGAGACGCCCGGGGAAGCGACGCGTCCGAACGCGCACGGCAAGAACGAGCCGCGCGGGCCGGAATATCATGCCTTCGCGCCGAAATTCGACGAGATCATCTCGGCCGAAGACCTCTGCGACCATGACGAGCTGGAGCGCCTGCGCGCCTATCTCGACAAGCAGCTCGCGCATCTGCAGGGCATCGTCGCCCGTCTCGCCAACCGCCTTCAGAGGCGCTTGATGGCGCAGCAGAACCGCGCCTGGGACTTCGATCTCGAAGAGGGCATCCTCGACCCTGCGCGCCTGTCGCGCGTCGTGACCGATCCCTATCATCCGCTGTCCTTCATGCACGAGAAGGAGGCGACGTTCCGCGACACCGTGGTGACGCTGCTGCTCGACAATTCCGGCTCGATGCGCGGCCGTCCGATCACGGTTGCCGCCACCTGCGCCGACATTCTCGCCCGCACGCTGGAGCGTTGCGGCGTCAAGGTCGAGATTTTGGGCTTCACCACGCGCGCCTGGAAAGGTGGGCAGTCCCGCGAGGCGTGGCTTGCCGCCGGCAAGCCGGCCAATCCCGGCCGCCTCAACGATCTCCGTCACATCATCTACAAGTCGGCCGACGCCCCCTGGCGCCGGGCGCGGAAGAATCTCGGCCTGATGATGCGCGAGGGTCTCCTCAAGGAGAACATCGACGGCGAGGCGCTGGACTGGGCGCACAAGCGCCTGCTTGGGCGGCCCGAGCAGCGCAAGATCCTGATGATGATCTCGGACGGTGCGCCGGTCGACGATTCCACGCTGTCGGTCAATCCCGGCAATTATCTCGAGCGGCACCTGCGCCACATCATCGAGGAGATCGAGACCCGCTCGCCGGTCGAGCTGATCGCGATCGGCATCGGGCATGACGTGACGCGCTACTATCGCCGCGCGGTGACGATCGTGGACGCCGAAGAGCTCGGCGGCGCCATCACCGAAAAGCTCGCCGAGCTGTTCAGCGAGACCAACACAGCACCCACGCAGCCGGCCGGTCGCCCGCGACGCAAACTGCATTCGTGAGCACGCTACCTTCCCGCCGCAGCTTCATTGGCCACGCGGCGGCGGGATTTTCCACCCTCGCGCTCTCCCGACTGGCGCAGGCGCAGCCTGCGGCCGAGCCGTCGCTGCGCTTCGCGCCGATCGAGCACGCCGTCACCGAGGCCGCCAGCATCGAGGTGAACGCGCGGCAGATTCCCAATTTCGAGCCGCGCGACCGCTCGCGCACACGCTTCGGCTCGCTGCAATATCGCAGCGGCTTGGTGCTGACCTCGCCCTCTCGCGGCTTCGGCGGCCTGTCCGGCCTCCGGCTCGATACCAGGGGCGAGCGCTTCCTCGCGATCTCCGACCAGGGCGCCTGGTTCACCGGCAGCATCCGCTATGCCGGCGGCAAGATGGTCGGCCTCGATGACGTCGAGGCCGCGCCGATGCTGAACGCGGAGGGACGGCCGATCACGGAGAAGCGGCTCTGGTACGATACCGAATCGCTCGCGCGCGACGGCAACCTCGTTTATGTCGGGCTCGAGCGCGTCAACCAGATCATGCGCTTCGACTTCTCGAAAGGCGGCACACGCGCCCGCGGCGAGGTGTTGCCGACGCCGCCGGCGGTGCGCAAGCTGCCCACCAACAAGGGGCTCGAAGGGATGGTTGTCGTGCCCAAGGGCCAGCCGCTTGCGGGCACGCTGATCGCGTTCTCCGAGCGCGGGCTGGATGCCGACGGCAATCTGGTCGCCTTCCTGATCGGCGGCCCCACGCCCGGCGAGTTCCGCGTCCGCCGCACCGACAAGTTCGACATCAGCGATGCCGCGCTGCTGCCCTCCGGCGAGCTCGTCATCCTCGAACGCAAATTCTCCTGGTTCACCGGCATCAACATCCGTATCCGCGCGATCCCGCTGAAATCGATCGCACCGAACGCGCTGGTGGACGGCCCCGCGCTCTTCAACGCCGATCTCGGCCACGAGGTCGACAACATGGAAGGCATCGATGCCCACGTCACGGCCGAGGGCGAGACCGTGCTGACGCTGGTGTCCGACGATAATTTTTCGATGCTCCAGCGCACGCTGCTGCTGCAGTTCACGCTGGTGGAGTAGCCACTGTCGTCCCTGCGAACGCAGGGACCCATACCGCGTGATCTATCGATTTTGCGCGGTGCCAATCCCGAACGGCCAATCTTCGCCAAACCCCTCCCTGGGGTTATGGGTCCCTGCTTTCGCAGGGACGACGGCGGAAATTGAGGCCGTGATCGACTGACGCGCGTATGCATGGGTGGCGCTGCGGCCATGCTGCCTGCGCAACTGGCAATCTGCGCATCCCCGACTACACTTCATGCAATTGCTTCCATTCCTCTCATCCCCGGAACTCCCCGCATGAGCGCCCTGTTTTCCCCGATCAAGCTGCGCGGCCTGACGTTGAAGAACCGCATCGTGGTGTCGCCGATGTGCCAGTATTCGGCCGACGACGGCGTCGCCACCGACTGGCACTTCACCCACATCAACAATCTGGCGCTGTCGGGGGCCGCGATGTTCTGCATCGAGGCGACCCATGTGGAGGCGATCGGCCGCATCACGCCGGGCTGTCTCGGGCTCTACAGCGATGCCGGCGAGGCGGCGCTGAAGCAGATCATCACCTCGGTGCGCAAGCATTCCTCGACCGCGATCGCGATGCAGCTCGCCCATGCGGGGCGGAAAGCGTCGAGCGCGCGGCCCTGGGACGGCGGCCAGCTGATTCCGGTCGAGCAGGGCGGCTGGCAGACGGTCGGGCCGTCCGCGGTGCCGCACAAGGAGGGCGAAGCCGCGCCGCTGGCGCTGGATGCGGCCGGCCTCAAGCGCATCCGCGACGCCTTCGTCGATGCTGCGAAGCGCGCCGCCCGGCTCGGCATCGACGCGATCGAGCTGCACGGCGCGCACGGCTATCTCATGCATCAGTTCCTGTCGCCGATCTCGAACCGGCGCACCGACGAATATGGCGGCTCGCTCGCAAACCGCATGCGCTTTCCGCTCGAAGTGTACGACGCGGTGCGCACCGTGTTCCCGCACGACCGGCCGGTCGGCATGCGGGTGTCGTCGACCGACTGGGTCGAGGGCGGCTGGGATCTGGCGCAGACGATTGAGTTCGCGAATGCGCTGAAGGCGCGCGGCGTCGACTGGATCGATGCCTCCTCCGGCGGCGTCTCGCCGCTGCAGAAGATTCCGCTCGGGCCCGGCTATCAGGTGCGATTCGCGGAGACCATCAAGCGCGAGACGGGATTGCCGACCATGGCCGTCGGCCTCATCACCGAAGCCAAGCACGCCGAGGAGATCGTCGGCGGCGGCAAGGCCGACATGGTCGCGCTCGCCCGCGGCATGCTCTACGACCCGCGCTGGGGCTGGCACGCCGGCGCCGAGCTCGGCGGCGAGGTCGATGTGCCCCCGCAATATTGGCGCTCGCAGCCCTCGACGCAAAAGGCGCTGTTCGGCAAGACCACGTTCGGAGCGCGGTGAGGTTTTCGCCTCTCCGCGCAAGCGGCGAAAGAGAGTTAACCCTCACGCGTCCGTAACCCGTCGCGCCTTCCACGCCCGGCCAAACTGGCCTAACCTGACGCGTACCTGATGCCTCACGGAGGCCGGCCATGCGGTTTCGTGTTCGCAAGACTGCCCACGTCATCGAGCGCGTCGGCCTCGCGATGGCGGGGGCGGCGTGCGGGCTGTTCGTCGGCGCCTATGTCGGCTCGGCGATCGTCCCGCTCACCACACAGGGCTTTCTGCTGTTGATGATGCTGCTCGGCTTCGTCGGCTTCTATCTCGGCATCGACACGCCGCAGCTTCCCTTCGACGACGCGCACAGCGTCATCGACGCCGCGGAATTCCTCAGCGCCGCCGGCACGCTCTGCGCCACCTTCACCGCGCTCGCCTCCGTCGCCGTCATCGTGCTGCGCCTCGAGCCGCATCTGGCGTGGACCTGGCTCGCCTTGTTCGGCTGGATCGCCGGCGTCGCGATGCAGATCGTCGCGGGGACAAAGGCCCGGATGCGGAAGTAAGTTTCTGGCCCTGCCCTGGAGGGGGAGGGTCGATCGCGCGAAGCGCGAGCGGGGTGGGGTGATCTCTCAACACGGGCAGTGTTCGTTGGGGAGAGACCGTCACCCCACCCCGTCTCATATTTCGCTTCGCTCAACATGAGCCGACCCTCCCCCTCCAGGGGAGGGTAAGGGCGCAGCAAGCATCCCCGCTAAAACACCACGCCCACGCGCGTGCCGCGCTTCCAGGCGATGCGGCAGCGCTTCTTGGTGTTGACGTGCAGCAGCTCGAATCTGTCGGGGATCTTCACCTGCCCGCCGAGATCGACGCAGGCCCCGCCCGGCGAATAGTCGATCAGCGTGCAGACGATGACGGGCGCGCGCGGGTCGGTGATGATCTTGGCCTGGCGGGACACCAGGCCTGAGGGTTTGACGCGGGCATGTCGACGCGGATGCATTGGCACTCTCCTCCAATTCCGCGGACCGCGCGGCGGGCTTTGTCCCAATCATGGACGGCGAGTGATGCGATCCTGCTAAGGGGGGCCGGAGAATTTTAATGAAAAGTAGCGGCGAATGGAGAAAGTAGCGGTAGTGGGGTGCGGGCGCTGCGTCAAACTCCGTCATTGCGAGCGCAGCGAAGCAATCCAGTCTGCCTCCGCGGAAAGACTCTGGATTGCTTCGTCGCTTCGCTCCTCGCAATGACGAGCGGAGAGGGCGAAGCCCGCCTCACCCCGTCACGATCTCATCCGCCTCCGCGCCGCCGCTCGGCCCCGGCGGCACCGGCATCGGCACGGTCTCATACCGCGCCGGCAGATTCACCGGCCGGTAGGTCGGCTCCGCGTCCATCCGCTTCACCACGCTCTCATGCACATGGGCGCCGTCGGGGATGACACGCGGCTCGCAGCAAGGGATGTAGAGGCCGAGAAACTCCTTCCGCTCCGGCCATTCCCTGTATTTGGCGCTCTTCGGAATGCATTCCAGCACGCGCCAGCCCGGCGTCATCGAATCGTGCAGCTCGCCCGTCTTGCCGGTGTATTCGGGCGGCACGTATTTGAACGGCGAGTTCTTGCGCTGGACGCCCCAGGCGAGCTGGTTCACCGTGCGCTTGTTGAAGTTCAGCCCGGCCTTTTCGGCTTCGCCGATCATCCAGATCAGCGGATATTTGGACTCGCCGCTCTCGGCCTCGGCATAGCCGCCGCCGACGTCGCTGTGCACGCCGGCGAACCACACCTGCATGATGTCCTGCGGCACCTTCTTCTCGTCGGGCACGTAGCGGTTGCTCCAATAATCCTGCGGCTCCTCGTATTTGTTGAGGCGGAACATGCGGCGCCGCTCGTCGATCGCGATCGCCTGCCGGAAGATGGCGACGCTGGGATTGCGCCGCGTGAAGGCGAGCTCCTCCAGGCTGAACACGAAGAAGAGATTGTCGCGCCGCGGCACGATCACGCTCGCCACCGTGTCCCACACGCCGATGAAGTGGATGGTCGCCCAGCGCGTCGAGGTGATGCGCGCAAATTGCGCGGCGAGGTCGAACTGGTCCTTCGGCAGCGGCCCCTGGTCGTCGACGGCGACGTCCCTGAGGTCCTCGACATCGTTGCCGCGCCCGGTGCCGGAATATTGCTTGTAGGCGACCATGCCGCTTCCAGCGAGGTTCGCCTGCTCCGGCGAGATCAGGCCGATCTTGTGGATCAGCCCCGCCAGCACGCGCACGGTGTAGGCGCCGCGCGAAAAGCCGAACAGATAGATCTTGTCGCCGGGCGCGTAATGCTCGACCAGGAAGCAATAGGCCGAGAGCACGTTGTCATCGAGCCCGTAGCCGGTGGCGAGCCCCAGCACCAGGTTGACGTCGGCCTTGATGCGGTGCCACGTCGTTGGCTCCGTCACCGTGCCGACGCCGGGATCGTAGAACACCATCTGCCGCGGCCTGGTCTTGTCGGTCTTGCGCAGGCAGCGATAGAGCTTCAGGACGTTGGAGATGTTCTCCGAAATCTCGTTGCCTGTGCCGTCACAGCAGATGACGAGGTTTTTGGGCTCGGGTTTGTGGTCGGTTTTGGCGTCGTGCTCCACGGTATGCCCCTCCCGGTCATGCTACCGGGGCGAGTATACCAAAAAAGCGCGACGGAGAAGAGACGCGGGCTCCTCTTACCCTCCCCTGGAGGGGGAGGGTCGATCGCGCGAAGCGCGAGCGGGGTGGGGTGATCTCTCCGCTCGGGCACTGTTGGATGTGGAGAGACCGTCACCCCACCCCGCTACGCATTACGCTTCGCTCCATGCGCAGCGACCCTCCCCCTCCAGGGGAGGGTAAGCGCTCAGCGCTCCGCTTATTCCCCTACTTCTTCTTCCCCTGGCCGATCTCCGGCTGCCACGCCTCCTTGCGGCTTGGCGCCGCGGCGATTGCCTTGGCTTTGTCCTTCTTCGGCTTCTTGATCTCGCGATTGCTGCGTTGCTGTCCCTTGGCCATGATGTCGGTCTCCTCTGGGGTTCGAATTCGCCTGATACGTCCGATGGCAGCATCAATCCGCGCATCGTGCGCCTGCGGCGGGGCAATAGCGAGCGCTAAAGGGGGCGGCGCCCGGGCGGCCGCGCAAGAAAGCGTTGGCTATTGCCGTGCAAGGGGCGCATGGTCGGGCCAGTCGGCGTCGGTTGGGGCCCACTTGCAACAAAAGGCAGGCGCGCATGTCCATCCGTTCGCGGCACGAAACCGTCACCTTCAGGCATCCGTTCCACATCCGCGGCATCGACCGCGAGCTCCCCGCGGGCTGCTACGAGGTCGTCACCGACGAGGAGACGATCGAGGGGCTGTCCTTCCCGGTCTGGCGCCGCATCGCGACGTTGATCACCGTGCCGGCGGAAAGCCTGCGCGGCGCCACCGAGCGGCTCGCGATCGGCTCGGTCGACCTCGCCGATGCGCAGGCCGCCGACCGCGAGCGCTGCCAATGACCGACGTCCCGGTCGATCTCGACAAGCATCGCGGCATGGCGGCCCAGAAGGCGACGGATCTGCGCCGCGCGCTGGCCGACGTCGAATCCCATGTCAGGGAGCTGCGCGAGCGCGAGGCCGAGCTCGAAAATCGCATGATGACGGTGCCGGCGATGTCGTGGCCGGAGGCCGCGGTGAAGGCGCGCCATCTGCTCAATCTCTATGCCGCGAGCCTGCCCGTCGAGGACACCCGCCACCGCGCGCTGGTGGCGGCGCTGCTGGACGATTTCGTCAGGCTCTCGGGGGAGGCGTAGGCCGCCTTCGGCGGCCGTTCTGAAAGACGCTGACGGCCGGCCGCTTGCGTTCCGCCGCTCCCGCCTGCGGCAGGGGGAACGCACCGGTTCCAGAACAATCATCGGGGCCCGCCGTTATCCCGCTTCAGGGCAGCAAACGCGTCAAGGAGTAAGCCATGGCACTCACGAGCGGTCGCTATATCGGCCACGAGCAGGACCGGGGCATCGTCCAGTTCTCGATGCAGGACGGCGGCAAGGAGATTGCTTGCGCGGTCTCGACCTCCGCGATGGACTATCTCGAGCGCGGCCCGCAGGCCCGGCCCGAGCAGCGCGAAGCCCAGTTCACCCGCCTGCGCGACCGCATCGAAGCGCGTGCGGCGAGCAAGTATCGCGCGACGGAGTTCGAGGGCACCCCGCCGGGGATCGTGCTGCGGAGCATTGATTTTCGGGGGTAGGGGGAGGGGGCACGAACTGCTTCGTCACGGATGGTGCGGACTGGCGCCGGATTGCCGTTGGCCTTTGAGGCGGTGCGGCATGGTCGGCTCTGACACCGTGCCGACGCCGGGATCGTAAAACACCATCTGCCGCGACTGTGTCCTTGTCGGGCTTTGCGCAGGCACCGGTAGAGCTGCAAGAATTTCAAGATGTTCTTCGAGATGTCGTTGTCGGTGCCGTTACAGGAGATGACGAGGCTCTTCGAAAGCATTCACCAGGATCACAAGTATTGAGATCGTTAATCTGATTTTCGATCTGCGGCTGATCGAATCAGGCTGGCCCGTACCACTAGTGCAGGACGAACTTCCCCCTTCCTGATTTGCTGTAGGAAGCGTCGGCTTATGAATTGAGCTGACAGAAGCTCCGGGTCGAGATCATAAAGATTGAGAGGGTTGCCGTTAAGCCGGCGGAAGATATTCGCCGGTATGTAGACAACATTTCCGATAGTTCTCGCAGAATGGACGTGTCGTCCAAAGGCACTCGAAAGTGTTTCTCGGTCAACGATTGGGACAAACTGCTCATAGGGGACATCTGTCAAAGGCAAATTTGAAAAGAGTCCGTTTCGGATTAGGAGCTGAACGTACGCAACGCTTGTAGCCTTACCCCTTAAGAAGCGCTTTGTGACTAACTCGGTCGGACGAATGTCTTGTGGCGGTGCTGCAATTTCCTCTCCGATTTTTAGTTGTGAGACGATTTCTTCAATCATGCGGACGAGCGCATGATCCGGCCTTCCCTTAAGTGCTTCGTAGAAGCTCGTTGCGGTAAACCAATCTCGTAATTTGCCTCTAGTGCGAGCTACGCTCACGTCTTCGTTTAGGAGCGTGATCAACAGAAGCCATTGCGCTTCGTAGGGCAGCGCCTCTGTCGCCGCCATACCCAATTCAGCGGATACGAAATGAGCTGCTTCGAACATGCCTTCTACCAAGTGCAGTGTGTGACTGAGGTAAGATGCGGAGAAGCGAGCCGAGCGGTAATCCCACTTCCAGGAGTGTGGATCTGCCTGGGCGATATTTCGCTCTTCGTCGTAGATCCGTCACCATCTTCTCTACAAACGCAACAATGTCGTGTTGCTGAATTTGTGAGCGTGCCGTTTCGATGTTGGTGTTAATCCAGGTCTGTAGGGACCTATCACTAATATCGAAGCCAAGGGTCGCTTTCGCGAACGGCCCAAACTCTTGAAACGTCGGCTTCTTGATCATCCGAGCTCGGTCAAATGTCCTTAGAAGAGAATTATTTGAAACGCATCCTGACAATGGACCAAGCCTAACGGTCAAGAGTCGGGCGCGCAACTTAGGCTTGAGTCTATCCCCGCCCGACTCCGCTTCTGATGGTGCATCGCACAAACAAAAACGGCCGGATCTTCCGATCCGGCCGTCAACGCAAACTCTACTCGGCTAAGCCTACGCCACGCGACGCAACCTAGCCCCCGCCCAATTCGAAAATCTCTTAGCTGGCCTTCTTGGCCGGCGCGGCGGTCGGGCCGACCTTCTTCTGGATGGCGCGCTTCAGCTCGAGGGCGCGCGGCGACAGCAGGTCGGCCTTGGCCTTGAGCAGGAAGGCATCGAGGCCGCCATTGTGGTCGACGCTCTTGACCGCGTTGGTCGAGACGCGCAGGCGCACGTTGCGCTCGAGGGCTTCGCTGATGAACGTCACGTTGACGAGGTTCGGCAGGAAGCGGCGCTTGGTCTTGATGTTGGAGTGGCTGACCTTGTGGCCGACGAGGGGGCCCTTGGCCGTCAGTTCGCAGCGGCGAGACATGGTAGAAATCCTCAGGTTCGAACCCCCATTGAGTGCGGCCGCCATTCTGGGCGCCACGGGGGCTAATTCTTTCGTCCTTGCAGGGAGCGGGCGGACGTATAGGGGGGAAGGGGCGGGACGTCAAGGTTTTGGGGCGGTTTTCGTGCTCGCGTCATGCCCCACGATAGGTGTCATCGCCCGGCTTGGCCGGGCGATCCAGTATTCCACCAGCGGGGCTTGAGTCGAGGGGGCGCGGCGTACTGGATGCCCCGCCTTCGCGGGGCATGACAGAGGAATAAATGGCAAGAGCCCAGCGGCCCCCGATCACCAAAACGGCAATGATTAGCGCGCCTTACCATCACATAAAGGGCGTATTCACCGCCGAAAAGTCCGGTGGAGTTCCGCAAGCCTCACGCCCGGACACATTGTTTGCCGCGGGTTTTGGCTTAAGTAACAGCGGTTCGCGCCCCCGATTGGATCGTTTCGTGCTCGCATCTCCCCGATATCTACCCCGGCTGGGCTCGGCCGGCCGGCTCGCTTTCGCGGCCCTTTGCGGGCTCGTCGTGGCGTGGGGGGCTGATCCCGTGGCGGCGCAGGGCAAGCTCGAGGCGCAATATGAGGCCTCGCTGGCCGGCATTCCCGTCGGCAAGGGCGCCTGGAACATCGATATCGGCGACGACGTGTTCGCCGCCGCGGCTAGCGGCGGCACCACGGGGCTTTTGAAATCCTTCGCGGGCGGGTCCGGCACCGGCGCCTCGCAGGGCCGGGTGGTCAACGGCACGCTGGTTGCGACCGGATACCAGGCCTCCACCACCACCTCGAAGAAGACCGAAGAGATCCACATCACGCTCGACAAGGGCAATGTGAAGGAGTTCGGCATCGTGCCGGAGCCCCCGGTCGATGCCGACCGCATCGTCGTCACCGACGCGCATCGCCGCGGCGTCTGGGACCCGATGACGGCCTCGCTGTTGCGCGTGCCCGGCACCGGCGATCCCGTGACGCCGGACGCCTGCCACAACGCTGCGCCGGTGTTCGACGGCCGCATGCGCTACGACCTGAAGCTCGATTTCAAGCGCATGGAGACGGTGAAGGCGGAGAAGGGCTACAAGGGTCCGGTCGTGGTCTGCTCGCTCTATTTCGTGCCTGTGGCGGGCTACATCCCCGACCGCCCCGTGATCAAATACCTCGCCGCCCAGCGCAACATCGAGATCGCGTTTGCCCCCGTGGCCGGCACGCGCATCCTGGTGCCGTTCTGGCTGAAGGTCCCGACCCCGCTGGGCCCGGCGATGCTGGAAGCCACCAGCTTCCTGACCTCCGCCCAGCCCCCCAAGGTCGCGAAGACGCAGTAGGGCGCCCACCTCCCCTGGAGGGGGAGGGCTATCGCATATGGGAGCGATTTCGCCTGTGGCCATCCTTCGAGACGCCCGCCGTTGGCGGGCCCTCAGGATGAGGGTTGCGTGCGCGGCACCAGTTTCAACGAGCACCGATGCTGCTTAGCCTCATCCTGAGGAGACCGCGAAGCGGTCGTCTCGAAGGACGAGGCGTGCGCTCAGGTCGCGCAAAACGCGCCATATGCGATGGCCCTGCCCTGGAGGGGGAGGGTCGATCGCGTACAGCGCCAGGAGAGGGTAAAAGTCACGCCATTTCAACACCTTGCCTACTGTGCATGGGGTTGTTTTCGCACTTTTTGTTTTGATGGTCCGCCGGCCGGGAATCCATTTGACTCCTCGCCCATTCTGATTCGACTCCGCGCCGTCCCCAACTTAAGCCTTTCCGCCCTCGAAACGCCGCTTGTGCGGCAGGCCAAAACTCCATCTAGTGCACTCCCAACAAGCCTCCCGCGACATGTTGCGTGAACGTAACAGGACTCATCGGGGAGTCAGCGATTCGGCCGCGATTCGTTCTAGAGTCGTTCCGAAGCTTAAAGAGAACGGGAAAAGCGTCGCAAAGTGAGACAGTTGCGCGGGATGTTTCGAAGCTGCTCCCACACTCTCGGTGTCATCGCCCGGCTTGACCGGGCGATCCAGTACGCCGAGACGGCTGTGGTTGAGCGGACGGGCCGCGGCGTACTGGGCGGATTCAACCGCTCGTCGCAACACCCTGTGTATCGTTCACTTGTAGCAATTGGTCGAGAGTTTCGGCCGGTGTTTTCCAGCCGAGGGTTTTCCTGGGCCTGGTGTTGAGTGCGAGAGCCACGGCCTCGAGATCACCAGAGTTGTGCAGGCTAAGATCGGTCCCTTTTGGAAAGTACTGGCGCAGCAACCCATTTGTGTTCTCGTTGGTGCCGCGCTGCCATGGGCTATGAGGGTCACAGAAGTAGACCTGCAGGCCTGCATCGATCCTCAGGCGTGCATGCTGAGCCAGTTCAGCTCCTTGATCCCAGGTCAGCGATCGACGCAGCTGTTCGGGCATGCTGACGATTGCGCGGGTGATGGCGTCGCGCACTGCCTCAGCGCCATGTCCGGCGAGTGCAGGTCCGTTCTTCACGCGAGCTTCCTGTTCATGGCCTGTGATACGCGGCAGATGCAGCAGAATGGTAAAGCGGGTCGTGCGCTCCACCAAGGTGCCGATCGCGGAACTTCCAAGACCCATAATGAGATCACCTTCCCAGTGGCCCGGCACAGCTCGATCGGCGGCTTCCGCCGGACGTTGACTGATCATGATCTCGGAAGGAATGAAGCTTCTGCCTTTGCGGACGCGCGCCCTCGGCATCCGCAACACCCGCCCGGTGCGCAAGCAGGCCGTCAGTTCGCGGCGCAAAGCTCCTCGACCCTGCACATAAAGTGCCTGATAGATCGCCTCGTGACTGATGCGCATCGTCTCATCCTCGGGAAAGTCCAGCCGAAGTCGCCGAGAAATCTGTTCCGGGCTCCATGCCCTGGCCCAGCGCCGGTTTTGCCGATGCACAGCCCGGCGTCCCTTCCACACGACCTTCGGGCCAGCCAGGAGCTCCCCGTCCGGCTTGGCGATCATACCGGCAAGCCTGTCCTGCACGTAATCCCGCAGGGGCGGATTGATCGCCAACTTCGCCGGCTTGGGCCGTCGGGCGGACCGATCAGCGTGCCATTGTGCCGTGGTTGCTCGGTACTGTGGGGCGCCGTGGCGGCGCGCCACATTACGACGGAGTTCACGAGAGATCGTGCAGGGAGCTCGATCAAGCTGACGAGCGATGGCTCGCACCCCATGACCCTGCACACGCAAGATGGCGATCTCCTCGCGCTCGGCGAACGAGAGATAGCGCTCCGATGGAAGCCTTGACGACGGTGACAAATGTGTTGGCGGCATGCCGCCCGCCCTCCGGAACCAGCGCACTCCAACCGAAGGCGATACCCCGGCCTCAACCGCAGCATCTTCGCTCGATCGCCCCGAGGCAATCGCAGCCCAGAACCGTCTACAATCCTCTCGTCGGGCCTCTTGAGGACGACTTGCTCGCGCACGGCTCTCCATCGCAACCTCCTTGTTCAGGGTGTTGCGACGAGCGGTTGAATCCGCCCTGGATGCCCCGGTCAAGCCGGGGCATGACAGCGGGGGCGGCGACTTCGACAGAGCGTTCGGAGACATGGCTGACAGGCCCCAGCCCCCAACACACCCCAAACAGCACTGACATTCGCCCAAATCGGCACTACCTAATCACCCAGATGCCCTTCTCCTCCTCCCCCTTCGCTTCCGAGCGAGTGCCTGGCGCCGGCGTCACTGCGGTGCTCGGGCCGACCAACACCGGCAAGACCCATCTCGCCATCGAGCGGATGCTGGCGCATCCCTCGGGCGTGATCGGGCTGCCGCTGCGCCTCCTGGCGCGCGAGGTCTACAACAAGATCGCCGCGCGGGTTGGCAGCGAGGCCGTTGCGCTGATCACGGGCGAAGAGAAGATCAAGCCGAAGAACCCGCGCTATTGGGTCTCCACCGTCGAGGCGATGCCGCGCGACCTCGACGTTTCCTTCCTCGCCGTCGACGAGGTCCAGATCGCCTCCGATCTCGAACGCGGCCACGTCTTCACCGACCGCATCCTCAACCGCCGCGGTCGCGACGAGACGCTGCTCTTGGGCGCGGCCACGATGCGCCCGATCATCGAGCGGCTGTTGCCCGGCGTGTCCATGATCACGCGGCCGCGCCTGTCGCAGCTCGAATTTGCCGGCGACCGCAAGATCACGCGCCAGCCGCGCCGCACTGCCATCGTCGCCTTCTCGGCCGACGAGGTCTACGCCATCGCCGAGCTGATCCGCCGCCAGCATGGCGGCGCCGCCGTGGTGCTGGGATCGCTGTCGCCCCGCACACGGAACGCACAAGTGGCGATGTTCCAGAACGGCGACGTCGACTACCTCGTCGCCACCGACGCGGTCGGCATGGGCCTCAATCTCGACGTCGACCACGTCGCCTTCGCCTCCGACCGCAAGTTCGACGGCTACCAGTTCCGCCGCCTGACGCCGGCCGAATTCGCGCAGATCGCCGGCCGCGCCGGCCGCGCCACGCGCAACGGCACCTTCGGCACCACCGGCCGCTGCGCGCCGTTCGAGCCCGAACTCGTCAATGCGCTCCAGAACCACACCTTCGACAACGTCAAGATGCTGCAATGGCGCAATTCGAAGCTCGATTTCTCCTCGCTCGGCGCGCTCCAGGTGTCGCTCAACCTCGCCCCCGGCCATGAGGCCCTGACGCGCGCGCCGATCGCGGAAGACATGCGCGTGCTCGACCACGCCGCCCGCGACGTCGAGGTGCGCGATGTCGCACACGGCAAGGACGCCGTGGAGCGGCTCTGGGAGGCCTGCCAGGTCCCCGACTACCGAAAACTGTCGCCCGCGGCCCATGCCGAACTGGTGACGACGCTGTACGGCTTCCTGATGCAGAAGGGCTGCATCCCCGATTCCTGGTTTGCGGCCCAAATCGACCAGGCCGACCGCATCGACGGCGACATCGACACGCTGTCGGCCCGGATCGCGCAGATTCGCACCTGGACCTTCGTCGCCAACCGCCCGGACTGGCTGAAAGACCCCGAACGCTGGCAGGGGATCGCCCGCGAGGTCGAAAATAAATTATCGGATGCGCTCCATGAACGCTTGACTGAGCGTTTCGTTGATCGCCGGACCAGTGTATTGATGCGCCGCCTGCGGGAGAACACGAGCTTGAATACTGAAATCGGCAAGACCGGCGAAGTCATCGTCGAAGGCCATGTCATCGGCCGTCTCGATGGCTTCACCTTTGCACCGGACGCTGCGGAAGCAGGCTCCGATGCGAAAGCCTTGCAGGCTGCAGCGCAAGCGGTGCTCGCCGGCGAGATCAACGCGCGCGCCGAAAAACTGGGCAGCGCGCCGGACGATCAGTTCGTGCTGACCTCGGAAGGCACCATCCGCTGGACCGGCGACGCCGTGGCGCGGCTGTCCGCCGCAGAGGAGGCGCTGCATCCGCGCATCCGCATCATCTCGGACGAGCGCCTGACCGGTGCGCCCCGCGAGAAGGTGCAGGCGCGGCTCGAGCTCTGGCTCAAGACCCATATCGAAAAGCTGCTCGGACCGATGTTCGAGCTGTCGAAGGCCGAGGACGTCACCGGCATCGCCCGCGGCATCGCCTATCAGCTCGTCGAGGCGCTCGGCGTGTTGGAGCGTCCCAAGATCGCGAACGAGCTGAAGGATCTCGACCAGCCCTCGCGCGCCACTTTGCGCAAATACGGCGTCCGCTTCGGCGCCTATCACCTCTATTTCCCCGGCCTGCTGAAGCCTGCCGCGCGTGCGCTCGCGGCGCTGCTGTGGGCGCTGAAGCAGGACAATGTCGATCCGTCCGCGCTGTCCGGCGCGCAGCATCTGGCATCTTCGGGCCGCACCTCGTTCCCGGTCGACAAGCAGCTGCCGCGCGATGCCTATCGCGTGCTCGGCTACAAGCAGGCCGGCGAGCGCGCCGTCCGCGTCGACATCCTGGAGCGCCTGGCCGACCTGATCCGCCCGGCGCTGGCCTGGCGCGACAACTCGCCCGGCGAAAAGCCCGCCGGCGCCTTCGACGGCCGCAGTTTTGTCGTGACGCAGGCGATGACCTCGCTTACCGGTTCGGCCGGCGAGGATTTTGCGTCCGTATTGCGTGCGCTCGGCTATCGCATGGAGAAGCGGCCGCCGCTGCCGGTGAAGCCGGTGGCTGCTGTTGCCGAGACGCCGGCTGCCGAGACTCCGGCCGAGGCCAGCGCAGAAACGCCGGCTGAGGAAACGGCTGCGCCTGCAGACACCGCGATCGAAGCCGCCGCCGAGCCTGTGACCGTCGAAGACGCGCCCGGCATGGAGCAGCACGACGAGCCCGCGCAGGAAGAGTCGGCGCTCGAAGCATCGCCCGAGGCTCCCGTCACGCCGGAAGATGCTCCCGGCATCGCGCCGCCGGCAGAAGAAGCCGCTGCGCCCACGGAGGCTGCTGGCCTTGAAGCTGCTCCCGCCGAGACTGCCGCAACGGAAGCTGCTGCATCCGCCGATGCCGCTGCGCCGGTAGAAGCTGCGGCCACGCCCGCCGAGCCCGAGCTGGTCGAGGTCTGGCGACCCGGCGGCCGTCACGAGGATCGCAAGCCGCGTCACGAACGTCATCGCCACCAGCGTCACCACAATCAGCGTCCGCAGGTCGGTGCTGAGGCTGGCGCCGCGCCCGCCGAGGGCGAAGCTGCGCAGGCCGCCGATGGCGAGAAGCGGGGCGAGCGTCATCGTCACGGTGGCGGTCATCGTCGCGACGGCGGCCGAGACTTCCGCAAGCCGCGCGAAGGCGGCGGCGAAGGCGCGCCGCGTCCCGAGGGCCGCGACGATCGTAATCGCAGCTTCCAGGGCAAGGACCGCGACAACAAGGATCGCGATCGCAACCGCGACAACAAGGGCAAGTTCGGCGGCGATCGCGACAAGGGCCGCGACAATCGTGGCCGCGACCGCGACAAGGGCCGCGACCGCCAGGGCGGTCCCTCGCTGCGTCCCTACGCCTCGAGCGCGAACCCGCGCGAGCGCGATCGTCCCGCCGATCCGAACTCGCCCTTCGCCAAGCTCGCTGCGTTGAAAGAGCAGCTGTCCGGTCGCAAGGAGTAGCATAGCGTTTTCAAGCGAAGTGCGGAGCGGTTCGCGTGAAGAAAACGCGTCAGAAGGAATAGAGACCACGACCGAGCGGCAGCGCATCGACAAATGGCTGTGGCACGCGCGGGTGGTGAAGGCGCGCACCTCCGCGGCCGAGCTCGTCGAGTCCGGCCACGTCCGCGTCAACGGTGAACGCGAGAAGTCGCCGGGCCATGCGATCAAGCTCGGCGACGTCATCACCGTCGCACTCGATCGCACCGTGCGGGTGTTGAAAGTCACCGGCTTCAACGAGCGCCGTGGCGATGCCGCCTCGGCCCGTGTGCTCTACGAGGAGCTGAATGAAGCAAAGCGCAATTAATTGCGCTTTGAATTCATTTCTTGGTCGATCAAACACATAAAGCCGTCATGATCGGCCGTCCTCGACCTTGCAGCGCCGAGCCATCCGCGCTACGCAAGCCGCGACTTTTAAAAGAGCTTTTCGGAGCGTTGGATGACTTACGTCGTCACTGAAAACTGCATCAAGTGCAAGTACACCGACTGCGTCGAGGTCTGCCCGGTCGACTGCTTCTACGAGGGTGACAACATGCTCGTCATCCATCCTGACGAGTGCATCGACTGCGGCGTGTGCGAGCCGGAATGCCCCGCCGACGCCATCAAGCCGGACACGGAACCGGGCCTCGAAAAGTGGCTTTCGGTCAACGCCGATTATGCCAAAAGCTGGCCGAACATCACCCAGAAGAAAGAATCACCTGCCGACGCCAAGGAATTCGACGGTCAGGAAGGCAAGTTCGAGAAATATTTTTCTCCGAACCCGGGCTCGGGGGACTAATTCCCGCCCAAACTTAACCCTAATACCTTCGTGATCTCGGAAAACCAGCCCTCACGACCCCTAAATCATTGATTTTTGCGGGAAATGTGCTATATTGGGCACATTAAGCCGAACCCTGTCAGCCCCGTTGGCCCCGCTGGGTTCCCGTGAAACCAAATGTCGAACAGGGGCGTGGCAGTTTCCGCGCGCAGGCTGTGTCACAGAAAACGCGTAAAAAGAGTACTTCAGCGAGGGCTTCCCATAAGGAGGCCAAAAAAGTCGCCGCGGCCAGCCGTAGCGCATCCAAGGGTCGGACCGCGACGAAGGCGCCGGCTGCAAAGTCCTCGAAGAACAAAAGAAGCGCAATGCCTCACAAGACTGCCAAACCGGCCGCGAAGGCGACCGTTGCCAAGCCTGCTGCCAAGCCTGTGACTGCCAAGGCTCACGCTTCCAAGCCCGCTGCGCCGAAGGCTCCTGTTGCTGCCGCTCCTGCCAAGGCTCCTGTCGCTGCCAAGCCGGCCGTGAAGGCCGCTGCGCCTGCGCCGAAGGTCGAGGAAAAGAAGGTCGTGACCCAGCGTCAGGGCTTCAAGGCCAACGAATTCGTCGTCTATCCCGCTCACGGCGTCGGCCAGATCCTGGCCATCGAGGAGCAGGAGATCGCCGGCGCGAAGCTCGAGCTGTTCGTCATCAACTTCATCAAGGACAAGATGACGCTGCGTGTTCCGACCGCCAAGGTCGCGAACGTCGGCATGCGCAAGCTGTCCGAGCCCGCGCTGGTGAAGAAGGCGCTGGAGACGCTCAAGGGCCGCGCCCGCGTCAAGCGTACCATGTGGTCGCGCCGCGCCCAGGAATACGAAGCGAAGATCAACTCGGGCGACATCGTCGCGATCGCGGAAGTCGTGCGCGACCTCTATCGCTCGGAGTCGCAGCCGGAGCAGTCCTACAGCGAACGCCAGCTCTATGAAGCCGCGCTCGATCGTCTGTCCCGCGAGATCGCGGTGGTGCAGCACTCGACCGAGACCGAAGCGGTCAAGGAGATCGAGGCCCAGCTCGCCAAGAGCCCGCGCCGCAACGCCAAGGCGGAAACCGCCGAGGGCGAGACGGATGCCGAGGGCGAGGCCGACGATACCGATGGCGACGACACCACCGTCGCCGACGAGGCCGCGTAAGCAGCTTCGTTCCGCGCAAGCAATCAAAAGCCCGGCCGTTCGGCCGGGCTTTTTGTTTGACAACGGTAGCTATCCTCGTTCGGCGACGTGTCAGGTCGGGCAAGCGATCGAACGCGTCTGCTTGGCTCCGTCAGGATCAAATCGGGGATGCGCTGCGCGGCGAGCCGATCGCGGTCTCGTGGCCGTTTCCGCCGGCTACTGACGCGACCGTTGACCACCAGTTTCCCAATGCATCGATCAATGGCACGAGCGCGTGGCCGGCGGAGGTCAGATCATACTCGACGCGCAGCGGATATCCGTCAAATTCAGTGCGGCTTACGATACCCGCGTCCTCGAGTTTGCGAAGCTCGAGCGCGAGCATCCTGTGTGAGATGGTCGGATTGTCTCGGCGCAAGTCGCTGAAGCGCTTGGTGCCCTGCTTCAAATAGTAGATCAGAAGAGTCGGCCAACGACCGCTCAGAATCTGCATCACTTCCTCGATGGGACATCTCGAAACGAGATCCTTCATCGGCGCCTCCAGGTTACAAAAAAGTGCGTAATTTACTTGATGCGACGAGCGACTAGGGTTCGGGCACCGCTGCGCAGCGTGATCATCAGAAATCACGGAGAATGGATCGTGGACCCAATTCTACTCTACGGCTTCCCGAAGGGAAGCTCCATGGGGCTTGTTGCGGCACTCGAATGGCTGGGCAAGCCTTATCGTTTGTGTCGCGTCGATATGCTCGGCGAGATGCGGAGTGCCTCATACGCTCGCATCAACCCGCGACATGAGACGCCTGTGTTCATCACCGAACAAGGCGAGGTGTTGACGGAAACAATGGCTATCGCGGCTTGGCTCGAAGTCAGGGATGTCGAACGGCGCATCAGCTTCGATCCCCTGTCGCGGAAAGCCGATCGAATGCATCAGCTCATGGCGTTCGTGAATACCGGTTTCACCGCCGCCTTCGCGCCGCTGTGGGTCGCAATGGAAGCCGAAGCGATGGAGCCTGCAGTGAAGTCGGCCCTGCGGGGTCTTGGCAGGACCAAGGTGATCGAGCGCCACGACAAGCTCGAAGCGATGATTGAAACGAGGGCATTCCTGCTCGGCGACCGGCCGACGCTCGCCGAAGCATTGCTGGTAGGTATGGCGCGCTGGCTCGATTTCCACGCTGTCGCGGAGAGGAGCCGCTGGCCAAAGCTGGCGGCCCTGCGAGAACGCCTCGAAGCAGATCCTGCCGTCGTGTACGCCACCGCTTTGGAGGACGGTGACTCTGACCCGGGAACGGGACGCTGCTCAGGCCACATTGCGCTAGCCGACGTCATTGCGCGGTTTGGCCAATAGGCGTCGCGAGAGGAGGAGGGCTTCGACGCGCCCCCCTCCTATTTCACCGGCCGCTTCTCGAGCTTTCGCGCCAGCGTGCGCCGGTGCATCCCGAGCCGCCGTGCCGCTTCCGAGATGTTGAAATCCGTCTCGATCAGGGTCTGGTGGATGCGCTCCCATTCCAGCGTCTTGATCGAGGTCGGCCGCGTATCGAGCGCGACTTCGGCGTTGCCTTCGGCCTTGTTGAAGGCGGCCTCGATGTCGTCGGTGTTCGACGGCTTTGCGAGGTAGTGGCAGGCGCCGAGCTTGATCGCTTCGACGGCGGTGGAGATGCTGGCAAAGCCCGTGAGCACCACGATCAGCATGTCGGGATCGTGCGTGTGCAGCAACTCGACGCAGGCGAGACCCGAAGCGCCGCCGAGCTTGAGGTCGACCACGGCATGACCGAAAGATCGCTGCTCCAGTGCCTGGCGGACGTCTTCAATCGAAGCCGCCAGCACCACTTCGTAGCCGCGGCGCTCGAAGGAGCGTTTGAGCGTGCGTGCGAAGCCGGCATCGTCCTCGACGACGATGAGCGAACGGTCAGGCGTCAAAATTTCCTCCGATCGCGAGCGTGGCGAGCGGCAGCGTCAGGCGGACGGTGGCGCCGCGCTTCCTGTGGTTCTCGGCGATGACGCCGCCCCCTAGCTTGCGGACCACGTTGACCACCAGGAACAGGCCGAGGCCGCCGCCGGCGCGGCCCTTGCTCGACTGGTAGGGCTTGCCGAGCTGCGTCAGCATCTCCGGCGCGAAGCCCGGGCCGCGGTCGCTGATCGACAGCACGAGGTTGTCGCCCTCGCGTTCGGCCACGAGCTCGACCCAGTCGCGCGAGACCTCGTAGGCGTTGTCGAGCACGTTGAAGATCACCTGCTTCAGCGCGATGTCGGAGACGATTGCGACGTCCTCGCCAAAAGTGTTGACGAAATAGAGCGTGCGCGCCGAGCGCGCGTCGCGCCACTCGTCCACCAGCGCGGTGACGAAGGCCGTCACCGTCGTCGGCGAGGAGCCTTCGCCGCGCGCTTCGCCGGCCGACACGAGGATACCTGTCACGATGGTCTTGCAGCGCTGGAGCGAGGTTTCCATTTCCGCGAGGTCCTCGGCGAGCTCCTGGTCGGCGGCAAGATCGGGCATGCGGCGCCAGTCGCTGAGGATCACCGAGAGCGAGGCGAGCGGCGTGCCGAGCTCGTGCGCGGCGCCCGAGGCGAGCAGGCCCATGCGCACGATGTGGTCCTGCTCGGCGGCATGCTGGCGCAGCGCGGCCAGATGCGCATCGCGCTCGCGAAGGTTCCTGTTGATGCGGGTGACGAACACGACCAGCAGCACGGCGTTGAGCACGAAGCCCAGCAGCATGCCGGCAACGGTGAGGCTGTAGGTCTCGCTCAGCGGATTCGGCGGCAGGTCGAGCGGGCGGTAGGCCAGCGTCAGCCAGACAAAGCTCGCGCAGGTCAGCGCGACCAGCGACCAGGTCGAGCGGGCATCGAGCAGGACCGCGCCCAGCGTCACCTGGAGCAGGAACAGCGAGGTGAAGGGGTTGGTGGCGCCGCCGCTGAGGTAGAGCTGCGCAGTCAGCGCGGCGACGTCGAGCATCAAGGCGACCAAAAGCTCATTGTTGGTGATCGCGGCGCGATGGCGCACCCAGACGAGGCTGGAGACGTTGAGCAGCACCAGCGCGCCGATCACTGCGCCCATCCGCTCCAATGGCAGGGGAATGCCGAGCCCAAAATGCACGCCGCCGATGGTCACGATCTGGCCGACCACGGCAGTCCAGCGCAGCTGGATCAGCAGCGCCATATTCTTGCGGTTGGTCTCGTCGTCGGTCGGCGCCGTGCCGATCAGCTCGCTGCGCGCGTCCGCCTGCGATTGCAGCGTGACGGCGTCATGCGCCTTCCCGTCCTCAGGTCTGTTCGACGATCGTTCCAGCATCTGATCCCGTCCTGCGGGCGACGGCATCCGAGCCGCCATCCGGTTCGTGGACGAAGCGTTTGCGGCGGAACAGCCCGCCGCCGAATGTGACGAAAAGCTTGCCCGCCAGCATGAAAGCCAGAGCAAACCACGTCAGCGCGTAGATCAGGTGGTTATTGGGAAAGCGGACTACGGTCAATCCGCCGATGGGACCTGGACCGGATTGTGATCCGGCGTCGGCATCGATGAAGAAGGGCGCGACGTTTTCGAGACCGCGCGCCGCCGCGATCGCGGCGATATCCCGCGAATACCAGCGGTTGTGCTGAGGCACGTTGTTCCTAAGGAATCCGCCCTTCGGCTCGGTCATGCGGAGCAGGCCGGTGATTGCGACCTGTCCGTCCGGATTGCCGTCCCGGCGCGTTGATGCATCGCGCCGCTCGGACGGCACGAAGCCGCGGTTGACCAGGACCTGCGTGCCGTCATTGCGCTGAAGCGGCGTCAGCACCCAATAGCCCGGGCCTTCCTCGGTGACGGCCTGAACCAGCGTCTCGCGGTCATGCAGGAAGCGGCCGGCGACGCTGACGTGCCTGTATTCGTCATTTGCGGTGGAGACCGCCGGCCAGACCGCGGGCGAGGGGATTGGTTGGGCCGGGGCGTGAACGCGCTGCTCGACGCGGTCGATCAGCGCCAGCTTCCAGGCGCGGCGCTCGATCTGCCAGACGCCGAGCGCAATAAGAAGGACGAAGGCCGTGAGCGAGAGGACCGTGAGCCACAAGGGCGGCCGCGCAGCCTTTCGCCGCGCGCCCTGTGCCTTGCCGGTCACGGTCCGGATCTCGCTCAATTTAGAGCCTCGCTCACTTCATTCCCGTCATCTGGTGCATCGGCATCATGTTGCTGTTGAGGTGGTTCATCACCCACAGCGACCCCGACAGCGCGATCACCACCATGACGATGGTGAAGATCAGCGCCATCATGCTCCAGCCGTTCTCGGACGTCGTGTTCATGTGCAGGAAGTAGATCATGTGCACGACGATCTGCACGACCGCGAAGGCCATGATGACGAGCGCGGTGATCTGCTTGCTCGGCAGTGCGCCGCTCATCACCAGCCAGAACGGGATCGCGGTCAGCACGACCGAGAGCACGAAGCCGAGCATATAGGTCGAGAACGAGCCGTGGGCGTAGCTGTCGCCGTGGTGATGGTCGTCCGCGTGGGCTGTGTGGGTATCGGTGTTCATCGCAGAACTCCCAGGAGATAGACGAAGGTGAAGACGCCGATCCAGACCACGTCCAGGAAGTGCCAGAACATCGACAGGCACATCAGGCGGCGGCGGTTGGCTTCGATCAGGCCGAACTTCTGGACCTGCACCATCAGCGTCACCAGCCAGATCAGGCCGCAGGAGACGTGCAGGCCATGGGTGCCGACCAGGGTGAAGAACGCCGACAGGAAGGCGCTGCGCTGCGGCGTCGCGCCTTCGTGGATCATGTGGGCGAACTCGGTGAGCTCGATGCCAATGAAGGCGAGGCCGAACAGGCCGGTGATCGCCAGCCACATCTGGGTCTGGGCGATCTTGTTCTGCTGCATCGTCAGCATCGCAAAGCCATAGGTGATCGACGACAGCAGCAGCATCGAGGTGTTCACCGCGACCAGGTCGAGGTCGAACAGGTCCTTCGGTGCAGGGCCGGCGGCATAGTTGCCGCCGAGCACGCCGAAAGTGGCGAACAGGATCGCGAAGATGAGGCAGTCGCTCATCAGATAGATCCAGAAGCCGAGCGAGGTGCTGTAGCCTTCCGGATGCGGATGCTCGTCGGCGAGATAGAAGACCGGCTCACCGGCCTGGGTGGGATTGACGGCGACAGTCATTTACTTGGCTCCGGCGAGCAGTTTGGTACGCGCGTCCTCGGCCCGGATGACGTCGTCGGCCGGAATGTCGAAGTCGCGGTGATAGTTGAAGGTGTGACCGATGCCGACGGCGAGCATCGCGATGAAGCTCGCAGCGGCAAGCCACCAGATGTACCAGATCAGGCCGAATCCCATCGCGGTGGCGAAGCCGGCGAGGATGATGCCGGTGCCGGTGCTGCTGGGCATGTGGATCGGCCTGAACCCGGTGAGCGGACGCTGGTAGCCGCGCTTCTTCATGTCCCACCACGCGTCATTGTCGTGAACGACGGGGGTGAAGGCGAAGTTGTAGTCCGGCGGGGGCGAGGAGGTCGCCCATTCCAGCGTGCGCGCGTCCCAGGGATCGCCGGTGACGTCCTTGAGCTGCTCGCGCTTGAGGAAGGAGACCGCGAACTGCACCAGCATCGACAAGATGCCGAGGAAGACCAGGAAGGCGCCGATGCCCGCAACGATGAACCAGATCTGCAGGGACGGATCGTCGAACACGCGCAGCCGGCGGGTCACGCCCATCAGGCCGAGCACATAGAGCGGCATGAAGGCGAGGTAGAAGCCGGTGACCCAGAACCAGAACGACAGCTTGCCCCAGAACGGATCGAGCTTGAAGCCGAACGCCTTCGGGAACCAGTAGGTGATGCCCGCGAACGCACCGAACACCACGCCGCCGATGATCACGTTGTGGAAGTGAGCGATCAGGAACAGGCTGTTGTGCAGGACGAAGTCGGCGGGCGGTACCGCGAGCAGAACGCCGGTCATGCCGCCGAGCACGAAGGTCAGCATGAAGGCGATCGTCCACATCATCGGCAGCTCGTAGCGGATGCGGCCGCGATACATCGTGAACAGCCAGTTGAACATCTTCGCGCCCGTCGGGATCGAGATGATCATCGTGGTGATGCCGAAGAACGAGTTGACGCTGGCGCCCGAGCCCATCGTGAAGAAGTGGTGCAGCCAGACCAGGTACGACAGGATGGTGATGACGACGGTGGCGTAGACCATCGAGGTGTAGCCGAACAGGCGCTTGCCGGAGAAGGTCGAGGTCACTTCCGAGAAGATGCCGAAGGCGGGGAGAACCAGGATGTAGACCTCGGGATGGCCCCAGATCCAGATCAGGTTCACGTACATCATCGGGCTGCCGCCGAAATCGTTCGTGAAGAAGTTGGTGCCGACATAGCGATCGAGCGAGAGCAGCGCGAGCACGACGGTCAGGACGGGGAAGGACGCGACGATCAGGACGTTGGTGCAGAGCGCGGTCCAGGTGAACACCGGCATCTTCATCATGCCCATGCCGGGGCACCGCAGCTTGACGATGGTGCAGATCAGGTTGATGCCGGATAACGTCGTACCGACGCCGGCGACCTGCAATCCCCATATGTAATAGTCGACGCCGACATCGGGACTGTAGCCGATGTTCGACAGCGGCGGATAAGCCAGCCAGCCAGTGCGGGCGAACTCGCCGATGAACAGCGAGGCCATCACCAGCACCGCGCCGCCGACCGTCATCCAGAAACTGAAATTGTTCAGGAACGGAAACGACACGTCGCGCGCGCCGATCTGGAGCGGCACGACGTAGTTCATCAGGCCGGTGACCAGCGGCATCGCCACGAAGAAGATCATGATCACGCCGTGGGCGGTGAAGACCTGATCGTAGTGATGGGCGTTGAGGTAGCCTTCGGAGCCGCCAAAGGCGAGCGCCTGCTGCAACCGCATCATGAGCGCGTCGGCGAAGCCGCGCAGCAGCATCACGATGCCGAGGATCATGTACATGATGCCGATGCGCTTGTGGTCCACCGTGGTGAACCATTCGCGCCAGAGGTAGCCCCAGAGGCGGAAATAGGTCAGCCCGGCGAGCATGACGAGGCCGCCGGTTGCCACCACCGCGAAGGTGCCGACGACGATCGGCTCGTGCAATGGCAGCGATTCGATGGTGAGCCGGCCGAAGATGAGCTTGAGAAAATCAGGAGACATGCGGGATCTCTTTAGGAGTCTGACTTCGGACGTTGTCCGAGGAAGAAGGACGAGGACTTCAGCGGCGTGAAGACCGGCCGCTTCAGGCCCGCGCCGAGCAAGGGCGAGGTGTCGAGGGGTGCCGTGATGGAGGCGGTGGTCTTGCCCTGCGGCGCGTCGGGCGTGCAGGTGCCGGCGACGAAGCTCGGCTCCGGCCCAAGCGCGGTGCCGCGGCGGGCGTACTTGTCGTAGGCCAGCGGCAACGTGTTGTTCAGGCCCTGATGGCCTGCACCGCCCTTGGCGTCGATCGCCATCATCTCGCTCTGGCACATCTTGCCGGTCTCGACGCACATGTTGAGGATCAGGCGGTAGAGATCGGAATCGATGGTGCCATAGCGCCGCACCGGCTCGTTCTGGCTGGGCTTCTCCAACTGGAGATACTCGGTGCGGCCGAGTGAGCCGCCGGCGGATTTGGCTTGCGCGATCCAGGCGTCAAAGCCCTTGTCGTCGAGGCCCTGGAAGTTGAAGTGCATGCCGGAGAAGCCGGCACCGCTGTAGTTCGCCGAGAAGCCCTTGTAGGTGCCGGGATGGTTCACCACCGCGTGGAGCTTCGTCTCCATGCCCGGCATCGCGTAGATCTGGCCGGCCAGCGCGGGGATGTAGAACGAGTTCATCACCGAGGACGCGGTGATGCGGAAGTTGATCGGACGGTCGACCGGAGCTGCCAGGTCGTTGACGGTGGCGATGCCGTAGTCCGGATAGATGAACAGCCATTTCCAGTCGAGCGCGACGACGTCGACCTCGAGCGGGGCCTTGGACTGGTCCACGGCGCGGTCGGCATGGATGCGGCCGAGCGTGCGATAGGGGTCGAGCAGATGCGTGCCCATCCAGGTCAGCGCGCCCAGGCAAATGATGATCAGCAGCGGTGCCGACCAGATCACCAGCTCGAGCTTGGTCGAGTGGTCCCAATCCGGCTCGTAGCGGGCCGCGGTGTTGGACTGGCGGTAGCGCCAGGCGAACAGCACCGTCAGCGCCATCACGGGGACGACGATCAGGAGCATCAGGACGGTGGAGATGATGACGAGGTCGCGCTGTTGCGCCGCGATATCGCCGGCGGGCGCCAGCACGACGTAGTTGCAGCCGCTGAGCGCAACCGCCAGGGGTAGCAGCGCCAGGATCTTGAGACGGGACACGGGCCGAGCCTTTGAGAATGAGTTTCCTTTGCGGGGCCAACGGGTAGCTGCGGCGCAGCAATCCGGACATTGGACAATTTGTCCAATGTTGCAGTGCGGAATGTTGAGCCAGACAGGATCGGATTGCCTGGCGCCCCGCCGGGCGGTCGGCTTTGGTTTTCAGGACGTTAAGGGCGCACGAATGGCGACGGCACAGACCCCCGCAATGGCAGACCTCCACTCGGGCGAGCACGGCCACGACCAGGCCAGTCCCGGCGAGATCGCCATCGGCGTCATCATCGGCCGCACCTCGGAATTCTTCGACTTCTTCGTCTTCGCGATCGCCTCGGTGATCGTGTTTCCGCGCCTGGTGTTCCCGTTCACGAGCGAGCTGACCGGCACCCTCTATTCCTTCATGATCTTCGCGCTGGCCTTCATGGCCCGTCCGATCGGCACCGTCATTTTCATGATTGTCGACCGGGAATACGGCAAGACGGCCAAGCTGGTCTCGGCGCTGTTCCTGCTCGGCACCGCCACCGTGGCGCTGGCGTTCCTGCCCGGCTATCACGACATCGGCGCTGCTGCGATCTGGCTGTTGGCGCTGGCGCGGATCGCACAGGGTCTGGCCTGGGGCGGCGCCTGGGACGGCATGGCTTCGCTGCTGGCGCTGAACGCGCCGCCTTCGAAGCGCGGCTGGTACGCGATGGTGCCGCAGCTCGGCGCGCCGCTCGGGCTGATCGTGGCGAGCGCGCTGTTCGCCTATTTCGCCGGCAACCTCTCGGCCGACGATTTCTTCGACTGGGGCTGGCGCTATCCGTTCTTCGTCGCCTTCGCCATCAACGTCGTGGCGCTGTTCGCGCGTCTGCGCATGGTGACGACGGAGGAATATGCCTCGCTGTTCGAGACCCGCGACCTCCAGCCCGCGCGCATCTCCGAGACCGTCGCCCGCGAAGGTCACAACATCATGCTCGGCGCGTTCGCGCCGCTGGCGAGCTTCGCGCTGTTCCACATGGTCACGGTGTTTCCGCTGTCCTGGGTGTTCCTGTTCACCCGCGAAAGCCCGGTGCGCTTTCTGATCATCGAGATCGTCGCCGCCGTGTTCGGCGTCGGCGCGATCGTGCTCTCGGGCATCATCGCCGACCGCGTCGGCCGCAAGTCGCTCTTGATGGGATCGGCGATCGCGATCGCGATCTATAGCGGCTTCGCCCCGCAGCTGCTCGATGCCGGCGCGTTCGGCGAGACCATCTACATGGTGATCGGCTTCATCCTGCTGGGTCTCTCCTTCGGTCAGTCCTCGGGCGCGATCGCCTCGAACTTCAAGCAGGCGTATCGCTACACGGCCTCGGCGCTGACCTCGGACATGGCCTGGCTGTTCGGCGCCGGTTTCGCGCCGCTCGTTGCTCTGTTGCTTGCGACCAATCTCGGCGTCATCGCCTCGGGTGCGTATCTGCTCTCTGGCGCGTTCTGGACCTTGCTTGCACTCTGGCTCGCCGGCCAGCGCGAGGCCGGCGACATGGATGCGGGCCGGTAGGCACAAACAGCTGACACAAGACAGATGTCGTCCCCGCGAACGCGGGGACCCATAACCCCAGGGAGCAGTGTGACGTGGGGCTCCCCACTCCGAGTCTTCGCCAAACCGCACCCTGTGGTTATGGGTCCCGGATCTGCGCTTCGCTTGTCCGGGACGACAGCGGAATTTGCCGGGCTACGGCAGCCTCAATCCGCTACGACCTTCACGCGATCCCGCACCTTCACCTGCGCGTTGCGATCGAGGCCGTTCAGCACGCGAAAACGCTCGGCGGGGTGATCGACGCCGGCCATGCGGTGGGAGAGCGATTCCACGGTGTCGCCGGGCTGCACGGTGATGACCTTGATGCGCAGCGGGCGCGCGGCCTGGATCTCCTCGAGTGTCAGGCGGCGGAATGAGTTGACGGTCTCGCGCGCGTTGCGCTCGCTCTCGGTCGATTTCTGCCGTGCCGCGAAGATGAAGCGGTAGACGTCGCTGCCGAACCGCAGCGCATAGACCTTGAACTGCCACTGGTCGCCCTTGGCGGTGGCGGACGCAGCCGGAAAGCCGTTGATCGTGATGTCCTCGGTGGAGGTCTTGTCGACGCCTTCCATCCAGCCGGAATTGAGGTAATCGCCGAGCGACTGCTCGGCCGGCACCCGCACGACGTCGAAGCGCATCGCCTGCGAGCCGCCGTCGCGCACGCCGATCACCGCCTGCGCGGTGTTGTCGAGCGTGAAATTGTCCGGCGCCTGGAAGGTGAAGCCGAGTTTCGGGTGCAGGAAACGCCGGCCGCGGACAAACCCTTCGCTGGGGTCTTCGCCATAGACGAGATTGTCGATCGCGGCGAGGTAGGTTTCGCGGTCGCGCTCGGCGCCTTCGGGCGCAGCGTATTGCCGCGCGATGGTCTGCGCGTTCTGCACACGCTCCGGCGTTGCCGGATGCGACGAGGTGAAATCCTGCGCGCGCGGATCGAGCGAGGTCTTGCCGGCTTTGAGCTCGGCATTGCGCTCCATCGCCGAGAGGAAGCGCGCGGCACCATAGGGGTCGAAATGCGCCTTGGCGGAGATGCCGACGCCGATGCCGTCGGCCTCGAACTCCTGATTGCGTGAAAAGCTCGCCATGGTGAGCTTGGTCTTGGCGAGCGCGAGCGCAGTGAGATCGGGATCGTTGCTCATGTCGGTGACGACGCGGGTGACGATCGCGGCCTGGCGCGCCTGGTCCTCGCGCATGGCTGCGTGCTTGGACAGAACGTGCGCCATCTCGTGGCTGAGCACGGAGGACAATTCCGACGTATCGCTCGCAAGCGCCAGAAGTCCGCGCGTGACATAGAGCTGGCCGTTCGGCAGGGCGAAGGCGTTCACCGCGCCGGAATTGAGGATGGTGACCCTGTAGCCCTGGTCGGGGCGATCGGACGCCGCGACCAGCCGGTCGACGGTCTTGCTGACGAGTGATTCGAGCCGGGGGTCGTCATAGGTGCCGCCATAGCTCGCCAGGATGCGCTCGTGCTCCTTCTCGGTGGCGGGGGTTTGCGCGACGGCCGGCTTGGGCTTGGGCATCGCCACGGTCGGTGGGGCCGCCGCGGTCTGGAACCGGTTCATGTCGCCGCAACCGGCGAGGGCCGAACCCAGCACGAGGCAAAGCACGGCCGGCGCTGCCCGCAGGCGGCGACCATCACCTCGTCCGTGCCGTTCTAGCACCCCATTCACGTCGTTTAACCCGTGCCTGGCCCCTTTTTAGGGCCTTACCCCTGTCGGCTCGTTTGCGCCCAGCAACTCGACCTGTCCCACGAGGCGCACATCGATCCGCGGCCCCGTATTCCCCTCGACCCAGCCCCGGACGCGAATACGCTTATTCTCCAGGGACTTAAGGTTGATCCCGGTGTTCTCGAACGCCGGCAATGAACGCCTTGAAATAGTCACGGCAAAGCCGCGTGTCCAGTTCCGTCCGAAGTTGAGGTAGGTCATTGCCCCAGCTTGCCGGACCGACAGGACTTTGCCCTCGACCACCATAAAGCGCCCGATCCCGGCCAAAATATCGTCCGGACTTTCCGCGTTTTTTATGGCCGACGGGTCAGCCCAGTTGCCCTTTTTTTGGCGCCGCGCCTCGGCCTCCGACGCCATCAAGGCCACCGCGCAGTCCTTGTCGGTGGTCTCGGCGGAGACGATGGCGTCGCCCTGTGCCAGGAGCGTGGCCTGTACCGAGGTGTCGCTCTCGCCGACGAAGATGAACGCGCCTTGCCGGCCGTAGCGGTCGGGTGTGTCGTCGGTGCCGCGCAGGACCACGTCGCGGCCGACGAGCAGCGACGTCAGCGCCTGCTTTGTCGTCGCCGTCGTCTCGATGCCGGTCAGGCGGATTTCGCGGCTGTCGTCCAGGCGCACGCTGCGCGCATCGACGATGGCCGCGACGCGACCTTCGCCCTGCGTTTCGAATTGGCATGGCGTGGCGAACGCGGTGTGACTCGCGATGAGCAGAAATGCAGCGCTGAGATGAAGCAGTCGCGTCACGTTGCCTTGAGAGGTTGCGTTGCGCTCCAGCTTTAACCCAAGCGTGGCGGGTCGCGAAGAGGCTTCGTCACACTCCGTCATTGCGAGGAGCAAAGCGACGAAGCAATCCAGACTGCCGCCGCGGAAGGATTCTGGATTGCTTCGCTGCGCTCGCAATGACCGCGTAGAAACATGTTGCCGCACTCCACCATTCCGCTTTGCGGAAAACGTGCGGACTAATCATGCCCGCGTCACGCACCTGCAGCTTGCTGGCCTCTCGCGCATGCGGCATGATTGCAGCAATACCAATAATCAAGCCGCCATCAGAGCACGGCGCGATAAGGGAGGTCTTTTCCATGAAGCATATTTTGGCGGGCATTTTTGCCGCAGCGTTTGCCCTTAATGCGAGCGCAGCGCAGGCCCAGGACAAGCCGCCGCTGAAGATCGGCGGCATCCTCGATATGTCGAGCCTGTATGCCGACATCACCGGTCCCGGCAGCGAGACCGCAGCCAAGATGGCCGTGGAAGACTTTGGCGGCGAGGTGCTGGGCCGCAAGATCCAGGTGCTTGCGGCCGACCATCAAAACAAGGCCGACCTGTCTGGCAACATCGCCCGCGATATGCTCGACAATCAGGGTGTCGAGATGATCTACGACGTCGCGGCGTCCGCGACCGCGCTGGCCGCCGGCGAGATCGCGAAGGCGCGGGGCAAGATCATCATGTTCAACGGCCCGGGCTCGATTCGTCTCTCCAACGAGGCCTGCGGTCCCACCACCATCCATTACGTGTTCGACACCTACGGCCAGGCCAACGTGACCGGCCTTGCCGCCGTGAAGTCCGGCCTCGACAGCTGGTTCTTCCTCACCGCCGATTACGCCTTCGGACAGGACCTGGAGAAGGACACCAGCGCCGTCGTCACCAAGACCGGCGGCAAGGTGCTCGGGGCCGTGCGTCATCCGCTCAATACGTCGGATTTTTCGTCGTTCCTGCTTCAGGCGCAGGCCTCGAAAGCGAAAGTGATCGGGCTGGCCAACGCCGGTGGCGACACCGTCAACGCCATCAAGCAGGCCGCCGAGTTCGGCATCACCAAGGGCGGCCAGAAGGTTTCGCCGCTGCTTGCCTTCGTCACCGACATCGACTCGATCGGTCTGGAGACAGCGCAGGGCCTGTTGCTCGCGGAAGCCTTCTACTGGGACCTCAACGACGACACGCGCGCATTCTCGAAGCGCTTTACCGAACGCATGAAGCGGCCGCCGACCTCGGCGCAGGCCGGCGTCTATTCCTCGGTCACGCACTACCTGAAGGCGGTGAAGGCGGCCGGCACGACAGACGCGGCTGCGGTCATCAAGGTGATGAAGGAGACGCCGATCAACGACTTCTTCGCCAAGAACGGCAAGATCCGCGAGGATGGCCGCATGATCCACGACATGTACCTGTTCGAGGTGAAGAAGCCGTCGGAGTCCAAGGGGCGCTGGGACGATTACAAGCTGCTCGCCACCGTGCCCGGCAACGAGGCGTTCCAGTCGCTCGAGCAGTCGCGCTGCCCCCTGGTGAAGAAATGATGGCGTGACGAAGTCGCGCCGTCATTGCGAGGAGCCCGCGACAAAATTGCGAAGCAATTTTGCGCTGGTGCGACGAAGCAATCCAGACTGCATCTGCGGAAACCTCTCTGGATTGCTCCGCTTCGCTCGCAATGACGGCGTGGTGAAAGTGCAGCAAAACAACAACAAGGGAGACGTCCCATGAACGACATGGTCCTGCAAAAGGTCGAAGGCGGGCTGCTCACCATCACCATGAACCGTCCGGAGCGGAAGAACGCCCTCAACCCCGACATGGTAGCCGGGCTGGTCGAGGCGGCGCGGCGCGCGGCTGATGATCCCGAGGTGCGCGCGGTGCTGTTCAAGGGCGCTGGCGGCTCCTTCTGCGTCGGCGGCGATGTCAAGTCGATGGCGGCCGGCCGTGCGCCGCTGCCGTTCGAGCAAAAGCTCGCGAATCTGCGCCGCGGCATGGAGGTCTCGCGCATCCTGCATCAGATGCCGAAGCCCGTGGTGGCGCAGCTCGATGGCGCGGCGGCCGGCGCCGGCCTCTCGATGGCGCTATCCTGCGACCTGCGCATCGCCAGCGAATCCTGCAAGATCACGACGGCTTTTGCAAAGGTCGGCTTCTCCGGCGATTACGGCGGCACCTATTTCCTCACCCAGCTGCTCGGCAGCGCGCGGGCGCGCGAGCTCTATCTGATGTCGCCGGTGCTGACCGCAAAAGAGGCGCATGCGATCGGCATGGTGACGAAGGTCGTCCCCGATGCCGAGATCGAGACCGCCGCGCACGAGCTTGCGCGGTCACTGGCGCAGGGGCCCTCGATCGCGCTCGGCTTCATCAAGCGCAACATCAACAATGCCGAGCACCTGGCGCTGGAGGATTGCTTCGACGGCGAGGCGATCCACCACACTCGCTGCGGCGACACCGAGGATCACAAGGAGGCCGCAAAAGCCTTCGTCGAGAAGCGCAAGCCGACCTTCAAGGGCGCATGACGATGGCGCCCTATATGCGGCTGCGGCAGATCTGCCTGGTTGCGCCGCAGCTCGAGCCGGTGATCACCAATATCGCCAGGGTCATGGGCCTCGCCGTCTGCTACCGCGACGGCAATGTCGCGAAATACGGCCTGGAGAACGCGCTGCTCCCGGTCGACACGATTCTGCTGGAGGTGGTCGCGCCGTTCAAGGGCGGCACCACGGCCGGCCGCTTCATCGAGAAGACCGGTGGCCGCGGCGGCTACATGGCGATCTTCTGCTGCAACGATCCCGACGAGCGCGGACGTCATGCCAATGCCATGGGCGTTCGCACGGCGAACGTCATCGACCACGCGCCCTATCACGGCGTGCAGCTTCATCCCCGCGACTGCCGCGCCGCCTTCATCGAGCTCAACCACACCGAAGGCAGCGACGACATTCTGGGCCCGTATCCGCCGGCCGGACCGGATTGGCAAAAATTCATCCGCAAGGATGTAACGCAGGCGCTGACGGCTGTAGAGATGCAGAGCCCGGATCCGGCGGGGCTTGCGGAGCATTGGGGGAAGATCATCGGTGTCGCGCCTGACGGCAATGCCGAATTGAAGCTGCCCAACGCAACCTTCCGCTTCGTGAAGGGCGCCAGCGAGATCATGAGCGCGCTGGAGTTTAAGGTGGCAGATGTGGCTCAGGTGCTCCACGCAGCAAAGGCGAAAGGTCTCGCGGTCGCGGGCAACGAGTTCTTGCTGGGCGGCGTGACGTTCCGCGTGAGCTGACCCCGCTGCACCCTCCCCCTTGTGGGAGAGGGTGGCTCGCCGCATAGCGGCGAGACGGGTGAGGGGTTTCTATCCGCGCGCGCGCATCTATGAGAGGGTCATTTGCGGAGAGATACCCCTCTCATCCGGCGCTTCGCGCCACCTTCTCCCGCAAGGGGAGAAGAAAGAAAGATCACCGTCCCTTGAAATTCGCGGCCCGCCGCTCTTCCGTCGCCTTCACGCCTTCCTTGAAATCCTCCGTCGCGCGCAGGCGGGTCTGCTCGGCGAGCTCGTGGTTGGTCTGGGCCATGACGCGGTCCGCCAATCCGGCGCGCATCGTGGCGCGGGTGGAGAGCAGGCCGAGCGGTGAGCATTCGGCGATCTCGCCGGCGAGCTTCATCGCGGCCGCCTTGACCTGGTCCTGCGGCACCAGCTCGTTGGCGAGCCCCCACTTCACCGCTTCTTCGCCTGTGACGCGACGGCTGGTGTAGAACATCAGCTCGGCGTTGTTCTTGCCGATCAGCTCCGGCAGCGTCACCGTCAGGCCGAACCCGGGATGGAAGCCGAGTTTCGTGAAGTTCGCGGCGAAACGCGCTTCGGGGCAGGTGATGCGGAAGTCGGCCGACACCGCGAGACCCAGGCCGCCACCGATGGCCGCGCCCTGCACGGCGGCGACGATCGGCTTCTTGGCGCGGAAGATGCGTACGGCCTGGATGTAGAGGTGGTTGATCGGGCCGAGATTGTCGGCCGGGTCGCCCTTCTTCTCCGCCTCGCGCGCTTCCTGCGCCTGCCGGGCCGGATCGCCGAAATTGGCGCCGGCGCAGAACGCCTTGCCCTGCGCCGACAGCACGGAGGCGCGGATCTCGATGTCCCGATCGAACTCGTCGAGCGCATCGGCGATCTGATTGATCAGCGAGATGTCGAAGAAGTTGAGCGGAGGCCTGCGGATCTCGATGGTGCCGACGTGGCCGACCTTCTCGACGCCGATATCTTTATAAGTGCTCATGATGATCCTCGTGAATTAGCGCAAACCAAGTCCGCGGGCGATGATGCCGCGCAGCACTTCGGTGGTGCCGCCCTGGATGGTGAGTTTCGGTGCGGTCTTGATGGCGAAGTCGAGCTGCCGCTCCAGCGTTTCGCGGTTGGTCGCGGTCTCCTCGACGAACGCGGCGAGATCGCGCACGCGGTGCGGAAGCTGCTGCTCCCAGACCGTGCCGATGTCCTTGACGATAGAGGCCTCCACGACTGGCTCTTTGCCCGCTTGCAGCATGCCCGCAACCGAGACCGACATGCGCCGCATGGTGTGGAGCTGCGCAACCAGGCGGCCGATGCCTTCGGCGCTGCGCGTATCCGGATTGGGACCGACTGCGCGGACCAGCTCGGTCAGCACGTAGTAGGTTTCCAGAAAGCGCTCGGGGCCCGAGCGCTCGTAGGCGAGCTCGCTCGTCGCCTGCTTCCACGCGCCGTCGACTTCGCCGAGCACGTGATCGTCAGGGACGAAGAAGTCGGTGAAGACCACCTCGTTGAACTCGTACTGGCCGGTGATCTGGCCGATCGGATTCACCTGGATGCCCGGCTGCTTCATCTTGACCAGAAACTGCGTCAGGCCGTGACGGCGGTTTTCCTTGGTCGGCGGCGAGGTCCGGAAGATCGCGATCATGTAGTCGGCAATATGCGCCGACGAGGTCCAGATTTTTGTGCCGTTGATGAGATAGCCGCCGTCGGTCTTGGTCGCGCGCGTCTTCGCGGCGAACAGGTCCGAGCCGGAGTTCGGCTCGCTCATGCCGATCGCAAAGCAGATCTCGCCGCGGCAGATGCGCGGCAGGATGTCCATCTTGATGTGCTCGGGCGCGTATTTGATCAGCACCGGCCCGCTCTGGCGGTCGGCGACGAAGAAGCGCCGCGTCGGCGCGTTGGCGACGCGCATCTCCTCGGTCACCACGTAACGTTCGAGGAAGGAGCGCTCCTGGCCGCCATATTTCTTCGGCCAGGTCATGCCGAGCCAGCCCTTGGCGCCGACTTTTCGGGAAAATTCCGGCACGTCGGTGTCTTCGCGGTTCGGCTTGTGCGGATCGAAGGTGCCGGCGGCGATTTCCTCGGCGAGGAAGGCGCGCACTTCCTTGCGCAATTGCTCGCATTTTTCCGGCAGGCGGATCGGATCGAAACGGAGGGCAGCGGTCATGTTGTCTCGTCCCCTGATCAGCGCGACGCCACGAGCGGCCACAATTCGTCGGCGCCGCGATTGGCGACCAGTTTGCCCAGCTCGACGGCCCAGTGGCTCTCCGAACCGAAATCGTCGCGCCACGCCAGCGCCCGCAGCGAATAGCGGTGCAGGATGTGCTCGATGGTGAAGCCAATCGCGCCGTGGACCTGATGCGCGATGGCGCCGCCTTTCTCCGCGGCTTCCGCGCAGCGGATCTTTGCGGAGGCGGCTTCGAGATAGACTTCGTCGTCGAAGCCCTTTGCGTTCGCGATCGCATCGGCCGCCGATGTCGCGGCCGCGAGCGCCGCGGCGGATTCACCGGCAAGACGGGCGAGATTGTGCTGCACCGCCTGGAATTTCGAGATCTTCTTCTCGAAGGCGACGCGCTCGTTGGAATAGCGCACGGAGATGTCGAGCATCGATTCAAGTGCGCCGGCGATCTGAAGGCTGCGTGCGACGCCGCCCATCAGCATCAAGGTGGTCTGGTCAAAACCTCCGGGCGCGGGCTTGATGGTGACGGGCTGCACCTTGTCGAGCGTCACGGTATCGCTGTGGTCGTAGCCGACATTGAGACCGGACTCGATCCGGCCCTTGCTCGCATCGACCAGCGCGATCGAGATGCCATCGTTGCCGTGCGCCAGCACCGCAAAGTGCGTCGCGGCTTTGGCAAAGGGCACGCCGCGGGCGCGGCCGGAGAGCGCGCCGTCTGCATCGCGCGTGATGCGATCTCTAGGGCTCGCCGGCAGCACCGTCATCTCGCCTTCCGGTGAAGAAATCCTCGCCTGCGCCAGCAGCCAGCCTGCGAGCATGGTCTCCGCCAGCGGAACTGCGACCGCGAAGCGGCCGGCGGCGTTGAGAAGCGCAAAGCCGTCGGCAAGGCTGGCGCCGGAGCCGCCGAGATCGTCTGGCACCCAGGACAGCGGCAAGCCGGCTTCGCTCAGCGCCTGCCACAGCGGCGCCTGCCACGAACCCTTCTTGTCGTTGTTGATGGTCTGCGGATCGGCGAGATCGGCGAAGATTTTCTCCGCGGTCTCGACGACGATATTGTCACTCTCCGCCACAGCGTTCCCCGTGTTTGGTCATTGGCGCGGTCCTCCCGTGAGGCGAGGCGCGCAGGTTCTTTTTGCGCCCGATGATCCGAAAAAGCCATGGCCCTGACAAGCGTTGATCGCAGGTCAACCTGCGGCGCGCGCATGGGCGCAAGGGTCAGCAGGAGACTAATTCCGCTAAGCGGAGTTTGCTCGATTTGCAGGGCGCGGCAAACTCGCTAAACAAGGCGTCAGCAACTTACACATGGAAGGAAATACCGGATGGCAAAGGATGGCTTGTGCGCGATCGTGACAGGGTCCGCATCCGGACTGGGCGCTGCGACCGCTGAAATTCTGGCGCGGAGCGGGGCGCGGCTCGTCATCAACTATTCGTCGAGCCAGAAGGAGGCCGAGGCGACCGCAGAGCTCTGCCGCAAGGCCGGCGCGGATGAAGTGCTGGTCGCGCAGGGGGACGTGTCGAAGGACGAGGATTGCCGCAGGATCGTCGCTGCGGCGGCGCCCTGGGGCCGGCTCGACATCCTCGTCAACAATGCCGGCACCACCAAGCACGTGGCCCATGCCGATCTCGACGGATTGTCGGCGGAAGATTTTCAGCGCCTCTACGGCGTCAACACCATCGGTCCGTTCCAGATGGTGCGCGCGGCGCGCGGCCTGCTCGAGGCCGGATCGAAGGCGTCGGGGCGGCCCTCCGCCGTGGTCAACGTGTCCTCGGTCGCCGGCATCAGCGGCGTCGGCTCGTCGATCGCCTACGCCGCGAGCAAGGGCGCGCTCAATACCATGACGTTGTCGCTGTCGCGTGCGTTGGCGCCGCTGATCCGCGTCAACACGGTGTGCCCCGGCTATATCGACACGCCCTGGTTCACCAAGGGCCGCGGCGAGGCCGGCGCCAAGCAGGTGCGCGACAGCGTGGTGGCGAAGGTGCCGCTGAAGGTCGCATCGACCGCAGACGACATCGCGCAACTGGTCTGCTTCCTGGCGATGCCGGCCTCCAGCAACATGACCGGCGAGGTCGTGCGCATGGATGCGGGGATGCATTTGATTACGTAGTTCGTCATTGCGAGCGAAGCGAAGCAATCCAGACTGCCTCCAAGGCAACAATCTGGATTGCTTCGTCGCAAGAGCTCCTCGCAATGACGGCGCGTGGGCGGCAGCGTGCCCTACGACCTAGAACGTCACCCCTTGATCACGCCGCTCGCGACCAGCCGGTGCCAGATGAACAGCACCACCACGGCGCCGATCGTGGCCATGATGAAGCCGGCGCCCTGGTCGGGGCTGTAGTGCCCGATCGCCTGGCCGACGAAGGTGGCGAGAAACGCACCCGCAATGCCGAGGATGGTGGTGAGGATGAAGCCGCTCGGGTTGTTCGGCCCCGGCGCGAGCCAGCGCGCGATGAGGCCGGCGACGAAGCCGACGACGATGATCCACAACAGGCCGCCCATGCTCATGACGATGCTCCCCTCGCTTTGACTAAAATCAGAGTCTGCCCGAAAGCTCGTTCTCGGTCGGCAGCCGTCCGTCCGGCGTCAGATGGTCGACCACCTGCGGCAGATACTGGCTGAGGCCGGAGAGCAGCTCTTCACGGGACAGGCCGCTCTGGGCAGACAGGCTCTCGATCTGATCGGCGCCGAGCGCATTGGCGAGATCGCCCGGTGCAATCGCCTTGTTCTCGCCTTTGCCGACCCAGGTGCTTGCTGTTTCGCCATGGCCGCCCTGCTGAAGCTGGTTGAGGAGATCGCCGAGCCCGCCACTCAGCACGCTGCCGGCCGCGCCGCCCGCGAGCAGGCCGCCAAGGCCGCCCTTGAGCAGTCCTCCGAGACCGCCAAGGCCGCCGCTGTCCGCGGTGTTCACCGGCGGAGGGGCCGGCGTCGGCGACGGTTGCGGCGCCGTGCCGGACTGGTTCGCCGTCATATGCTTGAACGCCTTCCAGGCGAGCAGGCCGAGCAGCGCCATGGTCATCGGCGACATGCCGCCGGAGGGTTTCTCGGAGCTGGGCGTAGAGGGGCCGCGCGGGCCGTTCTGCATGCCGTTGAGGACGTCGAGTAGACCCATGGTGCTCTCCTTTGGCGTTCTCGTCGGCGAGCGCTCGCCGGTGACGGCCCCCGCGCGAAAACATATGGGGCTCTCATGACGGTTACAAGGCGGATGCGCTTGTGCCGCGGTGGGCAGCCGCCGTCGCCTCTGCTATCGAAGGCGGGCCGTTAACGAGGAGCAAGTCCGTTGGTTGCTAACCGACCGATCGTGGTGGCTGGCGCAGGCGCTATCGGGTGTTTCGTCGGCGGCATGCTGGCGGCCGAGGGGCGCCGCGTCGCGCTGCTGGTGCGGCCGCGGGTGAAGACCGAGATCGAGCGGTTCGGCCTGCTTCTGACGGATTTCGACGGCTCCGGGAAGAAGCTGGGGCCAGGCCAGCTTGCGCTGTCGGAGGACCCTGCGATCTTCCACAGCGCCGGCATCGTGCTGGTCACGGTGAAGAGCGCCGACACCGCCGATGTCGCGGACCAGATCGCGCAGCACGCGCCGCAGGATGCGGTCATCGTCTCCTTGCAGAATGGCGTCGGCAATGTCGCGGTTCTGCGCGAGCGCCTTGGCGGCCGTCGTGTGCTCGCCGGCATGGTGCCGTTCAACGCGATCGCGATGGGTGAGGGCCGTTTCCACCGCTCGACCTCCGGCGACATCCATATCGGCGAGGATGAAGCGAATACGGCGGCAGCGCTGTCGGTGCCGGGTCTCACCATGCGCGCCAGTCCTGACATCACCGGCGTGCAATGGGGCAAGCTGATCATCAATCTGAACAACGCGCTCAGCGCACTGTCCGACATGCCGCTCGCCGCACAATTGGCGAGCCGCGACTGGCGAAGACTGTTCGCCGACCAGATGGCGGAAGGCCTGGCCGCGCTGAAGGCCGCCGGCATCACACCGGTCTCGGCAACGCCGATCCCGATGAGGTGGACGCCGACCTTGCTGAGGCTGCCCGATGCGATCTTCAACGCGATCCTCGGACGCACGATGAAGATCGATCCGGAGGCGCGCTCCTCGATGTGGCAGGATTTGAAGCACGGCCGCAACACCGAGATCGATTATCTGCAAGGAGCAGTCATTGCACTTGCCGAGCAGAGCGGCGTCGGCGTGCCGTTGATGCGCCGCATTGTTGCGCTGATCAAGCAAGCCGAGAGCGCGGGCAAGGGCCCATCCAAGCTGACGCCGCAGCAGATTCGCGGGTAGCGCTCGCGTGCGATGGAGGAACGCGATGAGGCGTTGTTTGACGATCGGTCTCGCGCTGGCGGCGCTCTGCGGCGCATCGACGCTCGCCTACGCCAGGCCGCCGACGGTGATGAATTCGCCCGGTTATGACAGGCGGTTGCAGGAGAGCCGTAAGGAGTTGGGCAGTTCACCGACGGTAACGGCACCGACGGAAGCGCCGGTGGTCAAACCGAAGCGAAGTAAGAAGAAGCATCCGAATTGAGGCCATACCCACCGCTGTCGTAGGGTGGGCAAAGCGAAGCGTGCCCACCACATCGATCACGTGGGCACGGCGCTCGCGCGCCTTTGCCCACCCTACAAGTCTACGGCTAGCGCGAACAGTCAGCCCTTCTTCGCCGGTTTGCTCGGCGTCGGGCTGAACAGCTTCTTCAAATCGTTCAAGCTTTCCGACAGGCGGGGCCATTCGCAGGAGAATGAGCCCTTGGCGCAGGGCGCACCCTTCGGCCGTTGGCCGACGGTCGGCTGCACCTTCGGCCGCTCGACCGGGACGGGCACGCGCGCGACCTCGGTGCGCAGCGCGACCTGCTGGAGCTGCTGCGCCTGCTGTTCCTGCTCGCGCTGCTGACGCATCGTGGCCTGGGCCGCCTCATCGCTGCGGCGCTGATCGGCGAGATAGGAGGTGTAGGCTGCGTCGATCTTCTTTTGCTCCTCCGGCGTCGGGTTGGGACCTGCGATGTCGAAGGTGCGGTCCTGGAGGAAGTCGTAATAGGAGTAGCCGCCGCCTGGCTTGCGACGGCCGGCGAATTTAGCGTTGCAGTTGGCAAGCGCCGCCGTCTTCTCGGCCTTGGTTGCGGCTTTCTCGGCAGCGTCCGCGCATTCCTCGAAATCGACCGGCGCGCGCTTCCACCATTGCGCCTGGGCATGCGAGTGCGTCAGCAGAAAAAATCCTGCTGCGGCAACGACAAGCGCCGCACGACGCGATGCAACCACGGACGACATCTACGAGAGCATTCCTTGCAAAACTCAACCCGAACTGAGTCGAGTCGGATTTTTGCCTCTTTATCGCCTGCTTGTCACCCATGGAACCCGGGAATTTCATGGCCGCATTGCTGACATTTTTTGCTTGACGTGGCCCGGGAGTCACAGCCGCGCGGCACACGATGCGCTTAGACTTTTATGGATTTGAATTCGAAGGGAGATGTCCGTCATGAGAGTGTTGGCCCGTCTCGCCGCAATCGCGTTGGCGCTCGTTTCCAGCCATGCGTTCGCCGCGGATGAGGATGCGCCCAACCGCAAGCCCGTGAGGGCGATCGCCGACGCGCGCCTCCCGGTCGGCGGTCAGGGAATGCTGCCGCTCTATCTTTCCAGCGACTGGTCGTTGCCGCTGCCGGCGATCTCGCGCGCCATCATCGTGCTGCACGGGCGCCTGCGCAATGCCGACGAGTATTACATGTCGGCCCATACCGCGCAGGTCGCAGCCGGCGACGACGGCAAGAGCGCGCTGATGATCGTGCCGCAATTTCTGGCGGAGATCGACGTCGACGCGCACAAGCTGCCTGCGGACATGTTGCGCTGGTCCTTGGAGGGATGGGAGGGCGGCGATGCTGCGCTGGCACCGAATCCGGTGTCGTCCTTCGAGGCGCTCGACGCCATCCTCGCAAAACTCTCCGACCGGCGCATCTTCCCGAACCTGAAGCAGGTCGTGGTCGCCGGCCATTCCGGCGGCGCCCAGGTCGCGCAGCGCTATGCCATCGCCGGCAAGGGCGAAGCGGCGTTGTCGCGCCAGCACATCGACATCCGCTACGTCGTCGCCAATCCCTCCTCCTACGCCTATTTCAGCGACGAGCGGCCCGTGCCCAAGATCGCCGCATCCTGCCCGGGCTTCAACACCTGGAAATACGGCATGGACGGGCGGCCGCCTTATCTTGCGAACGTCACGCCGGCCGCACTCGAGCAGCGTTATGTCGATCGCGAGGTGATCTATCTGCTCGGCACGCTCGACACCAATCCGAAGCACTCCGCGCTGGACAAGAGCTGCATGGCCGAAGCGCAAGGTCCCTATCGCTATGCTCGCGGCCACGCCTATGCGGATGCGATGGCCAAGCGCGACCGCGGCACGCCCAATCACCGGGTCTGGGATGTCGCCGGCGTCGGCCATGACGGCGACAAGATGCTGACCTCGAAATGCGGTCTTGCGGCGCTGTTCGATATTCCGGGCTGCGGCGCGGAGCGCTGATGCCTTCGCTTGTGTCTTGAAGGCTTGATCTTGAAGGCTCGGCTCCGGCTGTTACACTTCGCCTTGCGATGCGCCTCATCCTGAAGCGACGCCAAGAAGACGAAGTGGAAACGCCTGATGCTGCTGCCCCTGTCCGACGTGCCGCGCTGGTACGCTGAACGCAAACCGCAAGGCACGATCGCCGTCCGTCACGGGCAGGATACGCTGACATGGTATGAGCTCGAACGCGGCGCCAACCGGCGCGCACGGGCGTTCATGGCCAAGGGCGTCAAGCCCGGCGATTTCGTCGCGATCGGCCTGCCCAATGGCAACGCGTTCTTCGAGACATCCTTTGCGGTGTGGAAGTGCGGAGCGACGCCGACCTCGCTGTCGTGGCGGCTGCCGCGCGGCGAGGCTGCCGCGGTGCTCGACATTTTGCAGCCGGCGCTGGTGGTCGGCGGCGAGGCCGACTGGAACGCGCCGAACCGCCTGCCTGCGGATTTCGTGGCGGAAGGTTTTTCGGACGAAGCGCTCAATCCGCCGGTCGCCCGTTATTGGAAAGCCATGACCTCAGGCGGCTCGACCGGCCGGCCGAAAGTGATCCTCGACCATCATCCGGCGGTGACCGACACGGTCGCCGCGCCGCCGCTCAACATCCCCTTCGGCGTCTCGCTGCTCAATCCCGGTCCGCTCTACCACAATGCGCCGTTCATCGTGTCGCACTATGCGCTGTTCGCCGGCGGTCAGCTCACCGGCCTTATCAAGTTCGATGCCGAGGAGACGCTGCGCCAGATCGAACGCGAGCGCGTGCAATGGGTCAATTTCGTGCCGACCATGATGCACCGGATCTGGGCGCTGCCGGAGACCGTGCGCAACGCCTACGATGTCTCCAGCCTTCAGACCGTATTTCACATGGCAGCTCCGATGCCGCCCTGGCTGAAGGAGAACTGGATCGCCTGGCTCGGACCTGAGCGGGTTTGGGAGCTCTATGGCGGCACCGAGCGGCAGGGCGCGTGCATCATCTCCGGCACGGAATGGCTGACGCACAAAGGCTCGGTCGGCAAGATCGGCGAGATGGCGCGCTTGCGCATCATCGGCGAGGACGGCAACGAGGTCGCGCCGGGCGAGACCGGCGAGATCTATTTCCTCAACAATGACGGCAAGGACGCCACCTATCATTATCTCGGTGCCGAGCCGAAGCGCCGCGCCGACGGCTGGGAATCGCTCGGCGACATCGGCCGGCTGGACGCGGACGGCTATCTCTATCTCGGCGATCGCCTCGCCGACATGGTGCTGCGCGGCGGTGCCAATATCTATCCGGCCGAGGTCGAGGCGGCGGTGTCCGCGTGCCCCGGCGTACGCTCCTGCGTCGTGGTGGGATTGCCCGATCCGGAACTGGGCCAGCGCGTGCATGCCATCATCGAGCCGGAAGGCGATGCGGATGGCCAAGTGATCGCCGACGGCATGGCGGATTTCCTGAAAGACCGGCTCAGCCGTTACAAGCACCCCGAGAGTTTCGAGATCGTCAGCGCCCCGCCGCGCGATGATTCCGGAAAAGTCCGCCGCACCCTGTTGCGCGACGAGCGCGCAGCATGGATGAAGGACGGGCGCGCCTTCCGGATTTGGCCGGCGAAGGCGCCGGCGCACGCCGATTGAGACAATTCACGGGAAGGATTTCCGACATGACCATCACCATCGCAGCGAACGGCGTGCCGAAGCCGCCGGCCGAGATCATCGAGGGTTTTCGCGGGGCGCCGACCTCGGTCATCTCGGATAATCTCGCCCGCCTGCCCGGCGCGGTGGGGCTGAAACCCTATCATCGCGGCGGCAAGCTGGTGGGGACGGCCTTCACGGTGCGCACCCGTCCCGGCGACAATCTCGCCATTCACCGCGCGCTCGATCTGGTCGGTCCCGGCGACGTCATCGTGGTCGACGGCGGCGGCGACGAGACCCGGGCGCTGGTCGGCGAGATCATGAAGAACATCGCGCAGTGGCGCAAAGCAGAGGGTTACGTAATCGACGGTGCGATCCGCGATGTCGCCTCGTTCGCGGCCGACGACTTCCCCTGCTACGCCCGTGCGGTGATCCATCGCGGCCCCTACAAGAACGGGCCCGGCGAGATCAACGTGCCCGTTTCGATCGGCGGCAGCGTGATCTCGCCCGGCGACATCATCGTTGGCGACGAGGACGGCGTGGTGTCGTTTCCCGCCGCCGGCGCCGCGGCGCTGCTGGAAGCGGTACGCACCCAGGTCGCGCGCGAGGAGGAGACGTTGAAGGCAATCCGCGAGGGCCGTTACCAGGGCTCCTATGGCAAATCCTGATCAGAAAGAAACGAAGGGGAGAGCGGCGTGAGCCAGAAGGACGAATTCCACAACATCGATAATCCCGGCGACGGATTGTTCCGCGAACTCGCCGCGGGGGTGACCACGCGCATCTTCTCCGGCGAGCAGGCGATGCTGTCGGTGGTGACGCTGGCGCCGCATGCGCAGGGCACGCTGCATCATCATCCCGAGGAGCAATGGGGCGTGCTGCTCGACGGCTCCGCCATCCGCGTCCAGGGCGATGAGGAAATCCCCGTGACCAAGGGCGATTTCTGGCGCACCCCCGGCAACGTGCCGCACACCATGCGCGCCGGCCCCGACGGCGCCCGCGTGCTGGACATTTTCAGTCCGCCGCGGCCAGAATACAAAAAAGCGGGGTCGGGTTTCGGAACGACCTGAAGCGCCAAAGAGCAAAAGCCAGGCGCCAGACAAAAAGGGAGGGGACCATGACGATCACGCGACGAACGCTGCTGGCTGCGCCGGCCATCCTCGCAATGGGGCCGGCGGCAGCGCAGGCCTCTAAAATCACGCTGGTGGTGCCGTTCCCGCCGGGCGGCTCGACCGACGCGATGGCGCGGCTGCTCCAGAGCCATCTGCAGACCAAGCTTGGCCGCATCGTCGTGGTCGAGAACAAGTCGGGCGCCGCCGGCGCGCTCGGTGCGGCGCAGGTTGCCAAGAGCCCGGCGGACGGATCGTCCTTCCTGGTCACCTTCGATTCCCACGCCGTGATTCCGTCCATCCTCGACAAGCCGCCGGTCGACGTCGAGCGCGAGCTGATGCCGGTGTTGCTGGTCGGCACTGCGCCTTATGTGATCGCAGCCGGCGCCGGCCGCCCCTACAACAGCTTCGCCGACGTGGTCGCCGCCTGCAAGGCGACCCCCGGCGCGGTGAAATACGCCTCCGTCGGCATCGGCACGCTTGGCCATCTCGCCATGACCGTGCTCGGCAGCAAGGCCGGCGTCGAGATCATGCACGTGCCCTATCGCGGCGGCGGCCCTGCGATGAACGACGTGCTCGGCGGCCATGTCGATCTGATCGCGGGATCGGCGGCGCTGGTCGCCGCCCAGCTCGGCACCAACATGTTGCGACCGATCCTGCAGCTCGGCCGCACGCGGCTGCCGGCCTTGCCGGATACGCCGACCGCAATCGAGGCCGGCTTTCCGGACTTCGAGACGCTCGCCTGGTGGGGCATCTTCGCGCCCGCTGGCACGCCTGCGGATGTCGTCGCGGCCATGGCGACGGCGTCCAAGGAGATCCTCAGCGAGCCCGCGACCGCCGCCCAGCTCAAGGACACCCAGCACATGACGCTGCTGCTTGAGGACAGCGCCGCCTTCAAGACCTTCTTCGACAAGCAGGTCGCCTATTGGCGCAAGGTGGTGAAAGATAATAACATCAAGGCGTAAGCCCGCCGGCAGACCTTTCGCATTGGGCCAGGCAGAGGGCTTCCGGTCCCGCCGCCGCTTTGATATGTACACTCCTAGGCAACCCGCCTCACCGGCGGGTTCCGCGGTCCCGTAGCTCAGCCGGATAGAGCGGCGGTTTCCTAAACCGTAGGTCGCATGTTCGAGTCATGCCGGGATCGCCAGCCTTTCAATGCCGCCTTTCGGCGGTCGCACCGATCGGCGCGGTGACGAGATATTTCACAACAATTTCGGACGCGGGAGCTGGCCTCGGCCAGCCCCCAAACGCAGCGCTCGATCAGAACCGCGCGTCGATATCGACGACGTCGATCAGCTTGTGGTTGACGAATTCCTTGAGCCCGAGCCCGAGGAGCTCGCGGCCATAGCCCGATCGTTTGATGCCGCCGAAAGGCAGGTCCGCTTCCACCTTGGTCGGGTGATTGACGAAGACCATGCCGGTCGAGATCTTTCGCGCGAGTTCGGCCCCGCGTTTGGTGTCCGACGTGAACACCGAGCCGCCCAGGCCGAACGGGGAATCGTTTGCGATGCGCACCGCGTCGGCGTCGTCCTTGGCGCGGAACAGCATGGAGACCGGGCCGAAGAATTCCCAATAGCGGGCCGGATTGTCCTCGTTCACCTCGGTGAGAATCGTGGGCTGTACGAAGGCGCCTTGGTTGGGCACCGATGGACCGACCTCCTCGGCTTTCGCGCCGTGCTTCACGGCTTGCTGAATTCTTTCCCGAATCTCGTCGGCGGCATGTTGTGAGGAGAGCGGCGCCAGCGTCGTGTCGGGATCGAACGGGTCACCGGCCCTGAGGGCGGCAACACCCTTGCGATAGCGCGTCAGGAATTCATCGTACACCTCGTCCACGATGATCATGCGCTTGGAGGACACGCAGACCTGGCCGCCATTCCAGTGCCGGCCGAACACCGCCCATTTGACGGTCTTTTCCATGTCGGCATCGGCCAAGACGACGAACGCGTCAGCGCCGCCAAGCTCCATCGTGGATTTCTTCAGGGCCTTGCCAGCCTGGGCGGCGACGATTGCGCCGGCGTCCTCGGACCCGGTCAGTGCGACACCGTGGACCCTGGGATCGTTGATGATCATCTCGACCTGTGAGCGGGTCGCGTAGAGCTTGGTGAAGCATCCGTCCGGCAGGCCGGCCTCGCGCATGATGCGTTCGAAGGCTGCCGCGCTTTGCGGCACGTTCGAGGCATGCTTCAGCAGGATGGTGTTTCCGGCCGACAGTTGCGGCGCGATGATGCGCGCGATCTGGTAGTAGGGAAAATTCCACGGCTCGATGGCGAGGATCACGCCAAGCGGATCGTGAACGATCATCGCCTCGCCCTCTGCCGGATCAGCGACCGGCAGTTTCTCCGGCCGCAACAAATGCTCGGCGTTCAGCACGTAATATTCGAAGATGCGTGCGCAAAGGTCGACTTCCGCCTTGGCCTCGGCAAAGAGCTTGCCCATCTCGAGCGTCAGAAGGCGCGCATAGGCATCGCTGTCCCGCCGCAGAATATCGGCGGCCTTTTGCAGGATCGCAGTGCGTGCCGAGATCGGCACCTCGCGCCAGGCGCGAAAGGCCGCGTCGGCCCTGTCGATGGCCGTGCTGATCTCCTCGTCACTTGCACTGGGAAAAGTCTTCAGAGTCTCGCCAGTATAGGGATTGACGGTGGCGTAGCTCATGTCCGTATTCCTTTTGGGCGGGCAGGTTGTTGGAAGGCCAGATCGCTGCCGGCTTTCCGGTCAGTCGGATCATATGTTCGGGCCCGGCTCGGACATTGACATGAGTCATGTCGTGTTTATCGATGTGCAGGGAGATGCCTGCCTGTCCGGCCTGCTGATCCCGCCTGCAGCTGATTGCCATATCCGGAGACAATGATGCCTTTCGACTTGATCCTGCGCGGCGGCCGTGTGGTCGACCCGTCCCAGAAGCTCGACGCGGTGACCGATGTCGCCTTTGCGGGCGGCAAGGTCGCCGCAGTGGGCAGCGGACTCAAGGCCGATCCGGGCACGGAGGTCCGCGACGTCTCGCGGTACATCGTGACGCCGGGGCTGATTGATCTCCACACCCATGTCTATTGGGGCGGCACCTCGCTCGGCATCGACGCCGAGGAATTTTGCCGCCTGTCCGGCGTCACCACGGCGGTCGACACCGGCAGTGCTGGCCCCGGCAACTTTGCCGGCTTCCGCAAGCATGTGATCGAGCCGAGCCAGGTCCGCATCCTCGCTTATCTGCACGTCTCGCATGCCGGCATCTTCGGCTTCTCGCACCGGATCATGGTCGGCGAGAGCGAGGAGCTCAGGCTGATGAATCCGATCGAGGCAGCCAAGGTGGCGGATGAAAACCGCGATCTCATCGTCGGCATCAAGGTCCGCGTGGGGCTGCACTCCTCGGGCACGTCTGGGGCCGTACCGCTCGACATCGCGCTGGAAGTCGCAAACGAGGTCGGCATGCCCCTGATGGCGCATATCGATCATCCGCCGCCGAGCTATGAGGAGGTGCTGGCACGCCTGCGTCCCGGCGACGTGCTCACCCATGCCTTCCGCCCCTTCCCCAACACGCCGGCGACGGCGCAGGGCACGGTGAAGAGGGCCGTGCTCGACGCGCGCGAGCGCGGCGTGCTGTTCGACATCGGCCACGGCAAGGGCTCGTTCGCGTTCAAGACCGCGCGCGCGATGCTCGCCAACGGCTTCTATCCGGACACGATCTCCTCCGACATCCATCAGCTTTGCATCGACGGTCCCGCCTTCGACCAGGTCACGACCATGTCGAAATTCCTGTGCATGGGCATGGAGCTGTCCGACGTGGTCGCGGCCTCGACGGTGAATGCGGCGATGGCGCTGCGGCGTCCCGAGCTCGGCAGCCTCAAGCCGGGCAGCGTCGGCGACGCCACGCTTGTTACGGTCAGGCAAGGCCAGTTCGACTACGAAGACGTCGTCGGCGAGCACCTGATCGGCGACCGCAAGATCGCGTCCGAGGGTGTCGTCATCGGCGGCCGCTGGTGGCATCCGAACTAATCGGATCAGGCCTGCTCGCGATAGAATTGCAGCAGGCGTCCGCCGGCTGGTGAGAGCCAGTCGGGTGCGCCGGTGATGTAGCCCTCGACCTGGCCGCTCGTTCCGACCAGATAGGTGATGGGCATGCCGACCAGCGGGAACATCGCTTTGGATGCGTCGGCCGCCGCGCCGTAGGCATCGATGTAGCAGGCGAGGTTTTGCACGGCGAGGCCGCCGAGAAATGTGCGGATCTTGCGCAGGTCTTTCGTGTCGGTGCAGATTGCGACGATGTCGACCCGGTCGGGCCGCGATCCCGCAAGGCTTGCGAGCATGGGCAGATCGAGCCGGCAGGCCGCGCACCACGTCGCCCAGAAATTGACGAGGGTGATGCGGCCCGGCTTCGCCGTCCCCGCCACGTCCTTTCCATGCAGGTCCTGAAGCCGTATCGGCGGCATCGCCGCGCGCGGCCGCACCATTGTGAACTGGCTGCGGCCGGCCTCGAACACCGGCGGCCAGCTTTCCTGCGCATAGGACGCGCGCAGGGACGCGATGAACATCGGCGCAGCCATCAGGATCGATCGCCGCGAGATTCCCGCCTCATGCATGGATATAGGCCCAGCCCTTGTGTTGCAGGTCGACAACGCGTCCGATTCCGAAGGGGACGAGACTCGCGCCTGCGATCAGCGGGATCGTGATCTGCTCCTTGGCTTCCGCGATCGTCTTGGACGAGGCACACATGCTGTAGGTCAGGTTCGGCAGCGACTGCCGCAGCGTCGCGAGCGGCTCGACCAGCGGGGTCTTGTCCGCCCGGAAGACGTCGATGCCCTTGCCGTTGGCGACGACCTCGATCAGCAACCTCGCACCCCTGTCGGCAAAGTGTTTTGCGAGGTTGGCAGAGTAGCTGATCGCATGACCCATGACATAAGGCTCGTTGCTGTCGATCAGGATCACGACGCCCTCGGCGGCACGATCCTCCTTGGCCGCGGCACCGCCGCCGGCCGTGAGGATCGCGGTCCCCGCGAGCAGGCCCCTGCGGGACCATCCGTTGACCGGGATCATGCCGATCCTGCCGATCAGAACTGGCGCGGCGCGATCGGCGCCTTGCTGTTGCGTCCCCACAGCACGAACAGGCTGAGCGCGAGCAGGACGACATTGAGCGGGGTGACCGGCATCTCGCCGCGCGAGAGGTGGAAGACCAGCGCAATCACCTGCAATACCGAACAGCCCAGTGCGGCCAGCACCGTCAGCCGCGGCAGGATCCGCGTCAGCGCCGGCAGCAGGATGCCGATCCCGCCGGCGAGATCGACCAGCGCGATGGCGCGGACGAAGGTTTCGGAATATTGCCCGGCCCAGGGCATCATCGCGGCCAGCTGGGGAATCGGCGTGGTCAGCTTGACGAACCCGGCCGAGATGAACACGACGGCGAGCAGGACCTGCGCGGCCCACAGGCCGATGCGAAGGGCGCGGCCGGGAGCACGGGTCTCGAGAGCGGTGGTGGACATGGTGGTTCTCCGAAATGTGAGCGTCGCCACCATTTGATGGTTTCGCCATATTTGATCATTATGCGTTCCGGGATGGGTTCATTTCTTGGATGTTGATGATTTCATGGATTCCCTGGTCAGCATGAGAGTGTTCTGCCTGGTGGCCGAGCTGAAGAGCTTCGCGACCGCGGCGCAGCGCCTGCGCATCTCGCCCGCCATGGCGAGCAAGCATGTGATGCAGCTCGAGAAGCGGCTCGGCACGCGGCTGCTCAACCGCACCAGCCGGCGCGTCAGCCTGAGCGAGAGCGGGACGCTCTATTTCGAGCAAACGCGGCAGATGCTCGATTCGCTCGACGAGGTCGAGGCCGCCGTCAGCCACGCGACCGTCGTTCCGCACGGCACGCTGCGGCTGACCGCGCCGGTATGGATGGCGAATGCGATCTTCGCGGGCGTGCTGGCGGACTATCAGGCGCGCTATCCCGAGGTGCGCCTCGACGTCGATCTCAGCGGACGGCTGGTCAATCTGGTCGAGGAAGGTTTTGACCTTGCTCTGCGCGCGACCGGGGCGCCCGACGAGGCGCTGATCGCGCGTCCCATCACCAGGGTCCCATTCTACATGGTCGCCGCACCCGCCTACCTCAAACGCGTCGGGCGCCCGACCAAGCTGGCCGATATCGCCGGCCAGGCGCTGTTGCATTATGCGCTTTATCCCGGCGAGAGCTTCTCTTTCGCCGGCGAGCACGGCACCGAAACCGTCAAGCTGAATCCGGTGCTGCGCAGCGCCAACGAAACGCTGCTGCACCTGGCGGCACTCGAAGGCATGGGTCTCGCCTTCCTGCCGAAATGGCTGGTCACCGACGACATCGCCGCCGGCCGTCTCGAGCACGTCATGTCCAAGCAGATCATTTTCGAGGGAAAGCTGTTCGCGGTCTATCCAAGCCGCAAATATCTCTCCGCGAAGGTGCGGACCTTCATCGACTTCGTCGCCGCCGACAAGCGGATGAGATAGCGTCGTAAGTCACTGGGCTGAATCACATGCGATTTCACGACGACAACGCCGAATTCGAAGCGTGGCTGCGCAGCCAATGCCGTGTCGTCGAGAGCGATCTCGCCCACAAGCACAAGCGCATGCGGAAGAGCGCGTTCATCTTCCTGCGCGCGACCTATTTCCGCTGGGCACGGCGCATCGAGACGATCCACCCCGCGCTGAAGGCCGCGCCGCGCGTTCTCTCGGTCGGCGACACCCATACCGAAAATTACGGGACCTGGCGCGACCTGGAGGGACGCCTCGTCTGGGGCGTCAACGATTTCGACGAGGCCGCAATCATGCCCTATCCGTTCGACCTGGTGCGCCTGGCAACGAGTGCCCGGCTCGCGCAGGACATGGCAGTCGGCAGCCGTGAGGCCGCGGCCGTCATTCTCGACGGTTACAGGCGGGGCGTGATGCAGCCGCATCCTGCGCTCCTGGACGAGCATGAAACGTGGATGCGGAGCTATGTTGCCTGCTCCGATCAGGATCGTGCAAAATTCTGGCGCGACGTGAAGGCGTATCCGGATGCGAAGCCGCCGCGGCATGTCGCATCCGCTCTCAAGGGCAGCCTGCCGCCGGGCGCCTCGTTGGTCCGCTTCGCCTCGCGCAGGAACGGCAACGGCAGCCTGGGCAGGCCGCGCTACGTCGCAATCGCACAGTGGTGCGGCGGCCAGATCGTCAGGGAGGCCAAGGCACTGGTGCCGTCGGCGTGGGATTGGGCGCTCGGTATCAAGAGCGAGCCGCGCTTCATGTCGCTTGCGACCGGAGCATACCGCGCCCCCGATCCGCATCTGGCGCTCGACGGCGGCTTCATCCTCCGGCGGATTGCCCCGGATTCGCGCAAGGTGGATCTCGGCGACCGTCCGGTCGGGAGGCTCAAGCTCGACCTCTTGCGCGCCATGGGCTTCGACATCGGGGCGATCCATGCCGCGACGAAGGGCGCGTCCGAAAAAATCCTCGCCGACGTCGGAGCGCGCAAGGCGGATTGGCTCTACGGCGCGGCAAAGGCCGCGGCCGAGGCAGTCGAGGAGGATTTTGCGGAGTGGCGCGCCGCAAAATGAGCGGACGAGACGTGCTGCGCTACAACGACCTTGCGATCAAGAGCTTCATGATCTCGTTGGTGCCGCCATAGATCTTCTGGATGCGGGAATCGATGAAGATGCGCGAGATCGGATATTCCTGCATGTAGCCGTAGCCGCCGAACAGCTGGAGGCATTCATCGGCGGTCTGGACCTGCTTGTCCGAGCACCAGTATTTCGCCATCGACGCCGTGACGGTGTCGAGGTCTCTTGCGACCAGGCGCTCGATGCACCAGTCGACGAAGACGCGTGCGATCATCGCCTCGGTCTTGCGCTCGGCGAGCGTGAAGGCGGTGTTCTGGAAATCCATCAGCGGCTTGCCGAACGCTTTGCGCTCCTTGGTGTAATCGACGGTGAGCTTGACGGCGCGCTCCATCGCGGCGACGGCGCCGACCGCGAGCGCGAGGCGCTCCTGCGGCAATTGCTGCATCAATTGGACGAACCCCTGGCCTTCCTCCTTGCCGAGCAGGTTTTCCGGCGGGACCGTGACATTGTCGAAGAACAGCTCGGACGTGTCGGAGGCATGCAGGCCGATCTTGTCGAGGTTGCGCCCGCGCTTGTAGCCGTCCGCGCCAGATGTCTCGACCACGATCAGCGAGATGCCCTTGGCACCGGCTTCACCGGTGCGCGCGACCACGACGACGAGGTCGGCGGCCTGGCCATTGGTGATGAACGTCTTCTGGCCGTTGATGACGTAGGAATTGCCCTGTTTTTTGGCCGTGGTTTTCACGGCCTGCAAATCCGAGCCGGTGCCGGGCTCGGTCATGGCGATGGCGCCGACCATCTCGCCCGAGGCCATCTTCGGCAGCCAGCGCTTCTTCTGCTCCTCCGAGCCGTAATTGAGGATGTAATGCGCGACGATGGCGCTGTGCACGGAGACGCCGGTCGTCAGCTCCGGCACGGTGCTTTCGAGGTCGTCCAGCACCGCCGCGTCATAGGCGAAGGTGGCACCGAGGCCGCCATATTCCTCGGGTACGCTCGCCAGCAGCGCACCCATCTCGCCGAGCCCGCGCCAAGCGAAGCGGTCGACCATCTTCTGCTCGCGCCATTTCTCGGCATGCGGTGCCAGATCCTTGGTCAGATACTTCCGGAACTGGTCGCGAAAAACGTCAAGCTCTTCGGTCATCCAGGAGGAGCGATAGGACATGATTACCTCGGTTGATGCGGTCCCGGCTTCGTAGGCTAGTCGGCCGCGGCAATTATTGTGTTTTCAGGCTGCGCCGGTGACGGTACCAAGGCGGCCGGAAACGCGTCTGTCGGGATATCTGATTGTGGCCGTCAAAACCCAAGCCGTCAAAACCAAAGAGCTCAAGCTCGACATCGAGCGCATCGGCACGGTCTCGGCGATTCTGACGCAGCCGGACAGCGCGCGTGCCTGCTATGTCCTGGCGCATGGCGCGGGCGCCGACATGCGGCATGCCTTCATGGAAAAGGTCGCGATGGGCCTTGCGGAACGGGGCATCGCGACGCTCCGCTTCAATTTTCCCTACATGGAAAAGAAACTGGGGCGCCCCGACCAGCCGGCCGTCGCGCACGCCGCCATCCGCGCGGCGGTCGAGGAGGCGGCGCGGCTGTGTCCCGGCGTGACGCTTGTCGCCGGCGGAAAATCGTTCGGCGGACGCATGACGTCGCAGGCGCAATCCAAGGCGCCGCTGCCTGATGTGAAGGGGCTCGCGTTCCTCGGCTTTCCCCTGCACGCCGCCAAGAAGCCGTCGAGCGAGCGCGCCGAGCATCTCGCCGGCAT